>JBKDYW010000282.1:0-4380 GCA_046308575.1 Verrucomicrobiota bacterium
ACCCGGCTGCCCGAGCGCGTGCGCAATGTGATCGCCATCGCATCAGGATTCAAAACCACGGTGCTCAACCGCCTGATCCTTTTCGAGCAAATCCTCGCGATCGAGAACGACCCGCACTTTAACGGCGGCGACTACTACGAAGGCGAAGCACCGACCTACGGTCTCGCGCTGGCCCGCATGATTTCGCACAAAACATTCGTCCATCTCAATTCGATCGAGCGCCGCGCCCGCAAGGATGTCGTCCAGCCCGACGATGTGCTCGCATGGTACAAGGTGCGCGACCAATTCCAGAGCTACATGCTCCATCAGGGGAAAAAATTCGTGCAGCGCTTCGACGCCAACACCTACCTGCGCATCATCGATCTCTGGTCACGCTTCGACGCCACGCTCGAAGGCGATGCCGAAACACCCGCGGCCCTATTCCAGCGCTCCCGCGCTGCTAACCAACGCTGGCTGGTCTTCTCGATCGACTCGGACTTCTGCTTCTACCCGGAAGAACAAGCCGAACTGGTCAAGCATCTCGAGCGCGCCAAAGTCGATTGCATGCACATCACCGTGCACTCGGAAAAAGGTCACGATTCCTTCCTACTTGAACCGAACCTCTACACTCCGCACATCGCTTGGTTGCTAGAGAGGTAAACTCAATATTCCGCCACTGGGCTGTTTGAGGAGGTTTCCTCGGCGAGGTCGAATTCCGCCGCGAGTTGGGCGATCTTGGCGCAGTTGCTTTGCCATTTTTGGGCGGACCATGCGGCGGGCGGGCGCAGCACTCGGCGACGGAAACGTTCGACGCGATCCTGTGCCTCGTGCCGCATACCGAGGGGCAATTCGCCAATCGCGCGGGCGGCGGCTTCCGCGGTGTCATTGCGATGGCAGATCATCGCAAGGTCATTGCCGGCGCGGATCGCCAGTTTCACATCCTCGCCGCGACCGTAACGCTTGGTGATGGCACCCATGTCGAGGTCGTCGGTCATCACGAGGTGGCGGTCGAAGCCGAGCTGATCGCGCAGGAAACGCCGAATGATTTTGGGCGAAAGCGATGCGGGAAAATCGGCATCGATGTTGGGAAACTCGATGTGCGCGAGCATGATCGAATCGAGCTCGGGCATCAGCGCGGTGTAAGGAATTACATCCTCGCGCAGCAATTCATCAAGCGTGGCAGGCGACGATGGCAGGTCGTGATGCGGATCGGAAACGGCGCGGCCGCAAGCGGGAAAATGTTTGCCGCAACTTGCGATCGATTGCCGGCGCATCCAGCGGTTCCATTGACCCGCGAAATCGATCACGCGCTGAGGGTCGCGACCCCAGCAGCGGCCGCGCAGGGCATTTGCAAGTCCGGGAAAATGATCGAGGTCGAGCACTGGCGCAAAGTTGAGATTAAAGCCCAAAAGCTGCAGCAGCTCGCCGGTCAACGCGCCGGCATCGGCAATTTTTCCCATGTCCCCGCGCGCCGCGAGGGCCTCGGCCGATGGCAGCACCGGCGCAATTTCCTTGGTCCGCGTGACGCGTCCACCTTCCTGATCGATGCCGATGATCGGCAAATCGACCGACAAGTCGCGCAGGTCGTCGGTGAGCTTTCGCGTCTGCTCCGGCGAAACGATGTTGCGCGAAAAAAGGATGTAGCCGGCCGGTTGCAAACGGCGGAACAGCGCCGCTTCGTCCGGCCTCAAGTCCGGCCCATCAAGCCCCAGCAGCAGCAAGGATCCATCGCTCATCGGCAGCACTCAAGCATTCCGCCGCATGCTTGTCCATCCCATGCCCCGCCCGATCAAACGCCCACCGCGAACCATGCAAATCATACGCACTCCGGCATTCGCGAGCGTGAAAAATCAATCCGGCAAGGATTATGGATTGCAGCACCCCGCCCGATCGATAGCCTGTGAACAGACACCTTTTTCAATGTCCACACCCAGCGCCCGCCCCCTCAACCAACGAGTGCTTCTCATGGGCACCTGCCTTTGTGATGCGTTCTTCGACGATGTGGCGAAAGCCACTGTCGAAGTCCTCGAGCACCTTGGCATCTCCGTCGATTTCCCGGAAAATCAAACCTGCTGCAGCCAGCCAGCATTCAACTCCGGCGACTGGGCCGCCTCGCGCAAAGTGGCACGCCACTGCGCCGATGTCTTCGCGGGCGAGCTACCGGTGATCGTGCCCTCGGGCTCCTGCGCGGCGATGAACCGCCACGGCAACATGTTGCAATTCGAGGAAGAACCCGACGCGGCAATCAACTCGCTGGCCACCCGCACCCGCGAAGTGATCGATTTCATTTTCAACGAACTCCAGATCCGCACATGGCCGGGGAAATTTGAACAGCCCACCCGCATCGCGTTTCACCGCTCCTGCCACAGCCGCGGCACCAAGACCGGCGAGGCGGTGCGCACGCTGCTTTCATCGATCGAAAATGCGGAGGTCATCCCCTTCGGTCAGTCCGAACAATGCTGCGGTTTTGGCGGAACCTTCTCGGTGACCTTTCCTCACATTTCCGGGCAAATGGGCACGCTCAAACTCGATCACATGCTCGACATCCGGCCCGACATGCTCGTCGGCACCGACATGTCCTGCCTCATGCACCTCAACGGGCTCGCACAAAACCAAGGCCGCGCGATCCCACAATTTCACGCCATCCAGATCCTCCGCGACACGCTGGTAAAACCAAACCAACCGAATCCATGATCGGCACCCAACCCATCGACCTCTACGCCCGAAAAATCAGCGACGAGAAACAAACCTCGGTGCTCGACGGTTCGTCCAAGGGCACCGAAAAGCGCTACGAAGTCCTGCACAAGGATTATGCCGATCCCGATTCGCTGCGCAAACTTGCGGGAGCGATCAAGGACCACACACTCCACCACCTCGGCGATTACCTTGCGAAGGCGGAGGCGGCATTGACCCAGCGCGGCGTAAAGGTCCATTTCGCCGCGACCGCCGAAGACGCACGCCAGGAAATTCTTTCCATCCTGCGCGGACACGGCGTCACACGCCTCACAAAGTCGAAGTCGATGGCCGCCGAAGAAATTCACCTCAACCCGTTTCTCATCGAGAACGGCATCGAATGTCTCGAGTCCGACCTCGGAGAGTTCATCGTCCAACTCGACAACGACGAGCCATCCCACATCGTCAAACCGATCATCCACAAAAACCGCCGCGAAATCGCCCGCACTTTCCAACGCGAAGGCATCGCTGCCGATTACAACGACGACCCGGAAACGATCACCCGCCGCGCACGCGTCCACCTTCGCGAAAAGTACATGCTCGCCGAGGCTGGCATCACCGGCGCGAATTTTGTCTGCGCCGACACCGGCCGCCTCACGCTTGTGACCAATGAAGGCAACTCGCGCTTTGGCATGGCACCAGCGCCAGTGCACATCGCGCTGGTCGGCATCGAAAAAGTGATCCCGCGCGAACAGGATCTCGCGGTCTTCCTCAACCTGCTCGGCCGCTCGGCCACAGGCCAGCAACTCACGGTTTACACCGAATTCATCAATGGCCCAAAGTCCGCCAATCAGCCCGACGGCCCCGAGCATATGCATGTCGTTTTCATGGACAACGGCCGCACCGATGTCCTTGCATCAAACTGCCGCGAAATCCTGCGCTGCATCCGCTGCGGCGCCTGCCAAAATGTTTGCCCGGTTTATCGCCAGGCTTCCGGCCATGCCTACCGATCGACCTACGGCGGCCCAGTCGGCGCGGTGCTCTCACCTCTGCTCTTCGGCGACCGCTTCCCGGAGCTTGCCGACCTCCCAAAAGCCTCGTCGCTCTGCGGCGCTTGCAACGAAGTTTGCCCGGTCGACATTCCAATCCCCGACTTGCTGCTGCGCCTGCGCGACAAGGCAAAACGCGAGGGCGTTCACTCACCCGCCGCCGTGCCGATGACGCCTTTCTCGACCCTCGCCACCTCGCCCTCGCTATGGCGCACCGCGATGACGATGTCGAAGGCAATGAACCACCTGCCCATCCATGTCGCGCCCATCAAGCCGCTTCAGGATTGGCTTGGCCAACGCACCCTACCCGAATCGCGCGGCGGAGATTTCAGAAAATGGATGAAAACAAGGCAGTCAAAATGATCGCCCATCACTGATCGCACTCGATTGGATCAAACTCCATCGCCGCAAAAAATCACAGCACTCAACCTTTTCATTTCATGTCCCGCTCCACGATCTTCGCCAAAATCGAAGCCGCCACATCGGCGCTGAAAAACAAAGCGCCCCTGCCGGATTATGATTCCACGATGCTTCATTCACCCCGCAAGCTCGAGGGCTCGGATCTTTGGGAAATTTTCTCGCGCAATTTCAAGGCGGTGAATGGCAAGGCAATGAGCTCGATTGATGAGCTCGCGGAGTTCCTGAAATCCTCCGCACAGACGCACGGCTATTGCGACCC
>JBKDYW010000283.1:0-22987 GCA_046308575.1 Verrucomicrobiota bacterium
ACCGACAGTAAGGGATCCGGCACCAAGATTGGCGCTAACGGTTCCGCCGTTAAGGGCGTAGGTCGATGCGGTAAGGGTGGCGTTTCCGGAGAGGGTACCGCCGCTCATGGTGAGCGAACCGATTGTGTCGCTGCCACCGAGAGCGTATGTGCCGCTCGAAAGATTCACGCTTGCGGAGTTGCCGAGAATATTGGCCGCCGATGTTTCAAAGGTACCGCCATCGATGGTGACTCCCGAGGTGTCCAAAGCCACACCGGAGCTGATCTTGGCTCCGGAAACCCTAGTGGCACCGGTGTAAGATTGGGTACCATAAAGGCTAAGGGTGGTATTGCCCGAGCCGTTGACCGTGAGGCCGCCCTGACCCGAGATCGAGTTTTGGAACAAGGTGCCTTTGTTGGCGCCGTTCACGGTGAGAGTGGCCCCGCTGCCGATCGCGACCGCACCACCGTTTCCGGTGCCGGTTTCTCTGATACTGGAGACAGTTTGGTCGCTAGCGATCGTAAGCGAGCGACTGGCCGATACGGTAACATCTGCGCTGGAGGACAGGCGATTGGCTCCACTGCCCAGAGTCAAGTTGCCACCGGTGACCGCCACCGAGTTGGCTCCAGAAGTTCCGTTCAACGCAACATTGCCAGTGATGCTCAATGTGCCCGCTCCGAGGTTCGCGTTCACTGTACCGCCTGAAAGCGTGTAGGTGGAGGCGGTCAGTGTACCGTTTCCGCTGATCGTACCGCTGCTGCTAAGGCTGCCGAAAGTATCGGTGAGACCACTAGAGCCCGTGGCAAGGGTGCCGTTATTGACGATAGAGGCGGAGGCTCCCAGCTGATTTGAAGCCGCGAATTCCGCCGTGCCGCCGCTATCAATGGTCAAGGTTGACTGCACGGAGTCGGCGGATGATTTGTTCATCGTCAGGGTGGCGCCATTGTTGACCGTGTATCCTGAGATGCCGTTGTTGTTGGAGGCTCCGGAAAAAACGACTTTACCACTGCCTGCGATGACTACGCCAAAGGCTCCGGTCGCTAGGCCGTCCTCGAGGTTTCCGGATAATTCCAATGTGCCCCCCGATGCCGAGGAAAGTGTCACATTGTTGTCCAAGCTGATTAAACTCGAAAGAGTGTTTGTGCCGGAGGTGTTTGTGGAAGAAATGGTTTTAGTTCCGGAGGATCCACCGCGGACGACAATGTTACGGGAGATGCTCAATCCGCCATCACTGTCAGCCAAAGCAAAATTCGCATTTGCAGTGCCGCCAGTAGCGCCAAGTTGAACAACTGCGGAGCTGCCACCCAAAGCGTTGTTTCCAGAAACACCGGCATCTGGATTCACCACCACAGTACCCTCATCGATATAAATAGTCCCTTTCTGCCCCGTGGTCGCGTTGGAGTTATCCTTGGTCAGGAAAAGCGAGCCGGTTCCTTGTTTCACAATTCCGCCGTTAGCCGAAGTGTTGTAGGCGGCGCTCTGTGTTGTATTGCTGGAACCCGTAATGAGTTGCCGTGCTCCGTTGACCACGAAGGAGTCACTGCGCTCGTAAAATTTGGTGCCGGCGTTGTCGCCCGTTTGAACGGTGTAGGTTTGAAATTTCAGGTTGTAGGTGTCGCCGTTGATAAAGGTATCGCCGATGATTCCCGTGCTCTGGCCCGTCGTGCTAGAAGCGTAATCGCCTCCGGAATAATACGACTCAGATGTTGTATTCCAGAAATTGGTGTAGCCCGGCTCAGCGTCTCCAGCTCTCCAGACTTTGTAGTTTGCTCCGTGGTTGTCGGCGCTTGTTCCAAAACTGGTCCATGCATTGATCTGGAAACCCGTGATGTTAAAACTGCCGAGTGTTTGGGTGCCAAAATCGACGTTGCTGAGCAAGGTCCGAGTCGCCGCGTTTGCGCTGCCGCTGGGATTGTTACGACCGTCATTGACGCCACCGATGTTGTACCACGTTCCGTTGATCTCGATGTAGCCATCGAAAATGTCTCCTGCGGCATCAGCACGCTGGGTGGTGCTAAATACCAGAGTAGCAATCGATGCAGTGACGACGAGGGGCATGCCAAGGGACTTCATGGCAAGCTTGAGCAGTGGGTTATACTGGGCTTTCATGGCTGGATTTGGGTGAGACGGGGGTTTGGTTAGGTTTGCGGTTTATTGTTTCGAAAAGTCTAGGCGCCGATCACGGATGCGACGGCCCTAGTGATTAATGTTAGATCCCGTTGAACGGTTGATAAAAAATATGAAAAAATATTTTTTCGGTGTTTCAAGGGAAAAAACAGCCTTTTTGCTTAAGAAAAGCTAACTATTTGAACCGGTTTTCGGGGGCGTTTGGGTGCCGAGGGCGGCGTCTGAACGCGTGTTATTTCTTTTTCCGAAGAAACGGCGGGAGGTCGAGGTCCTCGCCCTCGAAAACATTGGGATTTTCGCCTTCAAAGCGCCCGCGAGGCACCGAGTCGAGCGAAAGTTCGCTCTGGGCGCCGGTAGCTTTGACGCTGAGTTTGACCTTTTGGGGATCGGGCTCCGCTTCGGATGGTTTTCTTGCGCGCTTGGGCGGCGCGGCGGGTTCCGGTTCGGGCGCTGGTGGGGCTTCCGTTTGCTGGGTCGCGGTCGGTGCAGGCTCAAAAAGCTCAAAGCCCGAGGGTTCGGCGGCATCGGAGGCCGGGCTTGAGGGCGCGGGGAAATTTTCCGGCTCGGGGGCTTTCTTTTCGATGCATGGGGTGGCGGCGAAGAGCGGCGCTTCCTCGGGCTGGACCTGCGGTTTCGCAGCGGGCGCGGGAAATGTTTTTTCCGCTGGCAGTTCGCGTGCTGCAGGCAATTCGCGCACGGCCGGGAGAGAAGAACCATCGGGCAGCGAACTGATCAGGGTCAGTGACAAGGCTGAGCCCAAGGAGGGGTCGATCGCCGCGCCGAAAAGCAGGTGGGCGTCTTCGGGCACGAATTTTTGCAGGCCCTGCATCAAGAGCTCGATTTCCAAAAGGGTCAGGTCCTCGCCGCCGCAGGCGTGGACCAGCACGGTTTGGGCCTCCTTGAGCAAGGCGCCTTGGTCGAGCAGCGGACTGGCGATGGCTTTGCGAAGGGCCACGCTGGAGCGATCCTTGCCATCGGCGATGCCCGAGCCAAAGAGGCAGGGCGAGGCAGTGTCGCCGAGGGCGCTAATCAGGTCGTCGAGGCCGAGGTGGATGAGCCCCGGGCGCGTGACGATGCGGGTGATGGCGCGAATGGATTCGCCGATGAGTTGGTCGGTGGCCGCAAAGGCGTCGTGGGCGCCCTGCTTGGCGAGCACCGTTTCGCCCATGCGGTTGTTGTCGAAGGTGATCAGCGCGCTGGCGTGGGCGGAAAGTTTTGCGAGGGCATCGTCGGCTTGCTCGCGGCGGCGTTTCCCTTCGAAGGCGAAGGGCATGGTGGCGATGACCACCACAAAGGCACCTGCCTCGCGGGCGATGCGCGCAACGGCCGGAGCGGCACCCGATCCCGTGCCACCGCCGAGACCGACGCAGATGAAGACAAACTCATGGCCGTCGATGCTGCGGCGCAGGGCCGGCTCCGCCTCGAGCAAGGCTTTTTCGCCGAGCTCGGGATCACCACCGGCGCCCAGCCCTTTGAGCAGGCTCTCGCCCAACTGGATTTTTTCCGGCACGACGCAGGCACCGAGCACCCGCGCATCGGCGCTGAGCATAAGCAGGCCGGCCGCATCCATGCCGTCGAGCGCGACCCGCTCGAGAAGGTTTGCTCCCGCGCCACCGATGCCGATGATTTTGACGGATGCGGGATCGACGATCGGGCGGTTCGCTCGCGAGTGGGAGATCATGGGTTGGTGAAATGCGGAGGTTGCGGGACGGTGGAAAAATTTTCTCAATTTCCGAAGGGCCAGAACATCCGTGCGATGCGGCCAAAAAATCCGGGCGGCGATACCCGCTCGGCCTCAACGATCAGTGCGTAGCGGATGAGGCCGATCGCAGTCGCGTAGCGCGGATCGCGGAAGCTCGCCTGGATGCCGCTGATTTCCGGTGGCTCGGGGCGGTAAATGTCGCGGCCGAAGACCTGATAGGCCAGCTCGTCGAAGCCGCGCATGAGGCTGGTGCCGCCGGTGAGGAAAACACCCGCGCCGACCGCTTCGATCGATCCCTCGGGCAGTTGACGCAGCACGAGTCGCAATGTTTCTTCCAAGCGCTGGCGGATCGTTTCGTTGAGCACGGCGCGGCTCACCTCGACTTCGGCGAAACCGCGATCGTCGTGGAGGCGCGCGGTGCCGACTGATTTCGCCGGATCACCCGAGGCATCGCCTTCGGTGACCTTGAGCTGCTCGGCTTTGGAAAATGGCAAATTCGTGACGAGGTGGATGTCGTTGGTCACATGATCACCGCCGACCGGAATGCAACCCGAAGCGGTGATCACGCCGCCGAGGTAGAGCGCGTAATCGGTCGTGCCACCACCGATATCGATGACCAAGGCGCCATTCTCGCGGTGCTCGCGGTTGAGCGCCATCTGCGCGGTGGCGATGGGAGAAAAGACGATGTCGTCGACCTCGAGCGGCATTTCCCTGACGAGCTTGATGCTGTTCTGGATGCGCGTGCCGATGCCATGGACGACATGGAAATCCGCCTCCACGGTTTTGCCAAATAACCCGACCGGAGAGGTCGAGTGTTCCAATCCGTCGAGCCAGTAGTTGCGGATGATCGGGTGGATGTAGACATGGTCGGCCGGGATGTGGACCTCGCGAGCAATCGTACGGGCCTCTTCGACATGCTCGGGGCCGACGACCGGTTCGCCATCCGGCAAACGGTAGGTGCCGCGGTGGTTCACGCCTTGGATGTGGGAGCCGGTGACCGCCAGATAAACGCTGCCGATTTCCACATCGGCGGCGTCTTCGGCCTTGGCGAGCGCGTCGCGCAGGCAGGCGCGGGTCTGCGCGTAATCGAAGATCTCACCCTTGCGTACGCCGGCACTTTTGGTCTCGCCGATGCCAAGGATCTTGATCGCGCTGTCGGGCTTGACCTCTCCGACCACGAGACAGGTCTTGCTGGTGCCGATTTCGATTCCGACATGAATTTTGCTGCGTCGAGCCATGGGTGTGCGGGCGAATGAAAGGTTCAGTTGCGGGTCGTGGCGGCGGTGGATTTTTTTTCATCCGCGCGATCGGTGGCCGCCGTTTCATCGATTACGACCGGGATCGCTTTCGGTGGCTTGGCTTCGCTGCGGATGGTGATGGGCGTGTTGTATTTGGGAATGAGGTTGATGCTATCAATCACATAGCCGCGGCTGCCGGCGTGGGCAAGGGCCGCGCGCAGGTTCTCGATCTGGCGCCGGTGATCGCCGAGGCCAAAGACCGCAGTCGTGCCGTCGCGCGTGACCAACTCGAGCGACCACTTGTTCGCTTGGCGGATGGAATCGATCCACTGCATGCCGTCGGCATCGATTTCGCAAATGGCCTTGATCAGGGCCAGCGCGTAACCCAGCTCGGGCTGCTCGATGCGCTTGCCGGCCGCGGGCTTGGCATCTTCCGATGCGGGCAAATCGATCACCGGCAAGCGCAGTGTCGAATCGATCTGGCTTTCGGGGCATTGGTAGGCGACGCCGTCTTGGTCGACCAGCAGTCCGCCGGTTTTGCGCACTTCGCTGATGCCTGCCTCAGCGCAGCGGATCCATGCCTTGGGCACGCGTGGCGTGACGCGAACGACGAGCGTGTCGGGCAGATGCCGCTCGAGTTTTGCATCGGTGATTTCCGGCAAGTCCTTGAGTTGCTCGGTGGCATTGGAGACATCGACATCGAAAAGGCTTGGATTCGATGTCAGGTCGATGCCGATCACCGATGCGACGCGGAGCTCATCGATCACCGGATTCGCATTCAGATCGATCACCTGCAGGCGGAAGTCGGGATTGCGATAGAACGCGACCTGCATGCCGCGCCACACGCCCCAGCCGAGCGCGGCGAGAATCGCGACGACGCAGGCGAGCTTGGTGAGGCTGCCAAAAAATCCGAGGAAGCCGAGCCATGCGATGCGCGGGGTCATCACGCGGACTTGCAACACATTTTGTCGCGAGTGGCGGCGGCTTGCGGTGCTTTTGTTTTTCATGGCGGCGGTGCGGATGGGTTTAAATCGATGCGCTAGGATCTCAATGCCAGTGAAAGTTCGGCTATGCGTGCGCAAAGGTCACCAAAGGAAATGCCGGTCGCAGCTGCGGCCTTGGGCAGCAGGCTGGTTTCGGTCATGCCCGGAATGGTGTTGGCCTCAAGCACGAACGGGCGATTGCTTGCATCGAGCAGGACATCGACGCGCGAATAAATTTCCACGCCAAGCGAACGATGCGCTGCGAGCGCCGCTTCCTGCACCGCGCGGGTGGTCGCCGCATCGAGGTCGGCCGGGCAAATGTATTGGCTGCCCTTTGCCCCGGAAAGCCACGGGTATTTGCTGGCCATGTCGTAGACCCCTTCGGGCGGAATGATGTGCACGACCGGCAGTGCTTGGTCATCGACAATGCCGACGGTGAGCTCCATGCCATCGACGAATTCCTCGACGAGGATGTCATCGCCGTACTTCGCCGCATCGGCCATCGCCTTCGCGGCTTGATCCTGCGAACGCACGATGTTCACGCCGACGCTGGAGCCTTCGCGCGGTGGCTTGACAACGAATGGCGCGGCAAATGATGGCAGGCGTGGGCCTTGGGAAACATCAATGATCTCAGCACGCGGTGTGGGCACACCGGCGGCGATGAAGGCGGCCTTCGCGAGGTTTTTGTCGAATGCCGTGCGGCTGCTTTTCACGCCCGCACCGGTGTAAGGCACACCCATTGCCTCGAGCGTTTCCTGCAATCGACCATCTTCGCCGAAGGTCCCGTGAATGACATTGAATGCCAGCCCGGTGCCCGCCGGAAGATCGATCGTGGTCGAGGTCACATCGATCGGTTCGGCATTCAGCCCGCGCTCGCGCAACGCCTTGAGCACCGCCGCGCCCGAGGCCAACGAGACCTGGCGCTCCGAACCCGGGCCACCCATCAACACGGCAATTTTGATCGATTCCAAACTCATGATTGGTCTTTGAGATTTTGATTTAAAATTGGGCTTCGTCGTCGCCGATGATTTTTACTTCGGTTTCAAGTTCGATGCCGCGTTCGTTGCGCGCGGTGCTGCGGATCGAATCGATGAGCTGGAGCAAATCACTGGCGGTGGCGCCGCCTTGGTTGACGATGAAATTGCCGTGAACATCCGAGACCGCAGCCTTGCCGCGGTGGCTGCCCTTGAGCCCGAGCGTGTCGATGAGCTTGCCGGCGGGCATCTCCTGCGGGTTCTTGAAAGTGCAGCCGGCGGAGGCCATCACCGGTTGGGATGTCTTGCGCTTGCCGCGTGATTCATCCCAACGCGACTGGATGTTTTCCGGCGTGTCGGGTTCGCCAAAGAACACCGCCTGCAAGGCGAAATTGCGGCGCAGCTCAGGCACATTTCGATAGTGGGCGATCACTTCATCGCGCTCACGCGTGCGGATCGTTCCATCTTCGTCGAGGAAGGTCACGCGGCGGACTTGATCAAATGTTTCGATGCCCATCGCGCCGGCATTCATGCGCAGTGCGCCGCCAACATTTCCCGGGATGCCTTCCATCCATTCAAAGCCGCCGATGCCCGCGGCCGCCGCGACGCTGGCAAGTTTCTTGAGCCGCACACCGGCACCCGCCGTGATCTCGCCATTCGCGCCGACGCTCACTTCGGAAAATGCCCCGCCGCTCGGATGAATCACCGCACCGCGGATTCCTCCATCGCGCACCAGCAAGTTTGAGCCGCGACCAACCACGCGCACCGGAATGCCACGCTCGCGGCAATAGGCGACCATCGCGGCCATGCTTTCGAAGTCATGCGGCTCGAGCCAAAACTGCGCCGGACCACCGACGAGCAAGGTCGTGTGACGGCCCATCGGCTCGTAAAGTTTTCCATCGATGCCACCACTCGGCGCGAGGGCCTTGATTTCCTCGAGCGTCTTGAGGTCCCGCGCGATGCGCGAACCGGCCTCGTGCACATTGCCGGCGCCGAGCGTGATGAGCAAATCACCGGGCTGCAGGGCGTTGCCCACGACATGATGCGCCTTGTCCAAGCGTGGCAAAAATTTCGCAGGCACTTTGCCATGACGCGCCATCGCATCGACAAGCGTCTGACCCGACACACCCGGGATCGGCGTCTCGGAGGCGGCATAGACATCGCTGATGAAAACCAGATCGGCCGCCTGCAGGACTTTTCCGAAATCATCGGCGAGCGCCTGCGTGCGCGTGTAGCGGTGCGGTTGGAATAGCACGACGAGCCTTTTCGGATTGAGCGAGCGCGCAGTTTGAAGCGTGGCGGCAAGCTCCGACGGGTGATGCCCGTAATCATCGACGATGCGGAAATTTGCCGACAGGTAGCGTGTTTCGAAGCGCCTTTTCGCGCCGGCAAATGCCGCAAGTGCGCGGGCGACCAGCGAGAATTCCGCACCACAGGCATCGGCCAGTGCGATCGCGGCCAACGCGTTGAGGACATTGTGACGCCCAGGAATGCCGAGCTCGATATCGCCGAGCACCTTGCCGCGCTTGGTCACGGTGAAGGCCGATGACCCACGCAAGTCGCGCACATCGCTTGCCGTGAAATCCGCATCAGCCCAGCCGTAAGAGATCGTGTTTGCGCGCTTACTGCAAAGCTCGCGCGCGACGGGATCCTCCGCGCAATAGACCAGCGAGCCGCGGGTTTGATCCGCCATTTTCGTGAACACCTCGCGGATGTGATCGAGGTCGCGATAGAAATCCAAATGCTCGGCCTCGATGTTGAGAATCACCGCGTGCTCGGGCCGATAGATCGCGAGCGTGCCGTCGCTTTCATCACCCTCGGCGACCATGTATTCGCCGTCCTGTGACCACTTGGCATTGCTGCCGAGGATCGGAATTTCCGCACCGACATAGTGGCTAGGTTGCAGGCCCGCTTCGCGCAGAACATGGGCGGCCATCGACGAGGTGGTCGTCTTGCCATGGGTGCCCGAGACCAGCACTCCCTTGCGGGTGTGCAAAATCGCCGCAAGGCATTCGGCGCGGCGCAGCAAGGGAATGCCCGCCGCACTGGCGGCGGCGTAGGATGGGTTTTCCGGGCGGATCGCCGAGGAATAAACCACCAGGTCCGCATCCTTCACGGCTTCGGCCGTGTGCGGCGATGAAAACATCAGGCCTCCGCGCTGCATGCGCTCGGTTTCTGCGGTGGTCACGCGATCGGATCCACTCACGCGATGACCCATGCCCATGAGCAACAAAGCCAGACCACTCATGCCAGATCCCGCGACACCGATCAGGTGCACGCGCAGCGGCAGCGAGGGGTCCATCAGGCGTTGACTCAGTTCGTTCATGGATTTGAAAAAGTGGCCTCGATCGCCGCGCAAACCCGCTCGGCGGCATCGGGAATGGCAAGCGAACGCGAGGCGGCGGCCATGCGCTCGGATGCGGCGGGGTCATTCAAAATCGAAAGTGCGAGCGCGGCGAGTTTTCCTTCATCGAGATCGCGCTCTTGCACGAGTTTTGCAGCACCCGCGCGCTCGAAGACCTCGGCGTTGCGCGTCTGGTGGTCGTCGGCCGCATAAGGAAACGGCACGAGGATCGATGGCAGCCCGGCGATGGAAATCTCGGTGAGACTCGAGGCACCCGAGCGGGAAATGATCAGGTCGGCCATCGCATAGGCGGCTGACATTTGATCGCAGAAACCCAGCACTCGATGATTGGCCCGCGCGCCGGCAATCTGCGAGACGCGGTCGAAATCCAGCGCGCCGGCAATGTGCAGAACTTGAATGCCTTCGGGAAACTTCGCCACCGCGCCCGCGCAAAGTTCATTCAAGCGCCTTGCGCCTTGGCTGCCGCCGGTCACCAAAATCGTCGTTTTTTGCGAATCCAATCCAAAGAGCGCCGCCGCCTCAGCGCGCGTGGGTCGCGACTTGATCTCCGGCCGCACCGGTGTGCCGGTGAGCACGGTGGCACTACCGCCGAAGAAACTTTTGGCCGCATCGAGACCGAGAAACACCTGCGTGCAAAAACGGCTGGTGAGGACATTGGCTCGACCCGGGCGCGCGTTGGAATCGTGCACGAAAGTTTTGAGGCCCAGCTTGTGGCCGGCATACACCGGCGGCAGCGAGGTGAAGCCACCCATGCCCAGCACCGCATCCGCGCCAAAGCTGCGCAGAATCCCGCGACAACGACGAATCGAACCCCAAAGTTTCCACAAAAATGGCAGCATCCGCAGCGAAAAAGTCGCGGGTTTGGCCACCGCCGGCACGGTCTCGAAGCTCAAATGCGGGTACTTCGCCGATGCCTCGGCATCGACCTTTTTCTCGGAAATCAAAAGCCGCACCTCATGCCCACGCGCGCGCATCGCCTCGGCCACGGCAATGCCGGGAAACAAATGACCACCCGTGCCACCACAGGCGATCAGGACTTTGAGGGACTTGGACACAGGAAAAAATGCGTAAAAAACCGTGAAAATCCCGATCCGGACGATTCGGGGTTTTCTTCCCCGATTCCTAAACACTTCTTGATAATACGGCAATGCTCAAAAACAGCGGGACGCCGAAAATTTTGGCATCGCGACCAAACACCCACCACGCCTATCGCATCACATGCTCGAGCATGGCGCTTTGAAGGGCGCAGTAAAATTGCGAGCGCATGAAGGCCCCGCGTTTTTCGAGCGGCAGCTTTTCGAAGTCGATGCCATCGCTCGGGCCAAAATGATAACGGGCCTCGAGCGCCATGCGCGCTTGATTCAGCGCGCCATACCACCGCTGCGCCTCGCGGGGAATGACCCATAAGGGCCCCACCCCGCCGGATGCTTCGTGCCGCGCGGATTCGATGGTCATTTTTACAAACGCCAGCTCGGATTCGAAGCCTTCCTCAAGCTCCGGCACCACCCACTCATTCCAATCGGCGGCTATTTCCCGATCGTCAATCGCATCGGCCAACCTTGCGGCAAGCCCGCGATCGCAAGACGCCGCATCGGTGATGATCATGTCGAGCAAATGCCAATCAGCCTCGCCCTCCGCATCGATCCGCAGACCGCCCATGATCGTTGGCGAAATTTTCATGCCGATTTCTCGATCGTCGCCTGCAACTGATGCGCCTGCAACTGCTGGGCATGCATCTCGGCGCGCTCGCGCTGACCCGTCCACACGACCGAGCGTCCCAGCTGGTGAACCTCCATCATGAGCTTCGACGCGCGCTTCTCGTCGTAGCCGAAAATTTTCATCAACACCATGGTCACATAGCCCATGAGGTTCACCGGGTCATCATGCACGATGACATTCCACGGCACATCGAGCTCGGTGCTTTGGCGCGTCAATGTGAGTGTGTCGGAATCCGCCATCGGCTCAAGCTTCGGTGTTGGCAAGCGCGGGGGCGTCGATCCATTTTCCGTGTTCGCGGATGAGATCGATGAGGCGCTCGACCGCTTCATTTTCCGGGATGTTGAACTTCACCGGCGTCTTGCCGACATAGAGGTTGATCTTGCCCGGTGCGCCGCCGACATAGCCGAAATCGGCATCGGCCATTTCGCCGGGGCCATTGACGATGCAGCCCATCACCGCGATGCGCACTCCCTTGAGGTGGCCAGTGGCCGCGCGGATTTTTTGGGTGGTCGATTGCAGGTTGAAGAGCGTGCGCCCGCAGCTCGGGCAGGCGACATAATCGGTCTTGAAAATGCGGGTGCCGGCAGCCTGCAGGATGTTGTAGGCAAGGCGCATCGATTGACCCGGCGCGGTCTCGCCGCGAACGAGTACCGCATCGCCGATGCCATCGCAGAGGAGCGATCCGATGTTGCGCGCTGCAGGCAAAAGAGCATGCAGGAAATCGGTGTTTTCCGTCGGCACTTGCAACACATCCTTGAGCAGGATCGGATGCCGCGCGCCAACTTTAGAAGCGAGCAGACGAAATGCGGCAATGACCTCCATTGCGGTGCTATCGGCCACCGTCACGAGGCAGGGCTCTGACTTCGCATTCACCGCAGCCACCGCCGCGTCATCGGTCGGATCGATTTCAACCACGCCGGATTTTTCGACAATGATCTCCGGCTTGTAATCGCCCATTGAGGAAATCTTGTGAGCCAAGGCATTCCATTTTTCCTGCGTGGTGAAGACACGGACCGTATGACCCGCACCAAGCTCATGACCCATGATCTTCACCGCCGAACTACTACGCCTATCGTAGTTGAATGGATCGTAGGAAGGAGCGAAATCTTTGGTGGTGGTGGTGGTAGTGGCTGGAGCGTCTCGCTCCAGGCCGTCTTCGGAGCGTCCCGCTCCGAAAGAATCGCGCGACAAATCACCATATCGCGAACCTGTCCAGTTTGCCGACGCCTTCCCTTTGCTTGGATTCCCAAGCACATAACGCAGCTGATGATTGAAGTCATCCGCATCACGAATCAGATGATCATAATATTCTTCCTGCCAAAATGAGCCTTGTCGACCAAGCAACCTGTTCGCCTCTTTTGCTGTGAATGACTTCCATGAATGTACGATTTCATCCAGCTCATGTCCCGCCTTCGGCCGTAGCAACACATGCACATGATTTGGCATCACAGACCACGCAAATAGGTCGTAGCGGTCGCCGTCGAAATGCTTCAGCGCGCTCTCAACCAATGCTGCAATCTCAGGTTGCTTCATGAAACAATCTCCATGCGACTCATGGAGTGAGACATCGAGAAACGACTCTTCCAGATTCGCGATTTCCGAGCGAACCTCGAGCAGTGACTTCAAGGAACTGCGTGAGCCACCGTGAGATGCAAAATCCTTTAGGCGCACAAGGAGCGCCTCTCTGCGGCGATGATACTCCTCAAGTGCGGAAGCTGGGATCGAGTTTTGCAGACGAAAAGTGACCGCATATGTGGCCCCAGGCATCCGCCAATGCGGAAAAAAGGAAGACTCGCGTTTTTCCAATAATTCCCAATCAGGCGCAGCGGATTCCGCGTCTTGCTGAATCAAGGAGCGGGACGCTCCTTGGACGGCCTGGAGCGGGACGCTCCAGCTACGGGCGCTTGCATTGGCGGAATTAAACGGCTCCACCAGCGCCCTGGCCACGGGGATCTCATGAACGGCGTCTTCGGTGAGCGAGACTCGCACGGTGTCGCCGATGCCATCGGCGAGCAGTGAGCCAATGCCGATGGCGCTCTTGATGCGGCCGTCTTCTCCATCGCCAGCCTCGGTCACGCCGAGGTGGATCGGGTAATTCCAGTCGGGCCCTTCGGCATCGAGCCTTGCGACGAGCAGGCGGTAGGCCTCGATCATCACCTTAGGGTTGGAGGCCTTCATCGAAAACACCAGATCGTGGTAACCATGATCGCGGGCGATGCGGGCGAATTCCAGAGCGCTTTCCACCATGCCGAGCGGCGTGTCGCCGTAGCGGTTCATGATGCGATCCGAGAGCGATCCGTGGTTGGTGCCGATGCGCATCACCCTTCCATGCTCCTTGCAGTACTTCACCAACGGCGAAAATTCCGCGCGGATGCGTTCAAGCTCCTCCTCGTACTGCGCGTCAGTGTACTCGCGGATTTCGAACTTCTTCTTGTCGGCGTAATTTCCCGGGTTCACGCGGATTTTCTCCACCCACTTGGCGGCTTCGAGTGCGGCATCCGGCTTGAAATGGATATCTGCCACCAGCGGCACTTCGCAGCCGGCAGCGCGAACTTCGCGGGCGATGTTCTCGAGGTTGGCGGCGTAGATTCTCGTCTGGGCGGTGATCCGCACAATTTCGCAGCCGGCCTCGGCGAGCGCCAGCACCTCGGCGACGCAGGCGGGCGTGTCGCGGGTGTCGGAGGTGATCATCGACTGCACGCGGATCGGATTCAGGCCACCGAGGCCGACATTTCCGACCATCACCTCGCGGGTCAAACGGCGTTGGTAGTGGAGCAGGTCCGGGCAGTAGCTCAGGGGCACGGGTGGATTCATTGCTGGGGCAGCTATAAGCCAGAAATCCGCCTTCGGCAACGACGCCTTGCAGTAGTTCCCAACGCTCCTGAGTCCTGCCGCCGCATTGACACGCGAGGCACCCGCCGCCATCGTCCGCGCATGCCGCCCGCATCGTCGCAACCGTCCTCAAACAGGAAGGTTCCGGCATTCACGATCGCGCTTTGCGGCCTCGCGTTGATGGCGATCGCGCAGCTGCTTGTTGCGGGCATGGCCTTGGCAACGCGCTTCGAGGAATCGCGAAAGGTCAAAATCGTCGAAAAGACCGTGGCCAAGCCGGTGATCGTGCGAGTGCCCGATGCTACGCTGGCCAAGCCGCCCGTCGCTGCGGTCGCGCAGGCCCCCGCTACTCCACCGCCCGCGCGGCAGATTGCGCCTGAGGCTCCACGCCGGCCCGACCCCACCCCCGTGCGCGAGCCGGAAATCGCGGATCCGCGCGCCGAAAAACTTTTCCGCGAGGCCCGTGAAGCACGCGTCGCTGGCGATATGGGCAAGGCGATCGTCAAGCTCGAGGAGGCCGCCAGCCACTCGCCCGAAAGCCCGAACATCCGCTACGAGCTCGGCCTCGTTCACGAGCAAATGGGGGTTTACGACATCGCGACCTCGCATTACCAAAAGATCTTCGAAATGGGCATTTCCCAAGCGGGAAAATACTACGATCTCGCCGCCAGAAAATTGCGCGACGGCTTCGACAAGCCCGATGCGATGCTCGGCAAACTCTCGCTCGGCCGCGTGCGGATTTTCAAAAATTCAAACTATGAAAATGGCGAGCAGGTCGTTCTTACCATCCCGGTGCAAAAGGCTCCCACCGAGGAAATCGACATCGCCGAGCTCGCGGTCTCAGTCGTGTTTTTCAACCGCAACAGCAAGGGCGACATCGTCCAGCTCGAGGACAACTCATGGGTCAACCAAGTCTGGACCACCCTGCCTTTCGATTGGATCGGCGGCGAAGAATCGCTGCGCATGATCTACACGATTCCCAAGCCCGGCGATGGGGTCGACCCGCTCTTTGGTTCGGTGAGCTACTACGGTCAGACGGTTTCGCTCATCTATAAAGGCGAGACCATGGCCGTGCAGGCCTGGCCGAGTGACCTCTACGCGCGCATGCCGCGAGGCGGCCTCGGCGATGGCGGATCCATTCAGCCGGAATTCCAGGACTCGCTGCCGCCCGATTTCAACCCCGACGCCCCTCTCCTGCCCCCGCTTCCGGAAAATTGAGACGAGAAACAATCCCACCCTTTACAAGCCGCGGATTCCCTGCCACACACCGCCCAATTTAGCCGCCAACGCAAGGCCGCCCACCCGCACCCACCATGCCAAAAGATACCTCGATCCGCAAAATTCTCGTCATCGGCTCCGGCCCGATCGTCATCGGCCAAGGCTGTGAGTTCGACTACTCCGGCGTCCAAGCCTGCAAGGCGCTCAAGGAAGAGGGCTACGAAGTCGTTTTGGTGAACTCGAATCCGGCAACGATCATGACCGATCCGGAGTTTGCCCACCGCACTTACATCGAGCCGATCACGCCGGAAGTGGTGGAAAAAATCATCATCCGCGAGAAGCCCGATGCCTTGCTGCCGACCCTCGGCGGCCAGACGGCACTCAACACCTCGATGTCGCTCTTCAAGTCCGGCACGCTCGACAAGCACGGCGTACGCATGATCGGTGCGAATGCCGATGCGATCGACAAGGGCGAGGACCGCCAGCGTTTCAAGGAGGCAATGCTCAAGATCGGCCTCGACCTGCCGCTTTCGGGCACCGCCCACACGATGGAAGAAGCGCGCAAGGTGGCCGAGGAAATTGGTCGCTTCCCGCTGATCATTCGCCCGGCCTTCACACTTGGCGGCCAAGGCGGCGGCATCGCTTACAACCGCGAGGAGTTTGAGGAAATCATCACCCGCGGCCTCGACCTCTCGCCGGTTTCCGAAGTCCTCATCGAGGAATCGCTGCTCGGTTGGAAGGAATACGAAATGGAGGTCATGCGCGACCGCAAGGACAACTGCGTGGTGATCTGCTCAATCGAAAACCTCGATCCGATGGGCGTGCACACCGGCGACTCGATCACGGTCGCGCCGATCCAAACACTCACCGATCGCGAGTATCAAATCATGCGCGACGCGTCGTTTGCGGTCATCCGCGAAATCGGCGTCGAGACCGGCGGCTCAAACATCCAGTTTGCGACCGACCCGAAGACCGGCCGCATGATCGTCATCGAGATGAACCCGCGCGTTTCCCGCTCGTCGGCGCTCGCCTCGAAGGCTACCGGATTCCCGATCGCAAAAATTGCCGCGAAGCTTGCGGTTGGTTACACGCTCGACGAACTGCCCAACGACATCACGCGCGAAACGCCCGCATCGTTCGAGCCGACCATCGACTATGTGGTCACCAAGATCCCGCGTTTCACTTTCGAAAAGTTTCCCACCGCCAACCCGGTGCTCACGACCTCGATGAAGTCGGTCGGCGAAGCGATGGCGATCGGCCGCACCTTCAAGGAAAGCATGCAGAAGTGCCTGCGCTCGCTGGAAACCGGCCGCTGGGGTTTCGGCTTCGACAGCAAGGAGCCCCAAAACGCAACGAAGGAGGAAATCACTCGCAAGCTGCAAATCCCGAATGCCGAGCGCATCTTCTGGCTGCAAACTGCTTTCGTGAACGGCTGGTCAATCGAAAAAGTCCATGCCGCCACTGCCATCGATCCGTGGTTCCTTCAGCACCTGAAGGAAATCGCCGATGAAGGCAAAGCGCTCGCTGCGACCGACCTTCGCCGCGCGAAAAAACTCGGTTTCTCCGACCGCCAAATCGCGAAGTCGCGCGGCATCCACGAAGATGTCGTGCGCGACGAACGCAAAAAGGCCGGCATCATTCCAACCTACCGCCTCGTCGATACCTGCGCTGCGGAATTTGAAGCCTACACACCGTATTTCTACTCGACCTACGGCGACGAAAACGAAGCGCGCGAAACAGAGAAGAAAAAGATCATCATCCTCGGCGGCGGACCCAACCGCATCGGCCAAGGCATCGAGTTCGACTACTGCTGCGTCCACGCTGCCTTCGCGGTGAAAGAGCTCGGCTACGAGGCGATCATGGTCAACTCGAACCCTGAGACGGTTTCCACCGACTATGACACGTCCGACAAGCTGTTCTTCGAGCCGCTCACGCTCGAAGATGCGCTCAACATTTGCGACCAGGAAAAACCCTTCGGCGTGATCGTGCAGTTTGGGGGTCAAACTCCGCTCAACCTCGCCGCCGACCTTGAACGCCACGGCGTGCCAATCATCGGCACTTCGCCAAAGTCGATCGAGCTCGCCGAAGACCGCAAGTTTTTCTCCGCCCTGCTCGACAAGCTCAAGCTCAAGCAAGCCGATGCCGGCACCGCGACCAACGAAGATGAAGCCCTCACCATCGCCAACCGCATTGGCTATCCGGTGCTCGTCCGCCCCTCCTTCGTGCTCGGCGGCCGCGCCATGATGATCGTTTATTCGGACGACGAACTCTCCCGCTACATGCGCGAAGCGGTCACCGCCTCACCCGAGCGCCCGGTGCTCGTCGACCGCTTCCTCGACAACGCGACCGAAGTCGATGTCGATTGCATCAGCGACGGCGAAACATCAGTCGTCGGCGCGATCATGGAACACATCGAACAGGCCGGCATCCACTCGGGCGACTCAGCCTGCGTGATCCCGTCCTTTTCGCTGAGCGATTCCATCAAGGCGGAAATCGTCCGCGCCGCGAAGGACCTCGCGCGCGAGCTGAAGGTCATCGGCCTGATGAACATCCAGTTCGCCGTGAAGGATGAACAACTCTATGTCATCGAGGTGAACCCACGCGCCTCGCGCACCGTGCCATTTGTTTCGAAAGCAACCGGCGTGTCGCTCGCGAAACTTGCCGCCAAGGTGATGCTCGGACACAAGCTCAAGGACCTCGGCTTCACCGAAACGATCGTGCCGCCGCATTTCTCGGTAAAAGAAGCGGTCTTCCCGTGGAACCGCTTCCCCGGCATCGACATCGTGCTTGGCCCGGAAATGAAATCGACCGGCGAAGTGATGGGCATCGACCGCGATTGGGGCATGGCCTACGCAAAGTCGCAGATCTCCGCCTTCAACCCGCTGCCAAGCTCCGGCAATGTCTTCCTCTCGGTTTCCGATCGCGACAAGGACCGCGCCGTCGCCATCGCGCGCGATCTCGCTGCGCTCGGCTTCACGATTTACTCGACCGGTGGCACGCACACGCGCCTCAGCGACGAAGGCATAGCATCAAACCGCCTCTTCAAGCTCGCCGAACAAGCGCGCCCGAATGTCATCGACATGATGAAAAACCGCGAGATTCACTTCGTCATCAACACGCCAAGCGGTCACGAGGCCCGCGCCGACGAAGTCCAGATCCGCGCTACCGCCATCGCGCAGAAAATTTCCCACGCGACAAACCTCGCTGCCGCCGAAGCCTCGGTGAAGGCGATCCGCTCACTCAAGGAAAAGGAACTCACGGTGCAAAGCATCCAAGAGTACCACGCGTAAGCTGCGGCATGGTTTGATGCGCTTGTAGATTTTCGCCCACGGCGAAAATATCGGGATTTAATGATTGATTCTCAAATCGGGCTATTCATTATTTTAATGACCCTAAAAAAGTAATGAAACACATTCGTTCATCCGCCCTCGTTGTTGCCGCTGTCATCAGCACCGCACTCACCTCTTGCCAAAATCAAAGCGGCGGCGGCGCACCCATCACGCCGGGCATGGAGCCAACTGTCCTCAACGCCAGCCCCGCCGAAGCGGCGCAAACCCAAAGACTCTGGGCCAACACCCTCCACTCAATTTCCCGCGCCAAGCAAAGCCTCGAATCCAACGATGCCAACGCGCAGCGCAACCTCGCTTATGTCTTTGGTTCCACCGACGAAGCCTGCCGCCAGGAAGTCCTCAAACGCATCAGTCTCATGGACAACAAGGCCCGCAGTCGCAAATACACGATCAGCCTCTTCGAGGGAGGCGTGGCCGGATTCGAAGGCCGCATGTCGATCGCCGCACACACCAAGAGCCAAGGCGGAGCCGCGCTCAGCCTCAACAAGACCCAGATCAACGGCGGATTTCTCGCCGAAGGCGTGATCGCCCACGAGCTGAGCCACAATGCCGCAGGAACCGAGGACTTTGCCTACATCGAGCAATCGCAATCCCGCAACAGCCGCGGCTTCAACACCCCGATGGTCCTTTACGTGTCCAATGGCCGCAATGTGAACCTCGATATGGCCAAACGCGTGCGCAATGCGGATAACTACTCGCTCTTCATCCAGCAGTATTGAACCGCCGAATTTTCTTTCGCTCTTACCGGGATCTGATAGTTTGGATATTGCTCAACAAAAGCAATATCATCATGAAACAAACCATCATCGCACTCGCATCGTTCGCCATCGGATCCGCCGCCTTTGCCGGCAACACCTACCAGGCCACAGGCCCAGTGGTGGAAGTGACCGACACGAAAATCGTCGTCCAAAAGGACAAGGAAAAGTGGGAAATCGCCCGCACTGCGCAGACCAAAACCAATGGCACTCCCAAGGTCGGCGACAAGGTCACGGTTTACTACACGATGACCGCTTCGTCGATCGAGGTGAAGCCCGGCAAGGCCGAGGCCACTGAAAAGGAAGCGCCGGCCAAGAAGTGATTAGGGCACAAGGCCTCACGAATCGTTTGCCATGAGGGGCGGACTTGTTATGCTCCGCGGCCCGGCTCAATCCGCCGGCCAAAGCAATGAATCCTCCTCATGTGGCAATCGTGGGCGCGACGGGTGCCGTCGGCGTTGAAATGCTCCTGTGTCTCGAACAGCGGAATTTCCCGCTGGGCGGACTCAAACTTCTTGCGTCGGCACGCTCGGCGGGCAAACGCATGAACTTCCGCGGCAAGGAAATCGTTGTCGAGGAGCTCACCCACGAATCATTCAACGATGTCGACATCGCGCTCTTCAGCGCAGGCGGTGGAATCTCCAAAGAATTCGGCCCCTCGGCCGCAGCTGCAGGCGCGGTGGTGATCGACAACTCGTCGGCCTTTCGCATGGACCCAGATGTTCCTCTCGTGGTTCCAGAGATCAACCCTGCCGCAGCGAAAAACCGCCCGCGCAACATCATCGCCAATCCGAACTGCACGACCATCATTTCGCTGATGGCACTCGCGCCGCTTCACGAAGCGTTTGGGCTCGAGTCGATCATCGCGTCGAGCTACCAAGCGGTTTCAGGTTCCGGCGCTCAAGGGATCGTTGAACTTGAGGAACAGGTCAAAGCGATCGCCAGCGGCCAGCCATTCACTCCGAAAGTTTATCCACGCCAAATCGCCTTCAACGTGATCCCGCAAGTCGATGTCTTCACCGACAGCGGCTACACAAAGGAAGAACTCAAGATGCTGCACGAAGGCCGCAAAATCATGGATCTGCCGGAGCTCAAAGTTTCCTGCACCTGCGTGCGTGTGCCGGTCTACCGCTCGCACTCGGTTTCGATCACCGCGAGCTTCAAGCGCCCGGTCGATGTGCAAGCCGCACGCGCCGCCTTCGCCGGCAAGCCCGGCATCAAGGTAGTCGACGATCCTGCCAACAAGCTCTTCCCCGTGCCGCTCGACACGACCGGCAAGGACGATTGCCTCGTCGGCCGCATCCGCAAAAACATCGTTTGCGACAACGCCCTCGACCTCTGGGTCGTCGGCGACCAAGTCCGCAAAGGTGCCGCGCTCAACGCCGTGCAAATCGCAGAAATCCTCTGAAGAAAAGTCGCGGCGCTCACCGACGATCGAAGATCATCACCACCATCCACGATCCATCATCTTCGATCATGAATCTCAAATCCTACCTCGCAGCCCGTGCGGCAAAAGTTGATGCGGCGATGGATCAATTCCTGCCCAAGGCGAAGGAACGCCCGGCAACGATTCACGAGGCGATGCGCTACGCGGTATTTGCCGGCGGCAAACGCCTGCGACCGGTACTCTGCCTCGCCGCGGCCGAGGCCTGCGGTGGAAAAATTTCCAAAGCCCTCGCGCCCGCCTGCGCGGTCGAGCTGATGCATACCTACTCGCTCGTTCACGATGACCTGCCAGCTATGGATGATGATGACCTGCGCCGTGGCCGCCCGACCTGCCACAAGGTCTATGGCGAAGGCATGGCTGTGCTTTGTGGCGACGCCCTGCTCACCGAAGCTTTCATCCTGCTCACACTAACACCCGCGACAAAACGCTATGGTGCACGCGAATATGTTTCCGAGCTCGCACGCTGCGGCGGCAGCAAGCAACTCATCGGGGGGCAAGTGATGGACCTTGAAGGCGAATCCAAAAAACTCGGCAAGCGGGAGCTTGTTCGCATCCACGAAGCGAAGACCGCTGCCCTGCTCACGACCTCGCTGCGTCTCGGTGCCATGACCGCCAATGCGAGCCCCGCCCAACTCGCGGCGCTCACCAGCTTTGGCTACCACCTCGGCCTCGCGTTTCAGGTAATCGATGACATCCTCGATGTCACCCAAAGCACCGAGGTCCTCGGCAAAACGGCTGGCAAGGATCAGGCTGTTGAAAAAACCACCTACCCCTCAGTCATCGGTCTCAACGCCTCGCGCAAGGAGGCAGCCAAGCTCACCAAGGCCGCCATGGAAGCTCTCAAGCCGCTCGGCAAAAAAGCCAAGCGACTCGAAGAAATCGCCTCATACATGCTCGAACGCGAGTATTGAAATTGCGGGGGGAATCAGGGCTTCAAGTTCAGCTGAATACTGAAAACTTGAATCTTGAAACTACTCCACTTTTTACGCGACCAGCGATTTGAGGCGGCGGCAGACTTCTTCCACATTCGCGCGCGAATTGAATGCGGAGATGCGGAAGTAGCCTTCGCCAGCAGAGCCGAAGCCAGAGCCGGGGGTGATGACGACTTGGGCTTCGTTGAGCATTTTGTCGAACATGTCCCATGAGCTGAGGCCTTTCGGGCAGCCGACCCAAACATAGGGCGCATTCACACCGCCGAAGACCGGAAGGCCTGCGGCGCTGGCGGCTTCGCGGAGGAGCTTGGCATTGCCCATGTAGTGTTCGATGAGCGCGGCGACCTGCTTTTTGCCATCTTCGGAAAAGACGGCGGCGGCAGCCTTTTGCACTGGATAGCTGGCACCGTTGAACTTCGTACTGTGGCGGCGGCTCCAGAGTTGGTGGAGTGGCACCCGACTGCCATCAGAGGCCTTGCCGGTAACGCTTTTCGGAATGACAACATACGCGCAGCGCACGCCGGTGAAGCCGCCATTTTTTGAAAACGAGCGGAACTCGATCGCGCAGTCGCGCGCGCCATCGATTTCAAAGATCGAACGAGGGATTGCAGAATCTTGTATGAAAGCCTCGTATGCGGCATCGAAAAGAATGATCGCATCATTTTGCTTTGCGTATTTGACCCAGGCCTCGAGTTGCTCGCGGGTCGCGACAGCACCAGTGGGGTTGTTCGGAAAGCAGAGATAGATGATGTCGGCTTTTTGAGTGGGCACATCGGCGACAAAGCCGTTGGCTGCATTGCACTCAAGATAAAGCAGGCCGGCGTAGGCGCCTTTTTCATCCGCATCGCCGGTGTTGCCGGCCATGACATTGGTGTCGACATAGACCGGATACACCGGATCGGTGATGGCGATGGTGTTGCCGTGACCGAAGATGTCGAGGATGTTGCCCGTGTCGCATTTTGAGCCGTCGGAAATGAAAACTTCATCGGCCGAGATGCCGAGGTTTGCGAACTGGTTGTCGACGATCGCCTGGCGGAGAAATTCGTAGCCTTGCTCCGGGCCGTAGCCCTTGAAGGACTCGCGGCTTGCCATTTCATCCACACCCTCGTGCATCGCCTTGACCACTGCTGGCGGCAAGGGCTCGGTGACGTCGCCAATGCCGCAGCGGATGATGCGGGCGGCGAGGTCAGGATGGGCTTCGCCGTAAGCTTTCACGCGGCGGGCGATTTCGGGGAAAAGGTAACCAGCCTTGAGTTTGAGGAAGTTGGAATTGATAGCAGCCATGACGCCGCTGGCCATAACCGCAGACCGCTCACCACGCAAGGGCAGAGCGCAACGCAAGATACAAGGGAGGCTCTCCACTCTC
>JBKDYW010000284.1:0-11601 GCA_046308575.1 Verrucomicrobiota bacterium
GTCATGGCAGAAGCACTTGCCATTCAGGACAGATTCTCTGCCGAGCCGGTTTATGCAAAAACGGGCAAAGGTTACCTGAAAAGTGTCGGCGTCGCAGAGCTGGAGGCTTTGAAAAAAGCCAAAATCAAACCAGACAGCGCCGCCGGTTCATGAGCGCCGCCAAACGATGGCTTGAACCTTTTACATGGGACTTCGTGGTCGCCCAAAACGAAGTTCTGTGCAGGCAGAAATCAGCCCATCACGGGCCGACCAGCGACGGGCATGAAATCGGAAAGCAGCTTTGGGAAGGGGCGAGGCAACAGGAAATAAGCCTGTTCGAGACAATCGATGTTTGTCGAAAATGTCACCGTGTCGCCCCCTTCACGAATTTTAATGGCAATACTTTTTCCGCCATTGCCCGCATCATCATTCGCAAACTAAATTTGCCTCCGGAGCAAGACTTTCTCATCCGCAGCCTCGCAGGCCACATCGTTGCAGGCGTTGCCAGCGATGAGGAAATCAATGCGTTCAAAAAATTCAGCGATTCGCTTAAACTGGGATGAAGAGTTTGAACCGCAAATGAACACGAATGGACGCGAATCGGGAAGGAGATGAATAAGCGGTTGATGAGCTTCAAAGCTCAAGAACTGGAAAGAAAAAGCCGCCTCTTCCCCTTGGCGACCTTGGCGACTTAGCGGTGAATCATTCTTCAAAGAGCCAGCTTGAAGTGGTCGACGAGGGTTTTGCTTGCGTGGGACATTCGGGAGCTCAAAGTTATGGCATGAGGGCAGGCAACGAATTTGCATCATCCATGACTTTTCCTGCGGTGTGTGATAATTTGAAATTCAAACTGCGCAATCAAAGATGAACGACGCGCATTGGATGGGCCTCGCGCTTGATGAAGCGCGCAAGGGAATTGGCAGGACGGCACCGAATCCGCCGGTCGGTGCGGTGTTGATAAAGGACGGTCAAATCATCGGTCGCGGATGGCATCAACGCGCGGGCATGCCACATGCCGAACGCGAGGCGATCGCCGATGCCGTGCGAAATCACGGGCCCAATGCAACTCACGGCGCGACGGCTTATGTCACGCTCGAGCCATGCTCGACGCAAGGTCGCACACCGGCATGCACGAGCGGCTTGATCGAGGCCGGTGTCGCACGCGTGGTTTACGCCTGCACCGATCCGAATCCCGCGCATGCCGGGCGGGCCGATGCGGTGCTCGCCGCTGCCGGCATCGATGTGCTCACGGGCGTTTGCGAAGACGAAGCGCGGCGCATCCTACGGCCTTTTGAAAAGGTCATCAAAACCGGTTTGCCATGGGTCATTTGGAAATCCGCGATGAGCCTCGACGGAAGACTCACGAGGCCGCCGGGCGAGGGTCAGTGGCTCACCGGCGAAGCCGCGCGGCATGATGTGCAAAAACTTCGCTCGCAAGTGGATGCGATTTTCACCAGCGGCGAAACCGTGCGGCGCGATCATCCGGCGCTGACGATTCGTGTGCCCGAATTTCTCGAGGGTCGCACGCAGCCATGGCGCGTGGTGTTCACCGAAAAGCCGGAATCATTGCCGAATGACGCGCCCTTGTTCATCGACGCATGGCGCGAGCGTACCTTGGTGCGGTCGGGCGCCGATCTGGAATCCGTGCTTCGCGAGTTGGTGCGCGAGCAGGGGATTCTTTGCGCGATGGTCGAGGCGGGCGGGCAATTTTCTGCAGCACTTTTTGAAGCAGGCTTGATCGATGAAGTCGTCGTCTACTCCGCGCCGATTCTGTGTGGCGGACCGGTGTCGGCCTTGGCGGGCAAGGCTTTGCCACATTCATTGCGGCTTAATGAAACCACCTTCGAGCGTCTCGGCGACGATGTCCGCATGGGCGGGCTTATTGTGCGGCAGGATGGGTAGAGGGTGAGAGGAAGAAGAGGCGGCTTTTTCTTTAGCTTTTCAAAACTTGGAGCGGGACGCTCCAAAGACGGCCTGCATCAAGATGATCCAGCCACATGAAGAAACGGCTTCTTCATCTTCTTCCCTAATGACCAATGACTATTGACCAATGACCTTCTCTTCCTTCCCGCGTCGCCCTACCGGTTGGAGAAAAAAGCAAATGTCGCGGCGAGGCCTTCTTCGAGGGTGAAGCGTGGCTTCCATCCGGCGGCGAGCAGCTTGTCGGCACTGGCGCGCGAATGCTTCACATCGCCGGCGCGTTCTGCGGCATGGATCACGCGTGTGCTGGTGCCAGCCTTGGCGAGGATTTCACCCGCGAGTTTGTTGATCGTGATTTGGCCACCGTAACCGGCATTGAAGACACCCGTGACGCCAGCAGTTTCGGCGGCAAAGGTGAGCGCGCCGACGATGTCCTTCACGTAGATGAAATCGCGCGTTTGCTCGCCATCGCCGTAGACCGTGATGTCCTCGCCCTTGACGGCTTTTTCGATGAAGATCGGCACAGCGGCGGCGTAGGCGCCTTTCGGATCCTGACGCGGGCCAAAGACATTGAAGAAGCGAATCGCCGCCGTCTCGAGCCGTCCTTCGCGACGAAACATGTCGAGGTAGTATTCGCCATCGAGCTTGGTGATCGCGTAGGGGCTCTTTGGTTCGGGCAGCATCGACTCGATCTTTGGCACGGTCGGGTTGTCGCCGTAGATCGCGGCAGACGAGGCAAAGACCAACTTGCGCACCTTGGCAGCAGACGCCTCTTCGAGCACATTGAGCAAACCGTGGACATTGATGTCGACGCACTCGGATGGCTTCGACATCGACTCCGGCACGCTGACCAATGCGGCCATATGGAAAATCAGATCCACTCCTTCGACCGCCTTGCGCACCAGCTCGCGATCGGTGATCGAACCTTCGATGAAAGTGCAATCAAGCCCATCGAGGTTCTTGCGATAACCGGTGCGCAGGCTGTCGATCACGCGGATCTCCGTGGCCTTGCCTTGGTAGTGTTCGACGATATGGGAGCCGATGAAACCGGAGCCGCCGGTGATGAGAATTTTCATGGATGTGGATGTTGAAACGAAATGATGCCGCGGCGCTTAGGAAAGTTTTTCCGGGTATTCGCCGGCGGCGATCGCTTTTTGGATCGACTCGACCACGAAGGCTTTGTCGTCGGGATAGGTCACGCCAAACCACGAACCGGTGGTTTGCAGCACGGCGCAGCGGGCCTTGCCCTCCCGGATCAATTGATCGACGACCGTGGGAATGTAGCACTCGGATTTTGGCTGCGTGCCGGACTCGGTCATGAATTTCACGAAAGCCTCTTCGAGCTGCGCGAAGAAGACCGGGTTGAAGGCCCAAAAATTCATCGAAACTGGAGAGCCTGTGGGGATGACCCGGCGTTCGCCGTTGAGTCCGACGCCGCGGACATGGCCATCATCCTCGCGGCCGATGTTCACATACTCCTCAACCTCGGCAAGTGCGCCGCTTGCATCGACTTTGCAGATGCCGCGATTGACCGTGCCGTAATCCGAAAGGGTGTTCTCAAGCGGATAACCCACCATCGCCATCGCATCCGGATTGTTTGCTTCCTTGATGAGAAATTCCGCCGCGCGGGCATAGGCATCGCGGCCATAGAAGTCATCGGCATTGATCACTGCAAACGGCTCTTTCACCGCATCGCGTGCGGCGCGAACGGCATGGGCGGTGCCCCATGGTTTTTCACGGCCTTCGGGCACCGAAAATCCGGCGGGCAGATCGCTGAGTTTTTGAAAGACATAGTCGACCTGGATGCGATCGGCGAATCTTGCGCCGACGCTTTGTTTGAAGGCCTCTGCGAAATCTTCACGAATGATGAAGACCACGCGGCCGAAGCCCGAGCGGATGGCATCGAAGACCGAGTAATCGAGCACGGTTTCACCATGCGGGCCCATGGGGTCCATTTGTTTGAGGCCACCGTAGCGGCTGCCCATTCCGGCGGCGAGGACGAGGAGAGTCGGTTTCATGGAAGTGCAAGTTGTGCCCGGCATGCGCGGGGCGGCATTTCCATGGCACTTCGCGCGCGCCATGGCAATCACCGATGGCGACCGATGACTTGAGGCTCACGGCTTGCCCGCATCAGCTGGCAAAATTTCCCCGACCAGTGCCTTCACGCCTTGCTCTGCAAACTTGCTTTGCGGGTGGATGCTGCGGGCCTTGAGGTACCATGAGAGTGCGGATCCCGTTTGCTTTGGCGTGCGGTTTTCGAATTGCCGCGCACGGTCGAGGGCGCGGGTGAAATCGGCGACCTTGGGTGCGAGCAACTCGAGTTCGCGGCCGAGCTTCGGGTCATCGGGAAATTGCTCGCGCAGTTCGGCGAGTTGCTCCCATGCGGCGCAGTTCTGGCCGACGCGGCCAAACTCTGCGGCCTTGCCGAGTGCGGTTTCGATCTTCGTCAGGTTTTCGACGATTTGGCGAAAGGCGTCCTCGCGTGTTGCGTCGCCTTGGATTGCGGGTGCGATTTCGTACTGGCGGCGGGCGATTTCGCGGAAGTTTTTCTCAGCGAGCAAGCGGTCGAAATCATTGCGGGTGGTGACGAGTCCGCTGCTGTTGTTCACGAGCTTGCGGAACTCATCGAGCTTCGGATTGGTGGGCCAAATTTCCGTGGCCTCGCGGATTTTTTCCGCCGCCTTGTCGCTGGCTCTGGCGAGCAATTGCGCCTTGGCATCCTCGATCGCGAGGTCCGACGCGAGCGTGGAGGCGGCGATGACGCTATCGACTTTCGATGAAGGAAAATCGTTTGCTGCCGACTTGAGCTTGCCGCTGAGCTCGCGGGCCTTGGTGTAATCCCGCGCCTGCAACGCGCCATAGAGCTCGTAGAGATCACGGAAAAATTTCGCCACGCGGTTTTTCTTTTCAAGCGACAGTGTTGCGACCGGCGCAAGGTATTCGCCGAGCGCGAAAGCTTCCATGAGCCGTTGTGATGCCGCGTGAAGTTCATTGCGCGAAAGCATGAGATCGAATGCCTCGACATATTTTCCCGCCTCACGAATCGCTTCGTTGGATAGCGCATCGAGCGAAGCAACAGTCGGGCTCACGCCAACCGATTCGGAAAACAGCCGGGCAACATCCGAGTTCTTGTCGATGCGCAGAGCGGTGTCGCCGTCCTTCCAGATCTGATTGTAAAAACGCGCGGCCATCAGCACATGTTCGTAGCGCCGCTGCACGAACCATTGGATCATGCTCACTTGGTATTGCGCCTTGGTGCGCAGCGTTTGTGCTTCGGTGCGTGCGATGTTGGCTTTTTTCAGCACTTCGATCTCGGCGATGCGCCGCAGCGTGTCGTTGTACTTGAGCGAGTTGTTGGCACTGCCATCGTTGGGTGTGGAAGTTTTTCCGGGGGCCGCTTTGCCGTCTTTGCCGGCACCGACGGCCTTTGATTTTTCGAGTTCGTTGCCTTTGTCGTGGCGCGCCATCCAGTCGCCGCTCGAGATGATGGCCTGCTTTTCCTCTTCGATGGTCTCGTTGAGTTTTTTGAGTCCGTTGACATCCTGCTTGGCAAGCATCGCCATGTAGATCGACTCCGCGAGCGAGCCGCAAAGGTTCGCATCGCCAGGGTAAGACGACGCGGTGGGCAGTAGCTTGAAGGCCGCGTAGAGATCGGGCTTTTGATCGCGCAGCGGTGAGATTGTGTTGAGGATTTCGGCAATCGTTCTGCGGTAGCGTGTGGCCTCCTCGTTGCTTTCCGGTGGTTGGCTGAGAAACTTGTCGAAGCGCGCACGGAGCAGGCGGTTGTCGCCGAGCGGGATGGCCACTCCGCCGACGGTGATCGTCTCGGCCGAGGGGTCGAGCAGCGGGATTTCCTGGCCCAACGGATTTTTTGTGTTCGCTGCCGCGGGCTGGCTTGCGGTGTCGCTGACGGGTGCCGGCGCATCGGCGGGCTGGCTTGCGGGCGGCTGCGTGTAGACTTGGGCGTAGGCAAGTCCGGCCAAAGCGAAAGTGATGACGAGGTGCGGTTTCATGGCGCGGCTTGATGATTCAAAGTCGGTTCACACCGGTGGCGACGGCGATGCCGCCATCCTGGAAGTTTACCTTGAAGGAATACTTTTGTCGGGTCTCGAGGTTAAGCTTCGCCAATTCCGCCGGAATGCGAATGCCGACAAATTCAGGTCCACCGGGCGTGTCGACGCGCACGCTGACAACCTGCCCGCGGTCACTGGTCCATTGAAGTTTCTCATCGATCTCGCCATGGATCACATAATCATTTCCGCGCAGGCTGTTTCCATTTTCCAAAAGCTCCCGCACATCGAGCACGGCGACATTTTCAAATGCGGCGGGCTTTTTGCCGATGAAGGATTTGCCGGCAAAAATCGCGGCCGCGATCGCGGCGATGATGCCGATCAAAATGCCGGGGTGGAGACTGGAACTTGCGCGTCGTGCCATGGTGGATTTCGGTTGATGAATTGTTAATGCCGGAGTTTGCCGAAATCGAGCGGTAAAAATCGGGCGATCAATCCCACTGCGGTTTCGAGCTGCCATACCATGCAAGCGCGAGGGCCACGGCGATGTGAGCCATCAATGCCGCGAAGCACGCATCGCTTGGCGAAAGACCTGTATCGATGACCGATCTTACCGCGCCATGAACCTGGCCTTGCAGGGCCTCGACCGAACCCGACCACGCCCAGTAGGCCGAAACAAACGGACGCGTGAAGGCCTCGATTTTTTCCGGCAAGGCAAGCACCGCGCCGGAGAGCGGCAGCTGGAAGCCGACCAAATAAATCGACATCAACGACGCTTGCTCAGCCGTGCGCATGAGCGATGAAATCGCGAGGCAAATCGCGGTCATCGACGCATTGATCAAAAGCAGAAAGCCTGCGTGTTGGATGAAGTCGCCGCGGAACGGGCCGAAGAAATTCACGAACATCGCCATCCACAACGACTGCGCGACAACGAGGCACGCGAGAAACAAAACCTTCGATGCGAGGTACGCTGACGGTCGGAGTCCGCCGAATTTTTCCTTTTCGTAAATTTGTCGTTCGCCGGCAATCTCGCGCGCGGCGTTGTTGGATCCCATCAATGCGAGCAGCACCACTTGGAACATGATGATGCCCGAGACGGCGGATCCCACTTTCGCCTGATCGGCGCGCACACTTTGTTGTTCTTGGATCTCGGTGAAGACATCGCCCGGCCGCATGTCGGAAAAGCGGCGGATGTTGCCCGAGGCCTTATCGCTGAAGATGGTGACCAGCATCGGAAAAATGATGAGGATCGCGAGTTGCAACAGCACTTGGCCTCGATCGCGAAAGAAGATGCGCCAGCGACGCGAGAGCAAGGTGAAGAGTTGACTAGCGAATCCCGGCAAGGGCAGTGGCTCAATGTCGATGGCCGGCATTTTTGATCGGCTATCGTTGGCTTGCTTGCGTGCCAACATGCTCTGATACGACTCACGATGCTTGTCCCACGATTGCTGCCAACGATCGGATGCTTGTGCGGCAAGGCGCGGGTAAACCTCCTCGGCACTGGCAGCGGAGAAATAATGCGTCAACTGATCGGGCGGACCATGATAGGCGACTCGGCCTTCGTGCAGGACGAGGATCGAATCATATAGCTCGAGGTGCGCGAGCGAGTGCGTGACCGAAAGCACGATGCGACCGTCCTTGCGTGAAAGGTCGCGCAAAAGATGCACGATCTCGCGCTCGGAACATGGGTCGAGCCCAGAGGTGACTTCATCGCAAAGCAAAATCTTCGGATCGGACACCAACTCCATCGCCAAGCCGAGTCGACGCATCTGACCGCCGGAAAGCACCTTGACGCGGCGGTCGCCGATTTCAACAAGGCCGGTTTCTTCGAGCGCTTTATCGATGCGCCCGCCGATAGCCTCGGCATCCGCATCACCCACCCGCAAGCGCGTCGCGGCTTCGATCGATTCATCAACCGTCAGCGTCTCATACGCGATGGAAAATTGCGGCACATAACCGATCTCGGTGGGCGTGAAGTCGCGATCTTTCGAAAGGTTTCGTCCTTCCCAAAAAAGATCGCCGGAGGTCTCGGGGTTCAGGCCCGCGATGGTCTTGAGCAGACTGGTTTTGCCGCATCCCGAAGGCCCGACAATCGCCATGAAATGGCCCTTGGGAATGCGGATCGACACGCGATCGACCAAAGGCATTTCCTCGCCGTTGCGGCGGATCGCATAAGTGACATCCTTGAGTTCGAGCACGGAGATGAATGTGGGGGTGAAATCACTCGAGCGGCACGATGCGGATTTTTCCGCTAGGCTTGCGATGCATGTCCTCGCTGAGTGTGGTCGCGTTGGCTGTCGCGGCGCTGGGGATCGCCGGCGTTGATTGATCGAGCGCATTGCGCAAGGCACCTTCGACCAACTGGCCGCAATGGATCTTCATCGGCGGCAACGCACCAAGGTCACCGGCAAGATCCTGCGCGGTGAGATGCCTTGCTTCATCGGCCGTCTTGCCGCGCAGCAACTCGGTGGCCATCGAAGCAACGGCAATCGCCGTCTGGCAACCGAAGGCTTGAAACGACGCGCGATCGATCACCTTGCGGCCATCCTTTTCGGTGAACTTGAGCCACATCCGCAGCATGTCGCCGCATTCCGGCGAGCCCACCGTGCCTACGGCATCCGCATCGCCCATCTCACCTTGATTGAGCGGCTGGCTGAGGGCTTCCCTAACTTTGGATTCAAATGAACTCATGATTGGCTGCTAGTGATGAAATGACCATAGGCCGAGGCTTTGCCGATTCAAGCCGCGAACGGCGATTCACTTCACGGGAAATTTGCGGCCGCGGCCGGATTCCCATGCCGCGCGCACGCTGTCGTAAAGTCCGGTGAGCTCGGCTTCGGACAAAAGGCGAAACTCGACCGTGTGGGCGTGCGTGGTTTCAGGAAATTTTTTCACGACCATTTCATGCACTGCGGTGCCGGCTGTGCCTGCCGCCTTGTCGATCATCTCGCGACCGCGATCGACAGCCGATGAAACCACTGCCGCTGCGCCATTGCCTTTCACCGCATCGCTGATCGGGGTGATTAAATAAAAGCGCGCAAGCGATTGGCCGAGCGCATCGACAGTGACCTCATCGACAATCAAGGTGCCATCGAGCACATACTTATGGCGGCTGACCGATGAAATCCGATCGAGCGCGACCATGTAATGACCGCCGCCGAGAGTGGCTTGCCAGAAACGATTGGCACCTGCCGAGTCGCTCGGTTTTTCGGGCGTGGTCGGTGTTTCCTGCGCGTGCAGCGCATGGCCGAATGCAAGCCACACGACCATGATGCCAAAAAGTTTGCTGTTTAATTTGAACATATCCGGAGCATGGCATGTCTCCATGGTGATGACCAGCATGAGGGCCAAAGCTTCGGAAAAGTTAAAGATTGTCAGCTCCCGCCGTCGGGCTCAAATATTCCCCATGGTTCAGTATCGGTCCAATGTGGCTGCGCTTATGGTGGATCCATCGGGCAGCCTGTTGATCTGCGAGCGCGTGAATGTGCCGGGCGCGTGGCAGTTTCCGCAAGGCGGAGTCGACCCCGGCGAGAGCCTTGAGCAGGCGCTGTTTCGCGAGGTGCGCGAAGAGATCGGGCTCGAGGCCGAGCACTATGAAGTGACCGCCATGCGCAAGGGCTACCGCTACTTGTACCCCGAGGACATTCGCGAAAAAAAGGTCCGCAAGCACGGCAGTCATGGCCAAGAGCAGACTTATTTCCTGTGCCGCCTCAAGGCCGGCGCGCCGCCGGTGAATGTGGATCAAAAGCCGCGTGAGTTCCGCGCGTACCGCTGGATCCTGCCGCAGGAGTTCGATCTCGATTGGCTGCCGGAATTCAAGCGCGATGTCTACAGCGCGGTGATGCGCGATTTTTTCAAGGTCGAGCTGCGTTGATTCCTCCTGGGTCGCTGCCGATACCGAAAAGCAGCGCAAGCAGTCGCAACGCACGATCGAGCGGCGACTTCCATGGTCTTGTCGGACGCACGATTTCCCATTGGTTTTCCAACGCCATGGCTCTGAGGCGCGCGTCGGGATTGACCAAAAGTGCGCGCTCGCAAATGGCAAGCATCGGCAGATCGGCGCGGCTGTCGGTGTAGCCGCAGGAGCCGGGCAGGCGGCCATCGATGAAGTACGATGAATCTAGTACTTGCTTGAGCCGTGTGACCTTCGCCGCGCCCTTGTGATTTTCCAAATCCGGAAAAAGCGTGCCGGGCGCGACCACCGTGCCGAGCGAGATGTCGAAGCCGAGCAGCACGCCAATTTCACGCACATAGAACTCCGGGCTGGCGGAGGAAAGGATCAGCAAATCGCCCGCCCTGTGGTGCCGCTCGATGCGTTCGCGCAGTTGCGGATAAATCGCCGGCATGAGCGACTGCGCGAAATCACGGGCATAAGCGGCGAGCTGGCTCGCATCGATGCGCCACAGGTAGCTGAGGAAGATCCGCTTCATGCACTCCGTACCAAGCAGGCCGGCGAGAGGTGTAAAAATCAAAAATACCGGCAAGAGCAGCGCGCGCCATGGTTCGCGGCGCACAACAAAATGACGGAATAGCAACTGGCAATCCCACGGGATCAGGGTGCCGTCGAGGTCGAAGAGGGCGATCGCCCGCGAAGTGGCGTTGGGGGGGCTCGTTTGCACGGAATCAACTGCGAATCGCGCGCAGACTGGCATGCATCACCGAGTGCCGCCATCTTTTCCCGCACCGCTTTGCGCTTTCCGCCGCCGGAATCCGTCTGTAAACTCCAGCCATGCCAGAAACCGCCGAGGCAGATCCACGCTTCAACGAATTTGTCCTTTTCCAGGCACAAAACGCCGGGCTTTTTCTCGGGCAGATCCCCCACCCGCAAACAGGTGAAAAATCGGTGAACCTCCGCGCCGCTCAATCGGTGATCGACTCGCTCGAAATGCTTTCCAGCAAAACCCGCGGCAATCTGACGGAAACCGAAACCAAGCTTCTTACCATGGCGCTGCAAAATTTGCGCCCCTTGTTCCAATCCGCACAAGCCGCCGCCAAACACTGAACTCCAACGCATCATGACATTCGAACCATTCAACATCGGCCATGTTCCGGTCGGCGGACCCGTCCCCTTCTTCATCCTCGGCCCCTGCTCGCTCGAGTCGGAGTCCTTCGCATGGGACATGGCGCGCTCGCTCAAGGACATCGCCGACCGCACCGGCATCCATTTCATTTTCAAAGCGTCCTTCGACAAAGCCAACCGCACATCGATCAGCTCATTTCGCGGACCCGGCCCGCGTGAGGGCTGCCGCATCCTTGGAGAAATTGGCAAGCAACTCGGCGTGCCGGTCACGACCGACATCCACACCGCCGAGCAGGCCGACATCGCTGCGGAGTTTGTCGACTTGCTGCAAATTCCCGCGTTTTTGTGCCGCCAAACCGACCTGCTCGAAGCTGCCGCGAAAACCGGCCGCGCGGTCAATGTGAAGAAAGGTCAGTTCCTTGCGCCGTGGGACACGGTAAACATCGCCGACAAAATGCGCGCCTTTGGCTGCAGCCATTTCCTCATCACCGAACGCGGCACGACCTTCGGTTACAACAATCTCGTCGCCGACATGCGCTCGCTTTATTGGATGCGCAAGGAAGGCCTGCCCGTGATCTTCGATGCCACGCACTCGGTGCAGCGGCCCGGCGGGCTTGGCGGCACAACCGGCGGCGATGGCGAGCTTGCGCCAGTACTCGCGCGCGCGGCCGT
>JBKDYW010000285.1:0-2348 GCA_046308575.1 Verrucomicrobiota bacterium
CTGACAGCAACAGGGTGAATGGTAGTTAATCAGCGCCAAGGCGGGCTGAAATACGGCGAAGGAAAACACAACCACAGCGACGAGAAGCGTTTTCCCGATGCATGGCAGAGACGTCATGAATAGAACATAGCCCAATCGGCAAGGAGTGCAAGCCCGCCAGAACCCCGGCGTCTCTGCTTGGTTGCTGGTCCTGCATCGCTGCAGGACGCTCTTGATGTCGAGGGGGGAGGTTAACATGCCCCTCCGGCTAGTCATCGGGATTTCAGTGTTTGGATTGTCATAAAGATGACATGCCGAATTGGTTCTTGCCATGACGAAAAAAACACCCATTTTTTGCGTCAGATTTTCAATGTCAGAAAGTGCTCAAACCATTGATTCAAAAGTTCGTAGCCGAATTTACGGCCACGGCAGGGGTTGGGTATTTACTCCGAGGCACTTCCGGGCACTAGGTGGCACGGCGGCGATTGATTCCTGCCTCCGTCGGCTTAGGGCCGCCGACATCATCCGCCAACTCGCCCGCGGGCTCTACGACTATCCCGTTATTGATCCTGTGCTGGGCATCGTGACTCCTTCCGCTGATGCCATCGCCCGTGCGCTTGTGGCCCGTGACGCCATCCGCATCCAGCCCTCGGGCGCTTATGCTGCCAATGTCCTTGGACTCTCGGATCAAGTCCCGTCCCGTATTGTTTTCCTGACCGATGGGCCAGCTCGCAAGGTCGTGATCGGCAAACGGGAAATCATACTCCAACATACGACGCCCAGAAACATGGCTACGGCAGGGCGGATCAGCGGCACTCTCATTCAAGCGCTCCGTCATCTTGGGCAGGCTCAGGTGGACGATCATGTCCTTTCCATTCTACGTCGCAACCTTGCCAATTGTGATCGCGCCGCCATCGTCAAGGACCTCAAGCATGCACCGGCGTGGATTGCGAAAATCATCCGCCGACTTACTGAGCCATCAACATAGCCCATGGACACCTTTCTCCAGCTTCCCGTTGCCCGTCGTCTTCTTGCCTTCCAACAAGTCGATGAAGCGATGGGTTTGCAAGCGGTGAGCGTGGAGAAGGACTTCTGGGTGTGCTGGACGCTCCGCGAGCTTTTCCTCATGCCCGGTATTGGCCAACACCTCACATTCAAGGGTGGGACCTCGTTGTCCAAAGCTTGGAAACTCATCGAGCGCTTCTCTGAGGACATCGACATCATCGTGGACAAGGAAGTCCTCGGCTTCGGCGGCGAGGCGGCCCCCGATCGAGCTGCCAGCAATAAGCAGCGCAAGGCCCGCCTCGAATCTCTCATGGATGCCTGCCGTGAGTGGGTGCAAGGCAAGCTCCAGCCCGCGCTCGCTTCCCGTATTCAGAGCGCCCTCGGGGATACCGATTGGCAGCTTGAAGTCGATCCCGATATGCCCGATGGCCAGTGCTTACTCTTCCATTACCCATCGGTCTTCCCAGCCGGTGCCGTCGGTTATGTCCGCCCTGTCGTAAAAATAGAACTCGGTGCTCGCTCGGATGATTGGCCGCACGAGGAGAAACCCATCCTGCCCTATGTCATCGAGCATTTTCCAGCGCTCGATCCCACACCGGCCTTTCCTGTTCGCGTTCTTTCTGCCGAACGCACTTTCTGGGAAAAAGCCTGCCTGCTCCACGAAGAGACCTTTAGGCCTGCCGGTAAACCGAGGAAACTTCGCATGGCTCGGCACTACTATGACCTCTGGTGTCTGCTTCGTGCCGGTGTCGGTGAAAAAGCCCTTGCTCAGACTGCACTTTTCCAGCGCGTTGCCGAGCACCGCGAACTCTTCTTCCGCTTCTCATGGGTAGATTACAGCACCCACAAGCCCGGCACTTTTCGTCTGACTCCGCCCGCAGACCACGCCACCGCATGGAAAGCTGACTATACTGAAATGCTTGGTCCTATGTTCTTTGGAGAAACACCGGCATTCGAGGCAATGATCGCCGCAGCTACGGCCTTCGAAATCACATTCAACGCCAAAGCCCCCTTGATTTAGCTATCCTATCCGCATTCTTTCCAGCGCCACATTTATATCCGCCACTCGGAATCTGACTGCCTTGCCCAATTTGAAGTAGGGGATGAGACCTGCTACGCGCCAGTTGTAGAGTTGGCGGCGGCAGATTTTCAAATGACGGGCGAGTTCCTGTTCGGTGATCAGGTCGATTTCGGTGCGCGGCGAAGATGGGTGCGTATCCATGCCCATGGGTGCGGTGTCAATGTGGGTCGTTAAATTGTATTTTTAGTGCGGAGAAGGGGAGGGGAACTCATTCCTGCGTGTGCTGATATTTTCCATAAGTCATTGATCCTTAGTGACAAATGGTGACAAATTACCTTCCTGT
>JBKDYW010000286.1:0-21561 GCA_046308575.1 Verrucomicrobiota bacterium
GTAACATTCTTGAATTCACATTCATTGATCGCGCCTCCTTGACTCGTGATCAGGAAAGAGACGCGGGTAAGTTGTTATCTGGTTGCATCGGCTTCAGATGGCAGTTTGAGGACAGTGCCTCGGCGCGGTTTGATGTTGCGCTTCCATTGGATCATCCGGAGTCGGAAGACGGCGATGCCATGATTCATTTCGGACTTACAAAATCATGGTAATTCGTGTATTTGGCATTCGTAAATGCTGAATTATAGTGAATGCGATGAATGCGTATTGGGTTCTCATGGTGTCAGTTGTTGTGCTAGTTTCGGCGTGTGTGTCATTGAGTCCAAGATCAGTGGCCCCTTACGAGGAAATGTCGAAGATCAGCGGCGTGCCGGTTGAGCGATTGCAGCGGGGGCATGGAGTTTACCTTACCCAGTGTGGGCAGTGTCATGAATTGGTGAAGCCGGAGAGCCTGAAGGTGGCCGATTGGCGCTTGGTGATGCCGGGGATGTGTTGGAATGCGGGGCTAACGCGTGCTGATGAGGCCTTGTTGCTTGAGTATGTGTTGGCGGCCAAGTCGCTGGATGAGGGCAAGAAAAAGGCCCTGCCGAATGGCAGGGCCTTGTGAGCGTGAAATGTTTTATTGAAAGGTCGGCGTTTTGTGACGGGTGAAATAACCGTCGCCGAGGTACATGGAGCCGGCGTAGTCCGGCAGCGGGCCGGAGTCGGGTGGCAGCGGGATGTTGCCGTGGGTCGCGTCTTCGGGTTGCGAGTAGGCGATATTGACCGGTGTGCCGACTTTCACGAGGCGGAAGAATTTTGGCGAAAGGTTTTCATGCATGCGGATGCAGCCATGGGTGCAGGGATGGTGTTTGATCCATCCGGTATGAAATCCGTAGTTGGGTTTGAATTCGCACCAGTAGGGCATTGGCGTGCCTTTGAACGACCAGCCGGCGGGTTTTTTGCTCAGCATGGTTTGCTTGATGTTGTTGCCGTTATGCGCGTAGCCGTGGGAGTTGGCGCGCTTCTTCTCCACCTTGTTGAAGATGCGGAAGTTGCCACTTGGTGTGGGTTTGGCAGCAGTGCCGACGGAGACAGGCATGGCGAGAAGGCAATCGGAGCCTTCCATGACATAAGCGCGTTGCTTGCTGAGCGAAACCTTCACGCTGACATTGCTTGGATTTTTCGGAAGTTTCGCCGGGCGGTCGTAGGCGTGGTATGCGGCGAGGCCTCCGACGCCGGAGCTGGTGCAGGATGGCATGAGCGCTGCAGCAACAAGGGCGGCAGCAAGGCTGTAGATGTGTTTTCGATTCATGGTTTGGATGGATTCGTTCCTAGGCTGTCATTTGATCGCTGAATTGCAAGCCAATCAGTCGGGGATTTTTTTCATGACCAAATGCAAGCGGTTTATCTTATTTTGCTGGCAAATAATTCGTTCAAAATTTTGCGTTGAAACGGCTTGCCAACGACGAAGGGGCGAACGCAATCTCTGCGCGGAAACTCTTTCCTTAATTCAAACATGTCAGAACTGCTAGAAGACGAAGAACTGTCGATCGCCCTCAAGAAATGCCCCGAGTGGGAACTTGAAAAGAAAGCTATCACCCGAACCATCGAGTTTGAGGAATTCAACGATGCGATTGATTTCGTAAACGATCTCGCGGAGATCGCCGAGGAGGCGCAGCATCATCCTGACATTATCATCCGTCACACTCGGGTGAGCTTGCTCCTTACGAGCCATGATGCCGGTGGCGTGACCCAACTCGACATTGAGTTGGCTCAACGCATCGACAACCTGGTCGACTGATTAAGTGGTCGCTTGTCCGAATTGATCGCTTGGAAATTCAAACTCAGGCATGCGGTGCTCTCAGGCATGCGGTGCTTTATCGCATGCCTGATTTTCGTATGACCGATGCCGATGAGTGGCTTGCGGCAATCAGCTGAAGTATCTGATGCCGGCTTCGAAGATCGGCTGATGCTTGTTGCCCGGTATGTTTTTGGCGACTTGTTTGCCGGCGCGTTCCGAGTGTGCCATTTTTCCGAAGACTCGGCCACAGGGTGAGGTGATGCCTTCGATGGCGAAGGCCGAGCCGTTCGGATTGATGGCATTGCTCATCGATGGATTTCCATTCGCATCGCAATACTGCGTGGCGATCTGGCCGTTTGCGGCGAGTTGTTGGACCGTTGCATCATCGGCGAAGAAGCGGCCTTCGCCGTGTGAGATTGGCACGGTGTGAATGTCGCCGGGATTGCAGAGAGAGAGCCAAGGTGATTGGTTTGATACCACTCGCGTGTCGACATATTGGGAGATGTGGCGACCGATCGTGTTGTGAACGAGGGTGGGCGAGTCAGTCGAGGGTGTGCGGATTTCACCGTAGGGGACGAGACCGGTTTTGATCAGTGCTTGGAAGCCGTTGCAGATGCCGAGGATGAGTCCGTCGCGATGATGGATGAGGTCCATGATGGCCTCGGCGACTTTCGGGCTGCGGATGATGGTAGCGATGAATTTTGCAGAGCCATCCGGTTCGTCGCCGGCGCTGAATCCGCCGGGGAACATGAGGATTTGGCTCTCGCGGATTTTTGCGGCGAGTGCGTCGAGGGATTCGCTGATGTGTTGTTGGCTGAGATTGCGGAAGACAAGGATTTCCGGATTACCGCCCGCTTCGCGGAATGATTTTGCGGAATCGTATTCCGAGTTGGTGCCGGGAAATGCGGGGATGATGACCTTTGGGGTGGCGGCGCTGTTTTTGGAGCGGCTTTGCTTTGATGCTTTGAATGCGGGCAATTCCACCGATTGTGTCGAGGGTTCTTCGGAAGCCTTGCTGGCGTAGACCGGCTCGAGTGTTCCGGTCCATGCGGCTTGAAGCTCGTCGATCGGGTGGCTGTTTCCGTTGAGTGTGAGTTGCGGATCAGCGCTTGTTTTGCCGAGAGCAACGAGCGCAGGGAGTGCCTTTCCGATGGCGTCGCTTGAGGTGGTTTTGTGTTCGATCAGGAAGGCGAAACTGCGAGGTGCGAGCAGATCGAGGGTGGTCTCGACATTCACGCCGATGTGGTTGCCGAAGGACATTTTTGCAAGCGCGGCAGCGATGCCTGCTTGGCCGATGCAATGCAGCGAGAGGAAATGACCCGCGGTGTTGAGTTGGTGGATTGCCTCGGCTGTCGATTTCAACAAATCGAATTGAGGCAAACCTTCGGCATCGAGTGGAATTTCCGCCAATGAGATAGCGGATCCGCTTTCCTTGAACTCCGGGCTGAGCGCAAGGCTTGCGAGGCCGGGTGCGAGAGCGAACGAAACGAGGGTCGGCGGCACATCCAGATCATTGAACGATCCGGACATTGAGTCCTTGCCACCGATGGCGGCGAGGCGCAGCGAGTGCTGCGCGTGATAGGCGCCAAGAAGTGCGGCGAAGGGCATGCCCCAGCGTTGTGGGTCGTTGCCAAGTTTTGGGAAATACTCTTGGAAGGTAAGGCGAATGTCTTGGAGTCGGCCGCCGGCAGCGACGACTTTGCAGACGGATTCAGTCACCGCGTGGACCGCGCCGTGGAAGGGGGATTTCTCGGAGAGGAAGGGATCGAAGCCCCATGCCATGAAGCTGCAAGCATCAGTGTCACCTTCGAGGAGAGGCAGCTTGGCCACCATTGCGTCGGGTGGGGTGAGTTGGTGTTTTCCACCAAACGGCCACAGTACAGTGCCGGCGCCCACCGATGCATCGAAGCGCTCGCCAAGGCCTTTGCGTGAGCAGGTGTTCAGATCGGACAAGCGATCCGTGAGCAATGAGCGGAGATCAATGGAGGAAGTCAGCGAGTGGGGCGCCTCCGCTAAGGTAGATGGAACTGGTAGATCGGGGGGGCGGATATAGATGACGGGATCAATGAAACGCAGCGTTTCTCCGTCAGAACCTACCAAAACATTTTCATCGTGGAGGTCCTCTATGAAAAGATCTTCAGATGGAAGATAGTAGTCATCATTTCGAAAACGAAACGCCCCGAGCATTTTCATCCAGCATTCGACTTGGTCTCGTGTAGCGCCGACAGGATTGTATTTATCATCGATGTGTGATCGCACCGAAGGCTGCTTGATCAATACGGAGAGACCGTCGGTGTCATCCACGAAGCCCAGGAACTCATAGGCTGTATCAGGAAACAGGACTCGGTGAAGATGCAGGCGGTCAAAGAATTGAAGCCAATGACCGTGATAGCTGCCATTGTTGGCCTTGATAAAGTAAAGCCCGTCAGCTTCGGGATAAACTTTTTGCTCCGCGCCGCCCAAGCAACCAGCTGCGAGCCATTTTTGGCTGAATGCTGAACGATCAATAAAAAGATCGCTCAGGCAGCTCCTAATTTCCCGCTCTTCAACGGTGCGTAAGGCGCGGTGGATTTCGAGCCTGGCTGACTGTGTCTGAGGGAGGTGGAAGCCAGCTTTTTCGTTTGCTCGATGCACTCTTCGTAGGACATCGATTGCTCTTTCGCCTGCAGTGCCAAGGCTTTCTCGCAGGCTGCCTTGTGGGCTTCGTTCAAGTAGATTTGCTGATTGTTCATGGGGGTAGGATAAGCCGGGTGTCAAGGGAGAGGAAACACGGACCGTGGCCGATTGGCTGGCGCCGTTGGTGTCGAGGAATGCGCGTGAGAGATCGACGATTTTTTTGTCGCGCCAGAGCATGACGAGGCGGCCGTCGTTGGTGACTTCGGCGACCTGTGTGCAGTCGAGATTTTCGCGATCGGCTTCTTTGAGGAAGTAGGGGATGTCGGCGGGATCGATGCAGACCGCCATGCGTTCCTGGGATTCGGAAATGGCGAGTTCGGTGCCGTCGAGTCCGTCGTATTTTTTGGGAACGGCATCGAGGTTGATGCGAAGCGAGGGCGCGATTTCGCCGATAGCGACCGAGACGCCGCCGGCGCCGAAGTCATTGCAGACTTTGATTTTGCGAGTGAGGACCGGGTTGCGGAAAAGGCGTTGGATTTTTCGTTCGGTTGGGGCGTCGCCCTTTTGGACCTCGGCGGAATTTTCGAGCGCGGTGTCGGTATGTTCCTTGGAAGATCCGGTGGCGCCGCCGACGCCATCGCGTCCGGTGCGGCCGCCGATCAGAAGGATTGCATCGCCGGTGGCGGGTTTGCCGCGGAAGACTTGCGAGCGTGGTGCGGCGGCGACAACCGCGCCGATCTCTAGGCGCTTGGCGACATAGCCCGGGTGGTACACTTCGGCGACTTCGCCGGTGGCGAGGCCGATTTGATTGCCGTAGGAGGAATAACCGTGAGCTGCGGTGCGGCAGATTTTTCGTTGTGGCAATTTGCCCGGAAGCGTTTCCGAAAATGGCGTGAGCGGATTGCCCGCGCCGGTGACGCGCATGGCTTGATAGACATACGAGCGGCCGGAAAGCGGATCGCGAATGCAACCGCCGAGGCAGGTGGCGGCGCCGCCGAAGGGTTCGATCTCGGTCGGATGGTTGTGAGTTTCATTTTTGAACATCACGAGCCACTCCTCGGTGGTGGGTTCGGCTGTGGCCGAGTGCTTGATCGTGACCGGAACGACGATCGAAGCGGCGTTGACTTCGTCGGACTCTTCGAGGTTGTCGAGCTCGCCCGAGGCGCGGAGTTCGCGCATGCCGGTGAGGGCGATGTCCATCAGCGTGACGGGCTTGCTGTCGCGTCCGAGTTTTTTGCGCGTTGCAAGGTAGGTTTGCCATGCGCGGTAGACGGGGCTGTTTTCATCATCGAAAACGACATCGGTGATTTCCGTAAGGAATGTCGTGTGGCGGCAGTGGTCGGACCAATAGGTGTCGAGCACGCGGATTTCGGTGATGCTTGGTTCGCGTTTTTCCTGGTCGCGAAAATAGATTTGGCAAAATGCCACATCGGCGGCGGACATCGCGAGGCCGAGTTGTTTGCGAAGTTCGGTAGGGTCGCTGGTGTTGAAGCCATTCAAAACCGCGACATCGGCGGGAGCGGCCGGCTGATGGCGTTCGCCGGATCCGGCCACGGGAACTTCGTGTGAATCCACCGGGTTGATCGCGTAGGATTTGATCGCATCGATTTCCGAAGTGGAAAGATTGCCGCGCAGGACGATCACCTTGGCTGAGGCAACCGTGGGTCGCGAACCGCCGGTGAGGATCTGGATGCACTGGGCTGCCGAGTCGGCGCGTTGATCGAACTGGCCCGGCAGGTACTCGATCGCGAACGCGTGTTCGTTGTTGGAAATCTCGAGCGAGGTGCTGGTGCGATCGACTTGCGGTTCGGATAGAATCAACTGGGTGGCATCGCCGATGAGGTCTGCGCCGATGCCGTCGATTTCGTAGCGTTGGATGATGCGCAGGGATTGTAGACCGGGGAGTGTGAGCGACTCCTTGAGATCGGCGAGCAAGTGGCGGGCCTCGATATCGTGGGGAGGAAAATTTTCGACAAAAACGCGGTGCATTGGCAGGAAGTCGTGATGCTAGGGCATGAGGGAGTGAGGGCAAGCCGAATGGGCATTGACGCCGATGATCCGCGACAAAAAACGGGCCGGCGGAGCGAAGTCCACCGGCCCGGATAGGGATCAATTGTGAGTGGTCGCGTGAGCGATCACTTGTGGAGGATTTTTGGCACCATCGGCGCGCGCAGGCGGTGGGACTGCGGGAAGTCCGAGCCGAGCAGCGGGCGGCAGTAGTTGAGGAAGTCCTCGGTTACGCCATTGGCATCGGCGTTGATGAAATTGTCGGGCATGTGGCGGGTTTTGCCAGCGACCTTTTCGATCGGCACGAGTTCGTAATCGACGCTGTAGTCGAGGACCGGGCGGCGGATCGCGATCGAGCCGTCGACGTTGTCCCACATGGCGTACTGGACTGCCTTTTCACCGACCTCGCGTGCCTCGTGGGCATCGCGGTCGGAACGGCATCCGATAAAGCAACGCTGAAGGTATCCGTAGGTGTCGGAGCGAACGCGCTTGAGTTTGAGGCCGTCCTTGATCGTCTGCGAGAGCAGGTCGCCGAGGGCGCCGGTGCCGGAGAGTTGGAGGTTGCCATGGGCATCGCGCTCTTCGCCCATCAGCTTGGTGATCATCGGATTGCCATCCTTGTCGGAGATACCTTCCGAAACAGCGATCGTGCACATTCCAAACTTCGAGTACACACGATCGACATCGGCGAGGAATTTCTCGGTATCGAAGGCGCGCTCCGGCACATAGACGAGGTGCGGACCATCGTCGTAGTACTTGCGGCCGAGGGCGGATGAGGCGGTGAGGAATCCGGCGTGACGACCCATCACGACGCCGATGTAAACGCCCTTGAGCGCGCGGTTGTCGAGGTTGACGCCGGTGAATGCCTGCGCGACGAAACGGGCTGCGGAGCCGAAGCCCGGGCAGTGGTCGTTTTCCATCAGGTCGTTGTCGATCGTCTTGGGAATGTGGATCGCGCGCAGTTCGTAGTTTGCCTGCTGGGCTTGTTCGTTGACGATGCGGACGGTGTCGGAAGAATCGTTGCCGCCGACATAGAAGAAGTAACGGATGTCGTGGGCCTGCATGACCTTGAACATGCGGGCGCAGTATTCCTCATCGGGCTTGTCGCGGGTCGAGAGGAGTCCCGAGGACGGCGTGTCGGCGACCTGCTCGAGGTTGTGGGTGGTCTCGCGGGTGAGGTCGACGAAGTTTTCCTCGATGATTCCGCGCACACCGTGGACGGCACCGTAAATCGATGTGACCTGGCTGAATTTGCGGGCTTCGAGGGCAACGCCGACGACGCTTTGGTTGATAACGGGGGTGGGGCCGCCGCCTTGGGCGACGAGTACTTTTCCTTCTAAACGGCTCATGCGGCGCGAAGAATTAACGATCCGAGGGGAGATGCAAGTCCTGAAAATTCATTGCGACGAAATCGGCGGATCGTGGTTGAATGGGTGGGTCACACTGCAATTTTATGAAAAAACCGTGGATGTTTGCTCTCTTGGCATTGGCGCTTGGCGCGCTCGGTGGATTTATTACTGGGCAAAACATTAAATCGGAGAAGGAAAAGGCGCGGTCATCGTCAAAGGAGCAGAGCGCGGGCCCGGCGAAGGCGAAACAGGGGGCGCGTCATGAATCCGGCACCGCGCGCGAAACCAAGCGAGCGAAACGGCCAACGAGCATCAGTCAGATCAGCGGGACGCCGGGTAGTACGCAGCGGGTGCAGGCGATGCTGGATTTTTATGCGGATCTGAGTCCTTCGCAATTCGAGCGGGAGGCGGGCAAATTGGATCAGTTGCCGATGAACGAGCGCCTGCTTGCGTCATTTTTGTTGTTCGGTCGATGGGCGGAGTTGGATCCGACGGCGGCGATGGGATTTTCCGGTTCGATGGGTTTTGGCGGGATGTTTGTGAAACCGACGATCCTGCAAGGGTGGGCGAGTGTGGATCCGGCCGGGGCTGCGGCGTATCTGGCGGCGAATCCGCGTGAGTTTTCGATGATGGGCTATGGGGGTCCGGCAGGTGGGCGCGGTGGTGTTTCGATCATTGGCTCCGAATGGGCGCGGCAGAACCCTGCGGCGGCGATGGCATGGGCGAGTTCTTTGGGCGAGGGGCGCACGGAAGCGATCAGCGCGGTGGTGGGAGAGGTGGCGAAGTTGGATCCGGCCAAGGCATCGAAGATGCTTGCCGGGATGAGTGGTGAGGATTTCACCGATGCGTTTCGAAGTGTGGCGAGAAGCTATGGTGCGAAAAATTTTGAAGAGGCACAGGCATGGATCAAATCGCTTCCTGCCGGCCAGCAGGATGAGGCTTTGGCATCCGCGATTGGGGGGCTCTCGAGTGATGATGCGGCGGCGGCCGCTGCGGCGCAGGTGAAGCTCATGTCGCAAGGGGCGGCCAAGGATCGTGCGGTGGCGGAGGTGGTGGGGGACATTGCGCGCGATGATCCGAAGTACGCGGCGGAGTTTCTCCAAGACCAAGGTGGTGATGAAGCCAAGCGCCTGAGCATGCGCGAGTTGATGTCATCGTGGGTGAACAAGGACGCGCCGAATGCTTTGGCATATGCCTTTGCGCTTGAGGCTGGAGATGTGCGGGACAGCGCCCTGCAGGCTTATGTCATGACCAACACCGCTGCGGATCCATCGCAGGTGATCTTGGTTGCGGAAAACATTCAGGACGAGGGCGAGCGGATTAGGTCGATGAGCATCGCGGCGACTCGGTGGATGCGTGAGGATGCGGCTGCGGCGAGAGTGTATGTCGAACAAAGCCAAATTTTTTCGGAGCCGGACAAGAACCGCATCCTGAATGGCGGCGGATGGTTTGGCGGACGCTTTGGGGGGCAACGAGGTGCTGGTGGTGGCGGCTCGCGCTGATGGGATTTTGATTTGCGGTGAGCTTGCATCTTGCTACCCGTGGGCATCCGCCAGTCATTTTCCATCAAGGGGCTGGGTGCTTTGTCGGCGCTCGGTGTTGATCTGCCTTCGCATCTTGATTCGATCGCGAACGGGGTCGTGCCATTTCGGCCGCTTGGGGATCTCTTGGGAAATGATAGCGCGCACGCGGCCACGCCCGGGGCATGGATTGCGGATCGCGAATGCCTGACTAGCCGCAAATGGGGCCCCGCGACCATGGCGGCTTTGCATGCGGCGCGTGAGGCGATCGCCGATGCGGCGTGGAGTGAAAGCGATTTGAGAGATGCCGCATTGGTGGTCGGCACGAGTCGCGGCAATGCGGCGGGTTGGCTTGGGCCATGGCCCGGGCGCAGGCCGTTTCGTTTGATGGCTGCCAGCAACACCATTCACAGCGAGCCGGCATCGGCGATCAGCATCGAGTTTGGCATCACTGGTCCGAATCATGTCGTCGCCAGTGGTTGTGCCGCCGGGCTTGATGCGGTGGGCGTGGCGATGATGATGCTCGAATGCGGTCTCGCATCGCGCGCATTGGCGGTGGCGGTGGATCTGCCATTGGTGCCGATGCTGCTCGATCAGTACGCGTCTTCGGGCTTGCTTTCTAAAACTGCAAAACTGGATCCGTATCATTCATCAACCACCGGATTTGTGCCTGCGGAAGCTGCGGCGGCAATGGCGATTGAAATAGGTGAGGGAAATCATCCGCGACTGCTTCATTACGCATGCAATTCCGATGCCGGAAATCCGGTGGGCATTCCTGCGGACGGTGGTCGTAGCTCGGAGCTTTTCACTCATGACCTCACGCGTGGTTTGTCGGCACTTTGCCCGCATGCAACTGGCACGATGGTTCAGGCAGTTGCGGATCCGGCATGGATGCAACGCGTGTTCACCGACGCAAAGCCACCGCTGATTTTGCTCAAGCCGTTTACCGGTCACACCATCGGTGCCAGCGGTTTGCTCGAAAGCGCGATTCTGGCAGGATTTATGAAAAACCGCCGACTGCCGGGTAATGTGAAAGGGCTGAGCGCGCCGCAGGGATTTGTTTTGCCGCATGATTCATTTGAAGTCACTGGGCCCGTGGCGAAGGTTTCCAATGGCATGGGTGGTCACAACGCGTTGTTGGTCATTTCTCCCGCTTCCGCATGATGAAACGCATCGTTGTATCCGTGAGTGGCCAGCAGATGCTTGTCTTCGATGGAGAGCAATTGCTGGCTCGCTTTGCCGTGTCGACTGCCGCCAAGGGCATGGGTTGTGAAATAGGCAGTTTGCGAACTCCTACCGGACGCTTTAGGATTTCCGAAAAAATCGGCGATGGTGAAGCGGTGGGTACCATCTTCAAATCACGCGTCGCTTGTGGGGTGTGGCAGGAGGACGAGAAATCGGATGATGACCTCATACTGACTCGTATTTTGAGGCTTGAGGGCATGGATCCTTGGAACCTCAACACCATGGATCGATATATTTACATTCATGGCACCAACCATGAATCATCCATAGGATATCCGGCTAGCCATGGCTGTATTCGCATGACCAACCTTGATATGATTGCCCTATATGAAATGGTGAATTGTGGTGATCGCGTAGAGATTTACCCGGAAAATGAAGAGGGTTGGGCAGGGTATATATGGGGAATCGGTTAGAAATTTATAATAAATCATTATTAAAACTTTTCCTTGCAATGAATTTCTAACTCATGCAGGTTGTGCGCGCAATGAGCAGTAAATCAAAGAAAGCAAAGTCACTCGGAGTGCGTTATACGCCCGAGCAAAAGAAAGAGATTGTTGAGTTCGTCCAACAATACAACGAGGCCAATGGCCGCGGTGGCCAGAGTGCTGCTGTAAGCAAATTCAAGGTCACGCCAATCACCATCGGTGCTTGGCTCAAGGCTGCCGGAGTTTCCAAGAAGAAGGGCAAGCCAGCCAAGGCCGCGAAAGCCGCCAAGCCCGCCAAGGCAAAGAAGAAGGCCGCGAAAAAGGCCAAAGGCGGAGCCAAGAAGGGCTCAAAAGGCGCTGGCAAGCGTTACAGCGCCGCAGAGAAGCAAGAGGTTATCGATTTCGTGAACTCATACAACGCAAGCAATGGCCGCGGTGGTCAGAGCGAAGCGGCACGGAAGTTTAACATTTCCATCCTCACCGTTTCCGCATGGCTCAAGAAGTCCGGCAACAAGGTCGCCAAAGGCGGCAAGGCGATTGCCGCAGGCAAGGCATCGGCAAAGGTTTCCTCGGCTCTTACCTCGAAGGTCGCAAGCCTCATCGAGATGAGCGATCGCGTCCGCAAGGCCGAGATAGAGCTTGAGAAACTGCGTGCCGGTTATGAGTCCCTCAAGGCGGCGATCAAGTCCGCGATCTGATCCCGAACATCGCAACCATTCATCACAAGCCGTCTCTCGTCATGAGGGACGGCTTTTTTGTGATTTGATCGCAGGATGAGAGGGGGATTTTGAATTTTGAATGAGGAAGAAAATGAAGAATCCGCTTCTTCATTCTTCTCTCTTCTCTGCCAATTCCAACCGATGTCGTTTTATTGATAGTCATTTTTGTTGCGACGAGACAGTTGTGGTGTTTTTAGTCGGTAGCTTACGCTGATTAGACGCACGGCGATTTTCAGGCAGCTTCTTTCGTTCACTCATCATTAAAATGATCATCCCCATGCTTCACCGTATTGCTCTTAGAACTGCATTTCTCGCCTATCTTTTCTCCAATGGGCTCAGCGCGTTTAGTTTCGATGCACCTGTAGTGCGGATGCTTCAGCCGGATGCGGGTTGGCTCACGCAGACCCCTAATCCGAACTGCACGGTTTTTGAAAAAGACGGAGATTTGATGCTCGATGACCGTGAAGCTTCCGCCGGAGGAGCCTTTGTGTTGGTTCATCGGCCAATTTCTGAATCTCTGGTAGATTTGGAGACGGAGTTCTCCGTCAAGCTTGCCCTCCAAAACGCCAACGGCCTCGAGTCGTTTCCGGCAATCACCGTAGGATTCCAAGATGAAGGTGGAGTTGGAAAAGTGATCATGCTCGGCTGGTTTGTTTTGCCCGGAGGTGATTGCCGCCTGGCGTTCACCGATGCTTCTTCAAAGTATCTTGTGCCGGCTGCGGAACTGAACTGGAAGGATGGCAAGCCGCGCGTTTACACCGTACGAAAGATAAAAGACGCGTCCGGCACCATGCGTGTGCAAGTTTGGATCGATGGTGTGCCGCAGTTGCCCGAACCGCTTTCATACGAGGCGCTGGCATCATCGAACGGGCAGACCGGATTCCGTGTTGGCACTTCCTCGCCGCAGAAGGGCGAGTATCGCGTCAGCGAACTTTTCATCGGTGCGCCACGCGGGCCCATGGAAAGCGGTGCCGCCAAGGCCGCCAAGCCTGTTCCATCACAGGAGCTGGCTCTGCAGTCATGGCAAGTCCAAGGCCTTCCGTTTTCCATTCAGATGGAATCCGGAGGCACCACGCCGGCAGGAGAAAACCGCATGCTCGTGGTGGATGCCGACAAGGCGGCCCTGAGCCCTTCCGCGCCCGTCAAGGGCAACCGCTACTATCGTCTCATCATGAAAGGGCGAGCCCCCTATGCCGCAAATGAGGTCGAGGTGCAGCTCGCGCAGTTTACAAAAAATTATCCGTCCGCCGAAGCGCCGATCGAACGCGTGACGCACCCTCTGCCGGTAGCCCAAGGCTTGTGGGAGAGGGTGAAAAACCTTTTTGGAAAAGGGGAGAGATCTTTCGAGATCGTGCATGAATTTTACCAGAGGGATGGCAATGATCGCATCCGTGTGGCGTTAGCGCCGAAGGCTGGAGGGCTTGTGCTCGAATCCGCGCGCATTGAGGGCGGCGGGAGCTACGACTCGCCCACGAGCTTGAAACCCGATATCAAGTTGCCTCCGCCATCGGTGGCGGACCGTGCTCTGACCGATGCCAAGCCGATCGAGACTGAGCTCAAAAGCATGGGAGGTCGTTCACGCCTGCTTTACAATGATACAAAAGTGATCCCGTTCTGGGGTAATGGCCCTTGGTCTTACCCGAAGGAAGTCGACCACTGGCAGGCTTACAATGCCGGGGGTGTCACGGCCCAGGTCATCGAGATTCCCCAGGAAGCCGAGAACAACAAAGCCAAGGCCTTCTGGATCGGCAAAAACGAGTTCAACTACGCTGTGATCGATCAAAAAATCCGCGATTACCTGCGCTCCAATCCCGAGGGAAAAGTGCAACTGCAAATCTCGGCGGATCCCTACAACGCTTGGGGGAGCGAAAACCCCGACGATGTGACGCTCGACCAAAACGGACGCAAGGGCATCGGCGTGCGACATCTCACCAAGTGGGGCGGGGAGCCTGCCGCAGGTCAGCGTTTCCTGCCATCGCTCTACTCCACCAAGGTGAGGGAGGATATTCTCGACATGGTTCGGCACTTCGTGGGCCATGTGGAAAAATCGGATCTCGGCAAAGTGGTGGTCGGTTACACGATCACCGGCTTCTGTGATGCTCAATTTGTCAACTGGGGTTGGTCCCCGAAGGATGGTGGATTGGATGACTATTCCGTTCCCGGTCAGCAGGCGTTCCGTGATTGGCTCAGGAAAAAATACCAAGGGGATGTCGCGGCATTGCAAAAAGCGTGGCGCAATGCGGATGTCACTTTCGAGACTGCCACCGTTCCTTCGCCCGAGAGGCGGCAGTGCAAAGGGCTGTGGCTGGATTGGCAGAGCATGGAGGATGTGGCGGATTACAATCGCTTCCTGCCCGAAGCTGCGATGAATCTCCCGATAGCCATAGGCCAAGAGATCAAGACTCTCACTTCCGGAAAGAAAATCACCGTGGCCTATTTTGCCAGCGCCATGAACAGTTGGCCGAGCGGGGGAGGGCTCGCCCACATGCTTCGCCAAAACTCGATCGATATCCTCGGTGCGCCCGCCGACTATTGGATTCGCCTGCCCGGTTATCCAGGCGGCTGCCAGACGATGCCCGCATCCGTTTTGCTGCACAAAAAACTCTACATGACCGAGCAGGACTGGCGCTCCTATTCCAAGCCCACGGAGTTTGAGGCCACCGACATCAGCGTCGGCCGCGCACGCAACCAAGGTGAGCTCGATGCGATGATACGGCGCGAATCCGGCATGATGATCTCCCAAGGACTGGGCTCGTGGTTGCTCGAGCATGAGTCGGGTCGCTACACTTCCGATTCGGGTCCGGTTTTCAAAGAGGCGGCAGAGGCCTTCAAACGCGATCTTCCCAACGATCAAGCTCTCCGTGCCGATGTTGCTTTCTTTGTTGGCGAGCGCAGCCTCGATTATCTCACGCTCGATAAAGGCATAGACTTCCGCTGGTACCTCATGCGGCGTCATCGGGATCAGTGGGACATGTCGGGAGTTCCCTATCACCTCTACCTCCAGTCCGATCTCAATCATGCGAAGCTGCCGGATTACAAAGTCTATGTCTTCGTAAGCCCACAGCACCTCACAGAAGATCAGCGCGCTAAAATTGAGTCACTCAAGAGCAATGGCCGCACGCTGGTCTTCCTGCATGCCCCCGGCGTGATTGGTGCAGCAGATGCCGCCAAGGCCGTGACGGACATCACCGGCATCACGGTCGAAGCTCTCCCCAAGCCGCAGAAGTTCATGGCCGAATGGCTCGGCAGTGGTACCGGTCTCACCAAGGACCTTGCCGGACCCTTCGGAGATCGGCCGCGCCGCGCTGCCTTTGGGGAAAAAGTCATCGAGAGCTTCGCCTTTGCGGTCAACGACCCCGAAGCAATGCCCCTTGCCAAATACCGCGACACCGGTGGCGTGGCTTACGCCAGTCGCGACTTCGGTACCTGGCGCTCCATTTTCTGCGGCATCCCGCGCCTCGAAGCAGCTTTCCTCAACAACATCGCCAAGGATGCCGGCGCATGGGTCGCGGCACCAGCGGGCGATGCCGTCTTCATCAATCAGCACATCGCCACGATCCACGCCATATCCTCAGGCAACAAAAACCTTCGTCTCCTCGGACCCTCGAAGGTCACCGACTTGACCACAGGCAAAGTCATCAGCGAGTCCACTGATCAAATAAAACTCAACATGCAGCAGGCCACAACCCGCTGGTTCTTCCTCGAGCCAACTGCGAAAGATGAAGAGTGATTGGATATTAGTGATGGGTGATTAGAGCATTTTGCTCAAATCTGTAGCCGGTGGTTGGGGTTAGGTGTCGTAAATTTGCGGCTTCGCCGAATCTTCAAAGAGAGCGGAAGATTTTGTCCATGGCTGCGTTGTTGCTCAGTCGTGGATGTCTATCCACTCCTTCGCAACGCCTTGCCCTGGCCAAAATCTTCTCGCTCCACCGGCTACACCTTTTCGCAAACTGCTCTAGGTGAACAGGATGAAGCCGCAGAATCACCAAGCCGCCCCAGCTTTCGGCGATGCAGAGCACGGGTTTGCGGCTTCGCGCCAGGCGCCGGGGCTCTGGCCGTGGCGTTTTTTGAAGACGCGACAAAAGTAGGCAGCGGAGCTGAAACCGCATGCTTCGGCCACTTCCTCGACGCGTGCCTCACCGGCGAGCAGGTGCGTGCGCGCCCGTTGCAAACGGATCTCCAGGAGGTAATCCGAAGGGCTTATCCCGGTCGCGCGCTGGAAGATGCGCAGCACATGCTCGTAGGAGCATCCAAATTTCAGAAGGTGCTTACCAAGCAGCGGACATTTGCGCATCGGGATTCCTGCGAGGCGATCGAGTTCGTCGCGCACGGAGTCGAGCAGCGCGCCATGGCGTGGCGGTCCCATGAGCTCGCCATGCTCGCGGCCACCGTGGTCGAGCAACTGCAACAAGAGCTCCATCAACCAAGCACGGCAAAGCCGTTTCTCCCGCGTGCGACCGAAATTCCATGCCTGCTCCATGCGGCCGTGTAGCGCGAATGTGGCGGCGGGTGAGAGTAAAGAACCTTGCAGAATGCCGCCGGGCATCCATGCGGGCGCATGACGAAGCAGGCTCTTGCGCGGCTTGGCGGGCGGGATTGCCATGAGCGGCAGGTTCGCCACACCGCACCCATGCCAATCGAAATGCACCCAGTGGAATGCTCCACGGCCTGCGATCATGCTCGATGTGTGCAGGACACCGGGCGGAACAATCACATAAGAGTTTTGAGGGAGCTCAAGCATGGTCCCTTCAATCATCATCTCCATCGTCCCCGATCGCACCAGGAGCAGTTCGTGATCGTAAATCGCGCGCAAGGGTTGGCACCAGTCCGCCGCCACCCGAGCGCTGCCGATGATCCGTGGCCACGGTTGGATGAAGGAAAGCCAGTCGCTGCGAGTGGTCTTCATGATTGGTCAGTTTTATGCAATCGGATCAGAATTTGGCAATAAAATCGACTCGTTTTCACAGATGCGAGTCAGAATAGTGATAAGGAATCCAACACGAATCCGTATGAAAACAAGCGCCATCGTCTTCCGCCAAGCCTTCAAGCCCACTCTTGAAGAAATCGAAATCCCCGAACCCGGGCCGTCCGATGTGCTGATGAAGGTGGATTACTCGGGTGTCAGCCCGGGCACCGAAGTGTCGATCATCACCGGTCGCCGCACTCACAACGGAACCTTCCCGCTGGTGAGCGGCTACATGGCGTCCGGCACGGTCATGCGAGCAGGAGCTGATGTGAAACACATCAAGCCCGGCGATCGCGTGGCGGGTTTCGGCACACGCATCAATGGCGATGTGAAGGCTGTGTGGGGTGGGCACGCCGCGCACCATGTCTGCGATGCCTCGTCGCTGACTCTTATTCCCGCAGGCTGCGACCAGATTTCCGCCTCGATGTGGATTCTGCCTTGCGTCGGGCTAAACGCCGTCTCAATGGCCAACATCACCGAAAAGGATACGGTGGTCATTTCCGGCCAAGGGCTCATCGGGCAGTTTTTTGCGCAGTGGGCGGTAGCGCGCGGGGCGCGGGTAATCGCCATCGAGCCTGATCAGCGGCGGGCTGCACTGACCCGCCAATATGTGGGCTGCGAGGTCATCAACCCGCTCACTTCCGATGTGGCCACCGAGGTCGAGAGACTCACTTCCGGTGCTTGGCCGACCGTCGTTGTCGAAGCGACGGCCAATGCCGGACTGATCGGGCAAACGAGTTCACTCATACGGCGCATGCACGCGCGCATGATCTTCCTTTCCTGGTATCCCGGAAAAATCGAGGTCGACTTCTCCCACTTGCACAACTGGGAGGTGACGACATTTTTCCCTATGGGAGCAGGGGACGATAAAACCGCGCGTGCCGTGGTCGATGGATTTGCACAGGGGACCATTCGACTCGGAGACAACCTCACCAACAACATTCCTTTCGAGCAGGCTCCCGAAGCCATGCAGCGCGTGGCCGAAGAGGACCGGTCAATCTTGGGAATGGTCATCGACTGGAGGGCACACGCATGAAGGCCATCGCTACGGATGGACAAGGCCGCGTGTGGCTGGCCGATGCGCCGATGCCGGCCACGGGACCCTACGACTGCCTCGTCAAAATGCGCAGTTGTCTTTTCTGCAACAGCACGGACCAGCACATCGTTGAAGGAAGCTTCGATTTTGGCATTCCTTATCCGGCACTGCTCGGGCACGAATCGCTTGGTCAGGTCGTCGAATGCGGTTCAAAGGTTCGTAACTTCCAAGTTGGCGATTGGGTGACCCGCGCCTATGCCATTTACCCTGATGAAACGAACGCTGGCCTTGGCTCCGGCTGGGCTGGTTTTGCAGAGTTTGGAAAAATCCGGGATCACGCCGCGGAGCGTGAGGATACCGGAACTGAAGCTCTGGGTTTTTTCAAATACATGCAAAAGCTTCCGCCCAAATTGGATCCCGCGAAGGCGGAGCTTCTCATTTGCCAAAAGGAACTTTTTTCCGCCACGCGCAAGCTCGGCGACCTTGGCGGGCGCTCGTTTCTGATTGCCGGTGCGGGCGTCGCGGGGTTGCTCTTTGCGGTTTTTCTCAAGCTCGGGGGTGCTGCCCGGGTAGCGGTGGCCGCGCGCCGACAGGAGGCGCTCGACCTGGTGCGAAAACTGACACCTGCGGATGAAACCATTCTGATCGGCGGGAATTCCGCAGCCACGGAACGCTTCGACGAACTCATTGATACGACCGGCAGCCTCGCTGCCTTGCACTCGATTGCCGCGGACTGGCTGGCACCGGGTGGACCAATCCACAGCTACGCGATCTACTCGGAAATGAGCTGCCAGAATTTCGCCTCGCTCCTTCCCGACGGCCATCCTCACGCGCGGCTCGATCCAGACGAGGCCTCGGCCCATGAGGAAGTCTGCGCACTCCTCTCAAGCGGTACCATCACCAGTCAGGATTGGATTGCGAAACGATTTTCGCTCGCCGAGTTCGAGCAGGCATGGGCCTTGGTGAAGAGTAAGGCCGGGCTGAAAATCGCGATCGACTTCGGCGATTGATGCGGAAATTCACCCTCTCACGCGGTGTCACCTACGATGCGATCGATATCACTGGTGCTCTCACTTATGGCGGTACGCTGACTCTCGACTTCAGCGGACCCGCCTACGGCCAAGGGGTTTACAGCTTCGACCTCTTCGATTTCACCAGTACATCGGGTAGCTTCACATCGATGAGCCTTGCAGGTCTCTACAGCGGCGCGCTCATCAACAACTCAGGCGTCTGGGGCTATCAACAAGGCGACAACACCTGGTCCTTCAAAGAGAGCGATGGTGTGCTCACCTTCACCGTCGTCCCCGAGCCGAATGTGGCGATGGTGGTCGGCAGCCTTGCCCTCATGACCCTGCTGCGCCGCCGCAGGGATTGAGCTTCGAAGGTGCGACACTAAAATTTTTCGGAGTTTTTGGTTTTACTCCGAAGGGTATAAAAAGAAGGGCGTCAGCTGGGGAGTTGGCGCCCTTTCTTTTGAGAATCAAGAGGCAAGAATCAAGAGTCCAGAGGAAGAGGGGGAGTATCCAGCGTCCTAAGGAGGCGCGACACTCTTGTCGTGCTCTTCAAAAGATATTTTGAACCGCGAAAGTGAAGAGACATTGGACATTCGAGATTGGTGATTGGGGAAGAGAATGAAGATGCCTTTTCTTCAAAGGGGAGCGCCGGCGTCTCGCCGGCTGTGTCGCGCATCTTGCGGGACACCTCTTCTATTCCGGTAGGGCGATGCGGCCTCGCGGCGCCGACTCTTTCAGAAATTTTTTTTACCGCGAATGAATGCGAATGGACGCGAATTTTATGGAAACGAAGAAATGCCTCGTGATGAGGGGCGACGCTCTTGATTTGAAGTTGTCTTGCCCCCGGATTAGCGCCGTGTCGTGCCGTAGTTCGGCGATTGCCTGTCATGTCGCACCGCTGTGATGCGGATCATGTCTGGCAAAATTCGGAACAGAAAATGCACCGGAAACCTTTTCAAATTGCTGCGCCGCCTGCCCGTCGGATCAAAATGATGTCGCTCTGGAAATTCACGGGCGTATTCGATGGCTTCAGTCAATTCCTGCCAAAATGCATCTCCAAGCTTGGGCGAGATCGCATCGTAATGATCCAGAAAGGCCCGCACTTCTGCCGGCACATTGGGGTGATATCGAACCTGCCTCATCGGTCTGCGCGACCAACTTGTGAAAGAAACTCAGCGTGGCTGATCGGCTTGACCGCGCCGGCATCCATTTCCTCCTCGCGCCGACCCACTTCCAAATCGTCAGGACCCAGCGGAATGCCGGATAAGCCGTGAAGCAAGTATGCAACCAAACCCTCCCGGTCTTCTGGGGAAAGCTGCTCAGCTTGGCGTTGAATATCTGCCAGTTGCACCATGCCACAATCTACTCATCTTCAAAAATCTCCGCAACCCCAATTCCCCGGTTTTCTCAAGGTCCCTAAACTTCCCAGTGCCATTAGTTCATCTTCGCTAGAAGCTCGACAATTGCCGTGCGGGTTTTTCCACTGATCCGCATCTGATGAACGAAATTGAGATTCCCATTCGTGCCGCGCGGGAGGTGGCGATTGCCCACGGAGTGGTGCCGGACCGCTGCGAGATTTTGCAAAATGGCAGCACGCTGGTATTGCGGTTGGGCGAGTCATTGGTGGCGCGTGTCATTCGTGATGTCAATGGGCCGAGGCAGGGCAGCGAGTGGTTTGCGCGTGAAAATGCAGTGGCGCAGTACCTTGCGCGGCAAGGGGCACCGGTGATTCCGATGCACGCGGAGCTTCCGCCCGGGCCGCATGTGCATCTCGGTCATACACTCAACTTTTGGCAATTCGTGAGCGTGACCGATCTAGAGCTGGAGCCTCGGGCGATCGGCCGGACGCTTTTTCAATGTCATGATTTGTTGCGCGGCTTTGATGGAGAGCTGCCTGAGCTTGCGATTTTGACTGAGAGCCTCGCGTTGCTCGATACGCTGGAAGAGGGCGGGCATTTTTCTCGTGCGACGATCGAGTTGCTGCGCAAGCGCCTCAACTCATCGACCAAGGCGCTGGCGGCATTTCCCTTTCAGCCGCTGCACGGCGATGCGCATCCGGGCAATCTGCTCAACACCACGATTGGTTTGCTGTGGACCGATTGGGAGGATACTTTTCTGGGTCCGGTCGAGTGGGATCTTGCATCGATCATCTGGAATGCGCGGATCCTCGATGAGAACAACGCGCATGCCGATGGCATCCTTGATGCGTATGTTGAGGCTGGCGGAAAGATCGATGCCGATGCGCTGTATCATAGCATGATCGCCCGCGCAGCGGTGATGAGCGCATGGTATCCGATTCTTTATCCCGAGCCCAATGAAGTCAGGCAGGCGAAATTGGCAAGGCGCTTGGAGTGGTTGGAGGAGATAGGGTGAGCATCGAAGTGGAAGAGAATGAAGAAGCCACCTCTTCAAAGAGGGGCATGGGCGGCCCGCAGCGCGATAGATTTACCGCAAAGGCGCCAAGGAGGAGGTGAACATCGAACATCCAACATTGAACATCGAAGTGTAAGAAAATGAAGATGCCGATTCATAGGCAGGGACTTTTTTCCAAAAGGTCCGCGCGAATGAGATGCCCTGGGGAAGAAAATGAAGAGGCCGCATCTGATCTAGCTTCTTCTGTCTGGAGGTCTTCTGTCTTTTTGCAAAATCGAAACGCCGAGGCGCGGAAAACGCAGAGGACTTCGCGGAGGGGAAGAGTGATTGGTTATTGGGAAGAGGATGAAGAAGCGGGCATCATCACGCTCTTCCTTGTTGTCTATTGACTGATGACCATTGACCTCTTCATCTCCGCGTCCCTTTGCGACCTAGGCGCCTTGGCGGTAAATCCTTCTCTGCGAAGCCCTCTGCGTTTTCCGCGTCTCCGCGTTTCGATTTAGCCCAAG
>JBKDYW010000287.1:0-9703 GCA_046308575.1 Verrucomicrobiota bacterium
CGGCGAGATGTTGGCGGCCCTCGCATGATCGCTTGCATCCCGCAGCCGTTTTCCTAGTCTTGCTCCAATCCACGGAGAGCAAATGATTCGGATCGGCCGCATAGATGGAATTGATGAGGACTCGCTTGCCTTGCTCGAGGCGGCGGGTTTTCAAACCGTGGCCTCGCTTGCACGGATCAGCCCCATCGCGTTGCAGCGCGAGTTGACGCGCGCGAACGAACTTTTGCGCATCACTTCATCTGTGCCCGAGACGGCGCAACTGCGACAGTGGATCGATGCGGCTAGGGAAATTTCCGGCATCAATGATGGTGCAGTCGATGATGGCCAAACAGGCGCGGGTGGCGAGGAGCCCACGCTGCAGGAATTGCTCGAGACCGCGCCTATGGCGGTGCCTTTGCCAGCACGCATGTTGGTCGAAAACAAACTCGGCGTCGCCGATGTGCCCTCCGCCGTGCGGCTGGATGAAATCGCCTGTTATCTCGACAAGGACCGCATGGTCGAAAGCGCATCGGGCAAATCCTCCAACGGTTATGTGCGGCTCTCCGAAAGCAGCGGCGCGCGGGTGGAAATCGACACCTCACGCCTTCGTTCGTTCGAGGAATTTGTCGACCCCTCCGCCCCACCGGTCGTGCCATCGCAGAATGACGCCGACCGCATTGCGTTGATCCGCTCGCCACGCAAGGAGTCCAACGAAGGTCGTGATCCGAGCTCGCGCAGTTACTTGCGCGGCATTTTGCACAAGAGCCCGGTGCGCATTTACTTCGGCGCGCTCGTCACGCTTTTGATGATGCTTTCCATTCCTGTTGCTGCGCTATCGGCATTCCTTTTGCTGGCCTCGAATCACCTGCCAAAGTTTTTCTCATGGGTGCCATCGTGGCTGATTTTGTTTCCCTTGAGCCTGCCGATCATCGCTTTGTTTTATGCGGTGTTTGGTAACATCTGCAGTTGCCGGGTGTGCTGCCAGAAATTGTTTGTTCGCAAATCCCATTTGAAGAGCCCGCGCGCCCATCATGTGAAAGTGCTTGGCTATATCTTTCCGCTTTGCGTCCACATCATCCTCTTCCGCTGGTTCCGCTGCACGCATTGCGGCACGCCGATCCGCCTTAAGGAATAGTTCAAACCCCGGCGGATTTTTTTCTCGAATGCGGACACCTGCCTCAGTTGTTTTCTTTGCCGTGCTCGCGCTTTGTTCGTGTGGCGTGCAGAAGCAGGATGAAAAAAAATCCGAAGCTTCGCCCTTTGGAGCGAGCGGGATCCCGCCGCAACTCCGCGCAAAGCCGGACAATGCCGGCGGCGCGCCAGTGGTCCCCGGAGGCAACATCGCGCCAGCCGCGCCGACATCGGGCCTCACGCCCGAGAGCGAGATTGTTTTCACCAACCCCGACGATCCCGATGCGGAAATTCCCGAACTTTCCAAGCTGCTTGCCGAGGCGTCAAAACGCCGCGGGCCATGGGAGCTGAGCGAAAGCATCGCCAAACGCCGCGCGCTGCGCGAAGGAAAGCCGCTGCTAATCTGGTTCACCGACTCGGCGCAAAGCCCTATATGCAGGGTCTTGTCTCAGGAACTTTTTTCCACGCCCGATTTTGAAAAGTGGGCTGGCGAAAAATTGGTGCGCCTGCGCGTCGATGCAAATGTCAAAATCGAGGATGAAAACCTCGGTCTCGACGAGAAGGAAACGATGCGCATCGACATGCAAAACCATGTGGCGAAGTTAAAAAAACAATACCGCGTGTTGGGTCACCCCTCGGTACTGATGCTCGGGCCGGGCGGTGAAATCATCGGCCGCTATCGCGGCTACAAACGCGGTGAGGCGGATTATCTATGGGGTCAGATCAAGCATGCCGAGGCGGTCGCTGCTGACACGCGACGCCAGTGGCGTGCGGACCTCGAGGCCAAGGGCTATCGCGAATGGAAAGACCGCAGCGGCCGCAGCGTTTTCGCCAAACTGACCGGATACGCAAATGGCAACCTCACGCTCATTGAGCCCGATGGTACCCGCTCGCGTACCCGTGAAGACCGACTCTCCGACAGCGACCGCACATGGATCGCCGATCAAAAGAAATTGCGCGGTATGTAGAGCCGCGCGCTGTCTCAACCTTCGAAGTAGGTATAGCCAGCCAATCCTTCGCGATAGAGGTCGAGGATTTCGCGACGCTCCTTGGGTGAGATGCGGCCATCGTTGACGGCCTTTTCGGCAAAGCTTCTGAAGCGCGAGACGAGCTCCTTCGGGTCGTATTCGACATAGCTCAGCACATCGGCGACTGTGTCGCCCTCGACCTCGTGGGTGTAGACCGGCTTGCCTTTTTCCAGGTGCACGCCGACGACATTGGTGTCGCCGAGGAGGTTGTGAAGGTCGCCGAGAGTTTCCTGATAAGCGCCAACGAGGAAGACCCCGACATAGTAGGTTTCGTCGGGTCGGATCTCATGCAGCGGCAAAATTTTCGCGACATCTTCCTTGTCGATGAAGCGGTCGATCTTGCCATCGCAGTCGCAGGTGATGTCGGCGAGCACCGCGCGCTGGCGGGGTTTCTCGTCGAGGCGGTGGATCGGCATCACGGGGAAGAGCTGGTCGATTGCCCATGAATCCGGCAGCGATTGGAAGAGCGAGAAATTGCCGTAGTAGAAATCGACGAGCGTCGATGAAAGTTCGCGCAGGTCCTCGGGGATGTCGTCGAGTTGTGCGATGAGATTGGAGATGCGGGTGAGGATGTGCCAGAACCACGCCTCGGCGAGTCCGCGCTCGCGCAGCGTGGCATTGCCATAGAAAAATTGCGCGCGGACCTGGTCGCGGTAGTAAACCGCATCGTTGAAGCACTCTTGGAGGTTTTTTTTGCTCAGCGTTTTGTTCGCGTCGATCAGGTTGAGCAAATTTTGCGGCGCGTTTTCCGGCACGGGTGGCGCCTCGTCGCTGGTCTGCGCGCTGGTGACATCGAGGATGTTGAAGACCAGCACCGAGTAGTAGGAAACCACCGCGCGGCCGGACTCCGACACAAGGCACGGGTGGGTGACTCCGGCCTTGTCGCAAATTTGCGAAACCACCTCGACGATGTCGGTGCAGTACTCGGCGACCGAGTAATTGCAGGATGAATGGAAATTCGTGTGCGAGCCATCGTAGTCGACCGCCATGCCGCCACCGATGTCGAGCACACCCATCGGCGCGCCTTCCTTGACGAGGTCGCAGTACATGCGCACCGCTTCGGTCGCGCCTTCGCGAATGGCGGCGATGTTTGGGATCTGCGAGCCTTGATGGTAGTGCAGCATCTTGAGGCAGCCGAGGTAACCGGTGGCCTTGAGGTGATCGACGACCTGGATCACTTGCGCGGCATTGAGGCCGAAGACGGATTTGTCGCCGGCGCTTTCCTGCCAGTGGCCGGATCCGCGGGTCGAGAGCCGCACGCGCACGCCGAGGTTTGGCAGTACGCCGATTTTGCGCGAGCGTTCGAGAATCAGCTCCAGCTCGCTGGGCATCTCGAGCACGAGCATGATCTTGAGGCCCATTTTCTGCGAGTGCAGCGCGAGGTCGATGAACTCCTCGTCTTTGTAGCCATTGCAAATGATGAACGCCTCGGGGTCATTCATGTGCGCAAGCGCGGCGATCAGCTCCGGCTTGGATCCGGCTTCGAGGCCGTAGTGGTATTTTTTTCCGAACTCGGCGATTTCTTCAATGACCTGCCGCTGTTGGTTTACCTTGATCGGATAAACGCCGCGGTATTCGCCGCGATAGCCGCTGTCCTTGATTGCTTTGCGGAAGGACTCGTTGATCTCGGTGATGCGCGAGTGGAGCAGATCGCGGAAGCGCAGCAGAACGGGCACGCGCGTGCCACGGTCGTGAAGGCCTTCGATGATGTCGTGCAGGGAAACTTCCTTGCAGGCCTGATCGTCCTCGAGCTTGACCGTGACATGGCCCTTGCGGTTGACGCCGAAAAATCCGTGTCCCCATGATTCGACGCCATAGAGCTCCGCCGATTGTTGTGGCGACCATGCGTTGGCGGATTCGCGCCGGCTGGATTTGGCGGCGGCGGTGGAGATGGCGGGTGGGGTCATGGGAGGGAAAGTTTCGACGATTCGTATTCAGGTTTCAAGGCAAGTCGACTGCGCTGCGTGGAGGAGGCGAATGCGGCGGCGCGCGGAGGGTGGAGTGGATCAGCGGGATTTCCAATCCGGAAACTCCGATTGCAGTTGGTTGCGGTATTTTTCCGCCTGCGCGTTGTCGCCTTGCTCGGCGAGCGCCTTGATGAGCCCGGCGAGCGCCTTGGGCTTGAGCTCGCGGTCTTCGTGGAAGTTGACGACGATGAGGTATTCGGCAGCGGCTTTGCGCGGGGCTTTGGCCTTCATTTCGAGGTCGCCGCGCAGGATGCGGAGTCCGGCGCTGGTGCGGCCTTGCGGTTGGAGTTTCATTGCCTCGTCGGCGGCCTCGCGGGCTTCGGAAGATCGGTCGAGCAGGAAAAGTGCGCGGCCGCGGTCGAGCAGCGAGTCGGCCTTCCATGTTGGGTTGTCTTCGATCGCAAGCGCGTTGTCGGCGGCTGTCAGCGCGCCTTGGGGGTTTTTTGTTTCGAGCCTTGCCTTGGCGAGGTAGCGCCAGACTTCCTTGGGCGACGAGCGTGGGTCATCGGGCGATGCGATGAGCGAGAGGCATTGGGCCGCGAGTTTGAAGTCGCCAGAGTTGTAGGCCTGGATGCCGCACCATTGGAGTGTTTGGACCGGGATGTCGGAGGCAAAATCATTTTTGATCGCGAGTTGGATTTCGGCAGCGAGCTTCGGCGCGTCTTGCGCAGCGAAGTAACCCAGCGCGAGGAGGATGCCAGCGTGTTTGGTGTAGGCATCGGGGCGCAGGGTGCGTGCGGCTTCGAGGTGTTTGATTGACTCGCTGGCCTTGTTGCTTTTGACGAGCCCCCAACCGATCCAATAGCTGGCCTCAGCGCGCAGGTTGGCGCTGAGGTCGGAGACATTTTTCAAAAGCCCCTGATAGCGGTTCATCATTTCCGCGATGTTGTTTTCCTTGCGGCTCAAGCGCGCCGATTCGAGCCACGCGAGCGACACCAAATCTTTCGGCGTCGATGGGTTGGCGATGAGCTGATCGTAATCGGCTAGTGCCTTGCGCGGCTCGGAGAGTTCGGCGTTGGCCGACGCGCGTTTGGCGATCGCTGTGGGAATGCGCGAATCATTCGGAAAGCGCGAAATGAATTCGTCGAACGAGCGAACCGCGCCCGAGTGGTCGCCGGCTTCGGCAAGGCACCACGCGCGTTGATAGAGAAATCCCGGCAGGTTTTTTGCGCTGAGCAGGGACGCGTCGACCTGTGAATAGACCTTCGCGGCCTTGGCGGTTTCCTTTTTGGAAAACAACGCCTCGGCTTTCATCATCATGGCTGTGTGGATGCGCGTGTCCTTGGGGTAGGATTTTTTGTAAAGTTGCAGAAATGCGTCGACCTGCTCCGGCACGAATTGTCCTTCGACTTGGAAGAAGCAGAGCAGGCGGTGGTAGGCGGCGTCGAAGCTGAGCTCGCTATTGGCCTTAGCGAGTCGCTCGACTTCGCGGAACATTGGCAATGCTTCGGCGTAGGACTTGAGCCGCATGTGCGCGCGGGCGGCGATCATCAGGCGCGCACCTTCCTTTTCGCCGGTGGCTTTCGATTCGCTGCTGCGGAAGATCCGCACGACCTCGCGGTAATCTTTGCGCTCGAAGGCATTGCCCATCAGCACCGTCTGCGCCTCGGCGCGGAAGTCCTCCATGCCCGGCGTTTTCATGATGAGGAAAAGGTGGCGGTCGGAGTCGGCGGAGCGACCGAGTTTGGCCGTGGCGAGCGCGGCGGCGAGTGCTGCTTCGCCACGGATTTTTGGCGGTGCGTCGGTGGCGATCACTTCCTCGAAGAGAACCAAGGCCTCTTGGAATTTTCCATCGGCGGCGCTGAGTTGGCCGAGTGCGGTTTTTGCCTGCGGTGCGAAGTAACTGCCGGCCGGATCTTCGATGACCTTGCGCAGCGAGCCGATGGCTTCGCGTTCGCGGCCAAGCATGCGGTAGCAATTGCCGGCAAGGTAGTAGCCGCGCGGGCGCTCCTCGGCTTTTTCGGTGTTGGCCGCGTAGCGTTCGAACATCGGCGCGGCAAAGGCGTATTCGCCGCGATTGTAATGATCAGCCGCCAGAGTGTAGGCCGCGGCCGCGACCCACTTGCCTTTGCCGTAGCGGTTGATCAGCGTGCTGAAGCAACGCCTCGCGTCATCGATCATACCCGATTGGTAATGGCTGTTGCCAAGATACCACCACGCCTGCTCGGCCTTTGGATTGTCGGAAAACAGATTGAGGTAATCGGTGAAGATCATCGCCGCGCGCTGGTAGTACTCCGTGCGATTGGCGAGATCGGTCGCGGATTGCGCCGAGTCGTAAATGTTTTTTCCGCGAAGAAACAAATCGTTGGACGAATCGCCGGCCAGCACCGGGTCGACCGCTTGGGCGCGAGGCACCTGGGCGATCGCGGCGGCGCTCAACGCAAGACTAAGAACAATCGGGCGGGTCAGCATGGGAATGGCGAAAATCTGCGAAATCATTGCTTCTTGGCGGGTGCCTGGGTCGCAAAGGAAATGTTCCAAATGCCGGCTTTCTGGCAGGTGTCGATCACTTCAACAATGCGCTGGTAGTCGACCTTGCCATCGCCGCGGATCCGCACCGGTTGGTTCTCGAACTGCTTGGCGATCGCCGCAAGTTTCTCATGCAGCTTTGGCAGATCCATGTCCGATCCCTCGACGCGGATCACGCGGTCGGGCAGCACATTGATGATGATTTCGCCGCGCTGGCGTTCCGGGTCGGCTCCTTCCTGCGCGGTGGGCACCGAGACATTGAGTTCGGTCTCCGAGCGGCTGAATTGCCAGCCGATGATGAAGAAGCTCAGCAGCAACAACAGGATGTCGATCATCGGTGCCAGTTGCATGGCGATCGGCGGCGGCTGACGGTTGGAAAATTTCATCCGCGCGGTGGATTAGATGCCTTGCAGGTCGCGGCGCTTGGCCGAAACCGGAAGTTCGGCGTTTTTCTCGTCGTCATGTTGGGCGTGGAGCAGCGCGACAAAGTGGGTCGCTGCCGACTCGAGTTCCGAAATGCAGGTGTGCACGCGGCCGCGGAAGAACGAGTAAAAGATCAGCGCCACGAGGCTGATTCCAAGACCGCCGGCTGTCGCGATGAGTGCCTCGGAGACCCCCGCGGCCAAGCCCATTTCCCGCACGCCTTGCACGCCGCCGGTGGAGATCTCGATGAAGGCCTTGATCATGCCGATGACGGTTCCGAGCAGCCCGACCATCGGAGCGATCGCGCCGATATCGGAGAGGTAGGTGATGCGCGAGGTCAGCAGTCCGGCTTGGCGCGAGCCTTCGGTTTGCGCGACTTCGCGCACATTTTCAAATGGCATGCTGGGATTGCCGTGCATGAACTCGAGGGTGTTTTGCACGATGCGCGCCATGCATTCGTTGCGGCGGTGGCTTTGGCCGACGAGTCCGGCGTAGTCGCGCTTGGCGATCATCGATTCGACCGTGGACATGAAGCGCTCGCTGACCACCGCGTTGCGGCGGATCGAGAGAAAATACAGTAGGATCAAAACTACCGTGATGATCGACAACAAGCCGAGCGGAAACATCATGAGCCCGCCCTTGGCGAGGATCTCGAGAAAATCCATTTGTTTCACCGGTGCGGCAGCGGCCTTGGCGGTTTCGCCGTGGGCCAGTGAGGCGGTGAACAGAAATCCCGCAGCATATTGGATGGCACGCTTCATGAGTGTGACGGATTGTAATCGAAGCATGGGTCAAGGCAAGCCCGCCGAATAGCGGCCCCGCGCAGAAGTTTAGCCTGATTTTTACCGATTCGTGCGCGCATGTGGCCGGATTTTTTCCTTGATGCTCCCAACGCTCGCTCCCAGTCTCTCGGCGACCAACCACATGGGCGTCATGGAATCCGGTGAGAACCCGGAGCAGTCGCGCTGCGGTATCCGGATACGAGTCCCCACCATGTCAATCGTCCGCAAGGGCGGTGAAGACGGGGATGAGGCATAAAGCCGGGAGCCCGAATACTTGTACCCTTGTAGCTCGTCAACCGCCCGTCGCCTCCGCGGCGTGCGGATTCAGTGGTCCCCCGCGAAAGGGGATCGACGAGGGAAGGCTGCAGGAAATTTTTTCCGCGCGGCCCTCTCTTCGTGCGCAAACATAGCAAACATAGAAGAGAAAAAATGATACCAACTGCCATCCGGCGGAGCCTGCTCCGACCGGCCCTTGCAGGCTTTTGCCTGCTACCCGTCCAATCGGCCTTTGCCGAAACAAGCAACCAAGAAAAAACCGAACTCGAACCGCTCATCGTTTCGGCCCTGCGCGTCCCACGCGAGGCTTCGACGGTGACCTCGAGTGTCACCAGCCTCGACCCCGAGCAACTCGAAACAAGCGGCATCCTGCAGCTTCGCGACGCGCTCAACGCCGCGCCAGGGGTGATCTCGACTTCGACCGGGGGGCAAACTGGAGCTGCTGGCGCATTATTCATCCGCGGCACGACCACGGATGACTCACAGATCGTCATCGACGGCATGCGTTTGAGTGATTCGTCGACGCCGCTCGGCAACATCCTATCGGCGGCACGCACCACCGACATTGGCAAGCTCGAGATCCTGCGCGGTCCGCAGGGTGCGATCTACGGAGGCGAGTCAATCGGTGGCGTGCTCTGGATGGAAACGCCTCGCGGGTCTGGTGACCCGAACGGCTCGGCGACCGTCGAAGCAGGTTCGTTCAACTCGTTTTTCGGCCGTGCGAAGGTCGGCGGCGAAGTTGGTAAAATGAATTACTATCTAGGTAGTAGTCACGAACAAACCGACAACGACGCGCCGAACCAGCACTTCGATCAAAGATCCGTGGCGCTGCGCGTCGAGGGTCAGGCCGATTCCTTTTGGACGCTCGGAACCACCTTTCGTGCCAATGATTCGTATTACGAGAATCTGGGCGACTTAGGTAACCCCTATGATGGTTCTGACAATCGCCTCCATGCCTCGCTGGCCACACTTTATGCTGTTGGAAAATTTTCCGATGTGTGGACCGGGCGTTTTCTCGCAGGCTATCATCAGGAGCTATACGATAATGATATTTATAGTTTTGGAACGGACCTTAATGCTTTTGGTGTTTCGACCGATCAAGAATTGACTTTAGCTGAAAGCATTCGACTCCTCGGGGGGGGCTTTTTTCGCGATGACTCATTTGAGGGAACTAATGGAGTTGATGAACATGGCAATCGCTATGGTGCTCACTCTGCCCTAGAATGCGATCTGACTGATGAACTGACCACAACAGCCGCTGTGCGATGGGAGAGATATGATTCCTATGGCAATGAAGCCACTTGGCGCATTGGTTCGGTTTATCATTTGGAAAAATTTGGAACGCTATTTCGTGGTGGTTTAGGGCGATCATTTCGAGCCCCAAGTTACAACGATCTTTTTTATAACTATAACGTAGATGGGAAAGGTTACAAATACATAGCAAATCCCGAGCTTCGCGCGCAATCGTCAATGGGTTGGGATGTTGGGATGGAGCAAAAAATTGGCTCTTCACACACAGTCGAAGCTGTGTGGTTTTTTAATAACATTGAAGATGCGATTGATTCGACTTTCAACCCTTCGGGAGACGGGGAAACATATACTGCTGTAAATTTACCCGGCACCACAAGAACTAACGGCACCGAGTTCG
>JBKDYW010000288.1:0-9295 GCA_046308575.1 Verrucomicrobiota bacterium
GTTTTCGGCGCATGGACATTGACCGGCCATGCGGCCATTGTCGAAATCATGGCCGGTGAAGGCTTTGATTTCGTCTGCGTCGACATGGAACACACGCCGACCTCACGCAGTGATTTCTATCATGCCGCGCTTGCGACGAAAGGAACGGGCTGCGACTTGCTTGCGCGTTTGCCATCGTGTGATGCGGACCTTGCGAAGCAGGTGCTCGACTTGGGAGCTGCTGGCATCATCGTGCCATCGGTCAATACACCGGAAGAGGCCGCCAAGGCGGTGGCGATGGCGAAATTTCCGCCCGATGGCGTGCGTGGTGCCTCGCTGTGCCGCGCGACGGGATTTGGCAGCCATTTCGGCGAATACTTTTCCGCTCACAACCGCGATGTCGTGGTGGTGGTGATGCTTGAGCATGTCGATGCCGTGCGAAACGCGAAGGCGATTCTTGCCACACCTGGCATCGATGCCGCTTTGATCGGGCCGTATGATTTGTCCGCCTCGATGGGCTTGGCAGGTCAACTCGATCACCCCGATGTGCTCGCGGCCCAAGCCTCGATTCTTGAGGCGTGCCTCGCGAGTGGTGTGGCACCGGGACTTCATGTGGTGCCGGTGGATCCGGCCGAAGTGCGCCGTCGGCTTGACCAAGGATTCCGTTTTCTCCCATGCGGTCTCGACACGCTCTTCATCCGTGAAGGGTGCCGCCGCATGCTCAGCGCGCGTGAAGCGTGAATGGTGGGCAATGACGCCAATCATGGTCGAATCCCAAATTTTCGGAAATTGTTATGACAATCAACAACCACGACGAAATGCGGGAAAAACCAAAACAATACCGGGCAGGGACTTTGGTTTATAGCCGCATGGGGCTTTTGGCCGTGTGCAGTTGGTTGCTCTGGGGCGATTTTGTTTTTCAGCTCATGGATGTCGTGGCTAGTAGCTTCATCCCGCTTAAGCTCAAGTATCTCGATGCTCCCAACTGGTTGCTAGGTTTGTTTGTGACAACCGTTCCCTCTTTGGTGGGGATAACCGTTGCGCCGGCTATCAGCGTGGCCAGCGATCGCACCCGATCCCGCATGGGACGCAGGATACCCTACCTGATATACGGCACTCCATTTATGACCCTATTCCTTCTTATGTTGGGGTTCAGTGATGAATTGGCCGCCTGGTTGCAGACGATTCTTTTTGTCAATTCGACTCCAACACAAGTGGCGCTATGGCTGGCTGGCGCGCTCGTGGTGGGTTTCCAGTTTTTCAATATCTACATCACAAATATCTATTATTGCCTGTTCAACGATGTCATTCCCCCGGAGTTTCTCTCCAGGTTCCTCGCCCTTTTTCGTGTAGTCACCATCCTTGCCACCGCAGGCTTCCAGTATTTCCTGTTTGGTTTGGCGGAAACCCACATGAAGGAAATTTTTGTAGGCAGTTCGCTGCTTAACGGTCTGGTCTTTTTACTGATGTGCATTTTTGTAAAAGAGGGTACCTATCCGCCACCGCCAGAACGCACGGAGAAAAAAAGCGGACTTATTTATCACATCCGCACCTATCTCAGGGAGTGTTTCACGAACCGCCTCTACTGGTATTTTTTCCTCGCCAACACATTCTGGGGTATAAGTTTAGCGGTGGTTTCATTCCGGGTATTTTTCGCCCAGTCCGTTGGCATCAGTCTTGAGCAGTTCGGTAAACTGATGGGTGTGGTCGGCATCACCTCGGCGATCCTACTTTATCCCGCGGCTGCCTTGGCCGACCGTTGGCACCCACTTCGAGTGATGATCCTCGGCATGAGCCTTTTGTCGTTGGTTGTGCCTCTCCAATTGGTTTTTGTTTTCATGGATGTTCCCCTCGAACTCTCCTCGAAAATTTATGCGGGGCTGTTTACCTTGCACATTGTTGTTCAGGTATTGTTCAACGCCGCGCAAATGCCAATGTTCATGCGTATCTTGCCGCATGAACGGTTCGCGCAATTCAATTCGGCCAATGGTGTCATTTTTAGTCTGGCTATGATCCTTGCCGGCGCCTTGAGCGGTGCTTGGCTTGACTGGCTCGATGCAAGGACTGCCGATCCGTTGTACCATTACCGCTATCTGCCGGTCTGGGTTTCAAGCTGCCTTGCCCTGTGTCTTGTGTTTCTGATTCTTCTCTACAAGGAATGGAAAAAATATGGGGGGGATAAGAACTACGAACCTCCTCAATAGAATTTCAAGCGATTATCCTATCATAAACGAATCATTCACCGGAATCACTCCATGAAAAACATTACGACTATTCCATATCAATGGATGTGCCGTTTCGCAGTGGCAGCAGCTTCATTGCTATGTGTGATGTCGGTCGGTTGCGACAACCCCAAAAAAGAGTCGGCAAATTCTATTGAGCAGACCCCTGCCGCCAAAGGCGAGCATCATCGTATCGAAGCGATTTTCTCGAATTCTACGGTGTCGGAGGAATTCGCGGATTGGAATCTTTTCGATGGCCCTAGAGTGATTGATCCATCTTCCGAGTACATTTACCATGACTGCGATGATCCGATTTCGAGTCCCAGCCTTCACTCATACCAGGGTCAGGTTCGCGAAAATGACTCAAGAATCGCCGCAAAGTACTTCATCCGTGGTGGCTCGAGAATAAATATCAGTCGCTATGCATACCAGATTCCCAGCAAGGGATTGTCTTGTATGCTGAAAGCAGATCGCCCTGGGTGCGGCATAAGCATTGGTGTCGCTGACAGAGATTCAAATGGAAACAGCAGCCCGATTCTTTATTCCGCTTTCCAATCGATCGGATTGGATTGGGAAAAGAAAAGCTTTCTTTATGAAAAGGATTTTCCAGGCAATGCAGAACACCCCATTGATGGGTCCCGCTTGGGGTGGGTTCATTTCACGATCACTGCCAAGGAGGATAGCAATGTGTCTTTTGATGATATTCGATGGGTGAACCCCTCTTCAGGCAATGAGACCGAGTTGCGGCATCTGCTTCACGAAGGACATGTCTTTCAGGAAGGAGCGCCTCCGGCTTTCAGTATGCTGATTTTTTCGCCGCAGAAACAAAGCATTGATGTTGAACTCGAAGTCACCCGTTCAGACGAAAAAATTCATAAAAAGTTCACCAGCAAGCATGCATTGCGAGAAGGGGAGCAGGTGCTCTCCGTTCCGGTTGATTGTCTGCCCTTGGGATATTACGCCCTTGAACCGAGAATCACTCCCGCAGAGGGTGCGCCCCGACGCGCCATAGCCTATTTCCAAATCGTGCCCAACCGAGAGATTGAGAAGTGGATGGGGAGCCATGAAGGAGGCGCATATCTTTATGATCATGTTGAGCTGCGCGAGCAATACCTCGCCGGATATCGGATGATCCGCTTGTTGTCGCCGCTGGATTACTTGTTTGCAAGTGACCATCGTGAAAAACCCAACTGGATCGGCGCCGATGAAATGATTCAAACACGCCATGCTATGGGTTTTGATATCATAATGGCTCTCTGTACAACGGATCGCGCAAATGTGGATCGCAATCTGTTCGAGCAAAAAGTCGCTGAATTTCGAATCAAAGATCCGAATTATGATTTTCATGAAGCGGTATTTCCGTTTAAGGATCCGAGACTCCTTGAGGACGCTGCGCGAATTTCTTCTGCCCGTTATAAGGATAAGGTTCGTTATTGGGAGTATCTAAACGAGGTGGATCGCATAATTTTCCATGATGCATCGCTGCATAAATTTGCCTGGTGGGGGACTCCGGAGGAGTATGCTCGTGACTTGGATTTTTTTAGTCGTGGAGTGAAGGCGGGCAACCCAAACGCGCTGGTTCTGAACGGCGGTGTCACCTGCGGTCTATACAGTCCCGGCCGTGAAACTTTTGTTCCAAGGATGTTGGATGCGGGCGCAGGAAAATCGATCGATCTTTTTGCGATTCATAGTTATGCGGGCATCGAAAATGTGAACCGCGTGCTGAATCAACTTAATGAACGCGGTATTTCCAAGCCTTGGATCAACACGGAACGCGGTATCGGAGGGCTTTCGCAAAATGCGTTGCGCGATTTGGCCAAGGAGTTGCTGTGGCATAAAAAGGAAGGGGCCACGAACTTTGTCTCTTTCATCAATCGGCGCCTGCCTTACGCCAACAAACAGAAATCGATCAAAGAAGCTGGTATCTATAATTTCTTCTATCGTTTTTACGACGGATCGCCGACCAAGAAATGGTGTGTATTTTCGAATCATGCATTTTTGCTGGATGGTGCGAAGGATTTTCAGCCGATTCGCGACGGTCTCTACGAAGGTTATCGTTTTAAAAATTCACAAGGGAATGTGATATGTTTGTGGCTCTCCAAGCCTGGCGCGCCCGCTGATATTGATGTTCGCTCGGACGGTTCTGTGCAAATCTTCGATCTGTACGGGAATCAAACCACTCCAACTGAGCAGTATTTCTCCGTCACGGTGAATGAAGATCCCGTTTACATTGTATCGAATCGTGAAATTTCAGTTGCGGAGCTTTCTTCCGCCGAACAGGTGAAAAGAACAGAGCTTCTGGAAGCCGACCACAATCTATTTGAAGAAGAAAGCTGGCATGCTACGGCGGTTTCTTCTCTGGATCTCGATAAAGCCGAGCAGGTCGTGGAAGGGCGCGCGGTTTGGACTCAGCAGCATGATACGGCGACATATTATGGGAAAACCTTCGGCGCCGAAAATCTCTCCGGCAAAGTCGCTTTCCGGGTTTCGGGCTCCAATCTTGTGTTGAAAATATGGGTACGAGATGACGAGTTTGTTGCTTCACCTGCTGATGCTCAGGTCGCGCCATTTGGTGATGCGGTGATTCTTAAATTTATCGATGCGAATCAGCAGATCAACGAAATCACCGCTTATGTCCAACCCGACGGTGAGGCCCGACTGAGCGGCTCATCCGCATGGTTGAATAATCTGTCTTCAAAAAGTGAGCTTACCGAATCCGGCTATCAACTGACATTGACGCTGCCGCTATCAAGTTTGGCTGGAGTGAATGAAGGGGGGGTGCGCATTGACGCCACTCTTTCCGATGTTGATTCCCATTCCGGCAGCGGGAAGATTCCATATTTGAAAATGAGCATGGGAGGTGAGAATGCCCAAAGTGGAAATCTGCCCTACCTTTTGCTAAATCTGCAGAAAGTGAAGTAATGCGCCATTCAGTTTGAATCTTGTTAAATTGCGAACTCCATCATTGCCAGAAATACCCGTAAACCGACTCTACACCCCTCTTCCAATGAAAATCACCAAGCTCGAAACCTTTCACATCCGGCCGCGCTGGTTGTTTCTGAAAATCCACACCGATGCCGGCATTGTCGGTTGGGGCGAGCCGGTGCTTGAAGGCCGTGCCCGCACGGTCGAGACGGCGGTGCACGAACTTGGGCGCATCATCATCGGTGAAGACCCGACACGCATCGAGCACCTATGGCAGCGATGCTACCGCGGTGGTTTTTATCGCGGTGGACCGATCATGACATCGGCGCTTTCGGGCATCGAGCAGGCCCTGTGGGACATCAAGGGCAAGGCAGCGGGATTGCCGGTGCATGAGATGCTTGGTGGGCGCGTGCGCGACAGGATCCGCCTCTACGGCTGGCTCAACATTGCGGGCACTGGCGACTATGTTTCGGAGGTGGCCAAGGCGGTGGGCGACCGCGATTTCACGGCCTACAAATTCGTGCCCGTGCCTGCTTGCGAACCGATCGAGACGCCGCGTTTCATCGACGAAGTCGTCGAGACTGTGGCGAACCTTCGCAAGACGCTGGGCAACGACATCGACATGGCGCTCGATTTCCATGGACGCTGTACGCCGGCGGTGGCGAAACAACTTTGTCGAGCGCTCGAGCCGTTTCGACCGATGTTCATCGAGGAACCCGTACTGCCGACCAACCCGCGGGCGATGAGGGAAATCAAAGAGTCCACGACCATCCCGATCGCCGCCGGCGAGCGACTCTTCACGCGCTGGGACTTCAGCGATCTGTTGCACAGCCAATCGGTGTCGATCATTCAGCCCGATATCTCGCATGTCGGCGGCATTTTCGAAGCGCGTAAAATTGCTGCGATGGCAGAGATTCACGACATCGTCATCGCGCCGCATTGCCCGCTCGGGCCGATCGCTTTGGCTTCGTGCCTGCAGCTCGATGCTTGCACTCCGAATTTCCTTTGCCAGGAGCATCTCACGCTGGGCGAGGGGATTCTCAAGGAACCGATCCAAGTCGAGCAAGGTTACGCGCTCATTCCCGACAAGCCCGGACTCGGCGTCGAGGTGGATGAGGCGAAACTTGAAAAGTTGGTTTTCGACGGGCTTTGGAACACGCCAGAGTTCACTCGCAAGGACGGCTCGGTGACCGAGTGGTGAAATTCAAAACAAAACAAAGACTATGATTCTCGACACATTGCAAAACTCCGCAGCCGCCGAGGCACTGCATCCGCATTTTCCGAAAGCCTTCGCGCGTTTGCGCGAGCTGGCCTTGCAGGCGAACTTGCCCGAGGGGCGCATCGACATCGAAGGCGATGACATCTATGCGGTAGTGATCAAAGACATCTGCAAGTCGAAAGACGAGGCCCGCACCGAGACGCACCGCCGCTACATCGACATCCAATACACCATCGATGGCGTCGACCTCATCGGCTGGATGCCAGCCTCGGAGTGTGTTTCCTCCTTGGGCTACGATGAGCAAAAGGATTTGGAATTTTACAATGACCGACCGGCGAATTGGTTTGAGGTGAAACATGGTCACTTCGCCGTATTTTTCCCTGCCGATGCCCATGCGCCGATGGCCAATGAGGGTCGGGCGCTCACCAAGATCGTGGTGAAGATCGCAGTTTGATTTTTTCCAAGCCGCCTTTCCAAAACCAAGCAAACGATCATGATCTCCGAATTCACCAGTTGCGATTGGGGTACCACGAACCTCCGCGTGCGGATTGTGCGTGATGATGCCGTCGTAATAGAAACCCGCAGCGGGCAGGGGGCATCGTCATTGAATTCCCCGCAGGAATTTCGCGAGGCACTTGCGGCGGCGATGGATGCCATGGGCGCGCCCAAGCCGGTGGTGATTTCGGGCATGGCCGGATCCAGCATTGGTTGGAAGGAGCTGCCGTATGCGCGACTTCCGTTTCGCCTCGATGGCAGCGATGCCGTGGTGGATGAAATCGAGCCTGACATTTTCCTGATCTCGGGAGTGCGTTCCGAGGATGATGTCATGCGCGGTGAGGAGACCGAGCTTCTTGGTCTGGACATCGGGCAGGAGGAAGCGGTGGTGATTCTTCCCGGCACGCATTCGAAGCATTGTGTTTTGCGAAATGGCGCGATGGTCGCGTTTCGCACTTTCATGAGCGGTGAACTTCATGCGCTGTTGGGATCGCACGGCATCCTTCGTCAGTCGGTCGCACCGGGTTGGGACGAGGCGGCCTTTCTCGAGGGCATCGATGAGTCAAGGCATGGTGCGCTGACCTCTTCGCTTTTCAAGGTGCGCACTCGCGCCTTGCTTCATGGCAAAAGCCCAGAGTCCAACGGATCCTTTCTCAGCGGTCTGCTCATAGGTTCCGAGCTCTCGGTGCTGCCGAAAGACCTGCCGCTGATCTTGGCTGCCGCCGGCGCGATCTCCACCCCTTATCGGATCGCCTTCCACGCGCTGGGTCTCGATGCGCGAAGCCACATCATCTCTGAAGATGAAGCGGCAATTCTTGCCGTGAGGGGGCAACGAAAAATTCTCGAACAACGCGCCTGATTTTCAATTCGAACATGAAACCAAAAGTTCTCATCACCAATCATGTCCCCGACGATCATCTCGAGCCCTTGCTTGAGTTGGCGGAAATCATCAAAGGCCCCTCCGGTGGCCCGATGTGCTCGCGCGAAGAAGTGCTGGCTCTCGCGCCGGAACTTGATGCCATCATCAACCAGCACGAACTCGCGGTGGATCGCGAGCTTCTCGCTGCGGCGCCGAAGCTGCGCATCGTCGCGAATGTCGCCATCGGCTACAACAATCTCGATATCGCGGCGCTCGATGAGGCTGGAGTCTGGGCCAGCAACTGCCCCGATCCTTTCAGCGAGCCAGCCGCCGATCACACCATCGCGTTGCTGCTCGCAGTTGCGCGTCGCGTGCCTGAAGCCGACGCCTATGTGCGCTCCGGCCAGTGGGCGAAGGATGGATTCCAACCCGGTCCGTGGGATGGCATGCTGCTTGGCGGCAAAACGATTGGCATCGTTGGCTTCGGCCAAATCGGCCAAGCGGTTGCCAAGCGCGCCGAGGCATTCGGCATGCGCGTGATTTTCCACAACACCAGCGGACAACATGATCCGCGCTATCGCACGCTCGATGCCTTGCTAGCCGAGTCCGATGTGGTGAGCCTGAATTGCCCTTTGGTGCCAGCGACGCGCCACCTTCTCAATGCGCAAAGCATCGCAATCATGAAGCGCGGAGCGATCGTGCTCAACATGGCGCGCGGTCCGGTGATCGATGAAAACGCTCTCGCTGCCGCATTGGTTAGCGGCCACCTCGGCGGCGCCGGCATGGATGTCGCCGAGAACGAGCCGCACATTCATCCCGGTCTGCTTGCGCAAAAAAATGTCGTCTTCACCCCGCATGTCGGTGGTGGCACGGTCGAGAGCCGCAAGCAAGCACGCCTCACCTGCGCCCGAAACATTGCCGAGGTCCTGCAAGGCCGCCCTCCGATCAATCCGGTGAATCGTCCAGCGATCTCGTAGTTGATCCCGGATTAGGCAGTGGAGGGGGCTTATTTCTTGCGGGCGCGTTTACCGGCTGGCACCCAGGTTCCCTCGGAGAGCACGAGCGTCGGAGATGCCGGTATGCCGTGGTCGTTGCGCAGCATGTGCGCGGTGATTAAATCCACCGCATTCGCAGCCAGTTGTGCGAAGTCCTGATTCACGCCCATGAAATCGGAGTCCGGCTTTGCATCAATCCAATTCAACATCGCCAGTTTGATCTTTTTGCTCAACGGAGTGGAAATGGATCTCAGCCAGTCGCGCAGTTGCGAACACTCGAGCGAAAGAATCATCTCCGGTTTGGTCTCCTTGATCCATGCTCCAAAATCTTGTTTCGACAGCTTTTTCTTCAGGAGAAGAAGTGGCATTGCTTCGTTTATACCCAAGGGGTGATGCACAAGAAAACTGGCCTCATAGCTGTGGTCCAGGCGTTTCGCGAGGACTTCGTCCAACTGCAAACCAATGCGTTGGTAGCCGAGGGCGGCTGCTTCCCGGAGTGCGATTGCCATGCCGTTGTAATGCGAATGCTTTACCTTGTGAAATGGCGGGGCCACATGTCCCTCACAAAGCATCACGGTGCAAAGACGATCCCATGACAGGT
>JBKDYW010000289.1:0-19099 GCA_046308575.1 Verrucomicrobiota bacterium
CGCAAACTGGGAGCGCACGAGACCGATGCTCGACCGCCTCGACAAGGATCTCGAGACCGACGCTTCCGTGTGGTACGCGATGCCCAACGGCAGTTACTACTCGACCAGTGCAGAAGGGCTCACCGAGCAAAACCTCGGCGATCGCTCCTATTTCCCACGACTAATGGCAGGTCAGGATGTCGAGGGCGATCTGGTAGTGAGCAAATCCACAGGCCACCGCACCGTCATTGTGGCAACGCCTGTCAAAGTGGACGGCAAGGTCGTGGCCGCCATCGGAGTCTCACTGCGCCTGCGCCTCCTCACGCAATTCATCGAGAAGAACACACAAATGCCGGCCAATATGTATTTTTACTCAATGAACTCCGATGCACTAATTTCGACACATCGAAACATCGACCGCATGTTCAAACATCCAACCGATATCGGCGATGAAAGTCTCGGCCCGATTTTCACCAGCGCGCTTGCAAAAGAAAAAGGCCAGCTGGACTACAAGCTGAATGGAAAAAACATCAGCGCCATTTTCCAAAAATCCAAAGCCCTCGGCTGGCATTTCTTCATCGCCCGACAGTCCGATTAAGCAGCGAAGCCGCAAATTCACACACTTGGGCTATCGCGAAAGAAAGCCCAAAAGATGCAGAGGAAGGCGGTTGTCTTGCGGAACAATGTCGGGCGCGAGCACGATCTTGCGGTCAGCACTGATGCCCTTGAACTGACTTCGCCCTTTGCCTCTTCCACCAATCTCCAGCGCGATATTCTGCCCCTTGTGCTCAATTAAAAAGTCCGGGGTCTTCTGCCCCCGTGTGCCTTTGAGATAACGAATGGCAATTCCAGCCTGCCGTATCGCGAACGCAAAAAAGTCTTCGCGCAATCCCCCCGTCGCTTGCTCGATGGGCAAATGCAACAGACGAACGGGCGGCATCAACAACACCTTCGGCTCACGCAACAAGTTGGTGCCCGCCGGTAATATACGCTGCAACACAAAGGCTTTTTCCAGCGCATCCACATATTGCTCGGCCTTGTACTTGGTGATTCCAAGGTTCGTCGAAAGCGATGAGTAATTGATTCCATCCACGGCAGAACGCCCGACGAATGCCACGAGCTTACGAATGATGGATAACTCATCAACGCGCAGTCGCAGGGTCTGGGGAATGTCGTGCTCGATGATTTTTTCAAGCGTTGCTGCCAACAAAGGCATTGAGTCAGCTTCCTCCATCGCAAAGGGCAACAATCCACCGGACAAATAAGACACAAAAAACCTGCCAGCCCGCAGATGACCGGGCGATACTTTACCTCCAAGGAAATCATCAAGACTCAGCAGCGCGTGATCCTCCCCGTGGGCAAAATGCAGAAACTCGCGAAAACTGAAATAGTCCAGCGCATGCATGCGAACCCGACGCGACAAATCATGCGCCGTGGCCTGCATGGCAAGCGCAACGGAACTGGTGAAAATAACCCGTACCTCAAGGAAGTCGTAGATCTGCTTGAGCGATGCCATGGCACCCGGCAGAAAATGAATCTCATCAATCAGGAAAACCTGATACTTGTAGCGATCCGCGAGATCCTTCACGACCACAAACAAATCCGCATCATCAGGCAGCGTGTCCGCCGAGAGGTATAAAGCGGTGGGATCAGACGCCGCAATCTGCTTGAGCAATATGGTTTTCCCCGCACCTCGCGGACCAACAATGCCGACAAAATGCCGACCTTTGGATCCGATCACCTCAGCATACAAATCTCGCTTGAGGACGCGCCTTTTCCCCTCGCCCACCGCCAAGTCATGAAGTTGCAGGATTTGGGTGTAAAAGCTCATTTGGATGATTAATTTGACAAGATGATATTCATTTTGTCAAATTTTTAATCAAAATATGTGTTTTAATCAAACTCAGGCCCTGTTTTCCATGAAACGACGAATGTCAAAATCCAGAAGCAGAGCGGTAACGCAGTCATAGACGTGGCTTCCGCTTGTACTTGAATAAAATACAAAAAAACGCACAGGCAAATGCCATGAAAAAACACAAATCGGACCGCAGTTACTCCAATTGGATTGAATTGACTAAGGTATGAGTAAAGGCTCTATAATCCGTCGATATGCTTCGATATAAACAATTTATGAAACCATCGCAATTTATCTCACCTCTGAGCTCAGCGGCGCTTGGTCTTGCGTTGGGGTTTTTTTCTCCATCTTTATTCCGAGAATCAGCCGATTCGGCAACTTCATCAGAATCCACAACAGTACACAAAAAAGCAGATTGGGCAACGAGGCATCGCACAAATAACACCAGTCATCTCAAGGCCTCGAATGAGAAAAAACCAGAAGCTCAGCGAGTGCCCGTTTCACTGAAAACGGTAGGCCCTATCCTGAAAGAAAAATTCAAATTCAATTCGAACTTTGACGAGTTGACTTATCCCATGGAAGTGTCACTTCCCATACTCGGAGCTACCGAAATGGAAAAAGCTCAGGTGATGGAACTCATTCGAAAAACCGAAGCTGAGATAATCACCGCGGAAAAAACTCATTTGAAACTCGGTGAAGTAACAAAGGATTCGATCCAATTGGACAGAAGGGGCATGCGTGAACCTGTCGAGCAAATCACCAAGCGCATGCAAGATGAAATCCGAACCATTCTGCCTAACGACCTAGCCAACGCACTGATCTCGGGCGTTGATTGGACTCAATTTTACAATATCGATGACACACCAATCGTGACTCTCGAAGTCATCCGCAGGAAAATCGATCCAAATCAACTCGAAGCTGTACTCAACGATCCAAGGATGAACGAATTAGAGGATTCGAAGAGAAAGGCCTTAAGTGAACTAATCAGGACATCTCGCGAAGCGCCAACCTATCAGTTGTATAGCCAAGTGCGCTTAGGAAATGAAGCTTCCAGTATGGGACTTGATCTTTCCATATTCAAGGATGACGGCACCCCACTTCCTGCAGAGTTGAGTTTTGGTGATCGATGGAAGCCACATATCAAAGGCCTTAGTATTTTACCTATAGATGGATACGACTACTGATGAAAACTTCACCATTCAGAATCTCCTGCATCACCGCGGTACTTGGGCTTGCCTTAGGATTACTGATCGAATCATCCCTACACAATTCTCGACTCTCAAAACACAGCGAATCGATTCCAAGAGAAACCAAATATCGTGACCCCGCGTACGGCGACGCCAAAACCGATGAAAAAACAAAGCCAATCATCAAAACCAAATCTCTCGACCGCACCACAGACCGAAATATCAAAGGGCCCCGAGTTTCCATTCCTCTCCAAGAGATGGAGCAACTCATCAAACGGGACCTCGGATTGGTGGAATTTAATCGTCTTAAAGAAAAGATGGAAAAAATTTTACCACTTATCGGAGCCGCAGTAGCGGAAAAAGATCAACTGATCAGCGTCATTCAAAAAGCCGAATCCGAGATTTTTGCAGCGGAAAAAAACCATATAAAAATTGGCGAATTAACCGAGAATTCGATTCAACTGGACAGGAGGGCTATGCGAGAACCCGTTGAGAAAATCACCAGCCAAATCAAAAATGAAATTCGGTCCACTCTGAATACTGAAATGGCAGAAACACTCATTTCGAACATGGACTGGAAGGAATACTATAACATCGATGAACGCCCCTTCATCGAAATGAAAGTCACCAGAAATCAATCAGGAGAACTAACAGCATCGATCAAAAATTTTTCTTTTTTTGAATATAGCTACAATCTCAATGCCGCAGAGTTCAAAGACGACGGAAACCCGCTACCAGCGGAGCGCGTCTTTGATTGCCCAGTGCTGTTTAAAGGTCGATGGAAGCCCTCACTCGAAGGCATGTTCATTCTGCCCAAGGACGAGTAGTCATGGAGCGAAACGACGAATGTCAAAATGTTCGTCGGGCTCTTGGCCATCGAGCATCCAAAGCGCTAGTCGTCGCGCCATGCCCGGCGCGTAAAGCGAACCCTTGGAGCCCAAGCCGTTGAACATCCAGCCACCGGCTTGCATCGGGCCAATGAGCGGCTCACTGCGCCTCAGGATCGGCCGCACACCCGCCTCGTGCGCGATGATTTCGAAATCCGCGCCACCCAACTTCGTCGCAATTCGCCGCAAGCGCTCCAAGCCCGCATCACTCGGCTCCATATCGAGCCACTCCCATTCGTATGTCGACCCCAGCTTGAAACAACCCTCACCCAGAGGCACCAACCACCCACCGGCACCGACACGAATGCGCGCCTCATCCCACCCCGCTGCGCGCACAGTGAGAATCTCGCCCTTCGCACATCGCGACTCACCATGCCTGCCACTCACCAATCCCGCTGCGCCATCACACCACACCCGCGTCACCTCATCGCCATCAAATCGAATCTCATCTTTGCGATAGATCCCCTGCGCTTGGAAAAATTCACGCGAGCGATCGACAAACATTTTTACATCGAAGCGACCACCTCCGCTGATTTCAAAACCTCCTAACCACTCGCCAATCTCCTGCCTCGCAAGTTCTCTGCCTACCCACACCTCCACATCAGCACGCGCCGCCTTCGCACGCATCTTCGCCCACTCATCATCATTGCCTGCCAGCCGCATGATCGGCATGGGATGCCACAAAACCATCCCAAGGCGTTCTTCAATGCAGCGGTAAAACTCCAAAGCCTCCGGCAAAAAATCGCCAATCATCGGACTGGGCTCGAAATTTTTTCCGGTCACCGGATTCACCAAGCCCGCCGCGATCCGCGATGCGGCAATGCCACACTCGCGATCCACAATTTGAAAATCCACACCACGCCGCCACAACTCCCACGCAAGGCAGCTACCAGCCAAACCTTGCCCGACAATCGTCCACGCCACACCGCTGTCACTCACTTCGGACACAAGGCATCATTCGGATCACTCCACGAAGAATCATAACCCTTGGCATAGTTAAACAAATGCCGGTGAAGGTACGGCACGAAATCTGCACGCTTCGCCGCAGGCAAACTTTTGAAAATCGCATCATTCACCGCGCGCGTCACTTTCTGCATCAAATGCAAGGTCAGCTGACGCCCCTTGCGAGCCCGCTGCACCTGCTTGTGGTTCAACTGCTCTTCGGAGTTTTCCACCAACTGATGTGCGGTCAGCCCCCAGCGCTCCATCAAAGCCTCCACCGGCTGCACCCCATGATCCCGCGTCGCGTCGCTCATGCGGCCACCATACACGGCGAGCCCGCTATTCATAAGCACAAAATCCCACCGCGCATTTCGATTGCCAGCGTCCCGCGATTCTTGCTTTTTCATGCAAACACACCATCACCCGATGTTCTCCCACCTCACCCGCCTCTTCCCGCTCTGGATGTGCCTCAGCGTCGCTCACGCACTCTGGATGCCCAAGGCATGGCTGCCACTCAACAACCCCACCATCACCGTCAGCGTTCTAGGCGTGGTGATGCTCGGCATGGGCCTCACTCTCAGCGTCGACGACTTCCGCCGCATCGGTCGCATGCCACGCGCCGTCCTCATGGGCTTCATCGCGCAATTCGCTACCATGCCCGCCCTCGGTTGGGGCATCGCAAAATTTCTCGACCTACCACCCGCCTACGCAGTCGGCCTTATCCTCGTCGGTTGCTGCCCAGGTGGCACCGCATCCAATCTCATCACGCTCATCGCCCGCGCCAATGTCGCGCTCTCGGTGATCATGACCGCCTGCTCGACCCTCGCCGCCGTGGTACTCACTCCTCTCTTCACCCAACTGCTCGCCGGATCGATCGTCGAGGTCAACGGCTGGCTCCTCTTCAAACAAACCTTGCAGGTGGTGATCATCCCCGTCCTGCTCGGCGTGATCCTCAACAGCCGCGCACCCACGCTCGTGCAACGCATTCTGCCCGTTGCACCCATTCTTTCAGTGCTCGGCGTCTGCATGATCTGCGGCGCAGCCTTTGCCGCTTCGTCGAAAGAAATCCTCGCCCACGGCGGCGAACTCGTCCTCGGCGTTTTCATACTTCACTTCTGCGGCTTCGTGATCGGCTACCTCGTCACCCGCCTCTCCGGCTTTGAAGAGGAAATCGCGCGCACCATCTCCATCGAAGTCGGCATGCAAAATTCCGGACTCGCCATCGTGCTAGCCAAACAAGGCTTCCCCAACCTGCCACTCGCACCCGTCGTCGGTGCCGTCTCAGGCGTCACCCACTGCCTCATCGGCAGCATCTTCGCCGCCATCTGGAGCCGCTTCACACCAAAAAATTCCGATACAGAAAAACCCTCCCCCACCTGATCGCGCAGTACCCACCTCTTCTCTTTCTCTTGATTCTTACTTCTTGATTGCCTTCACTTCGCTCCGGCCATGCCAGTCTGGCTTCGCTTTCATTGCGGGTCGCTAACGCTCCCGCTGCATTCTTGATTCTCTAATGTCTTCACCCGTTTCACCGGAAAAGATCGCCGCGCTCGAACAAAGCATGGCCACCCTCGGGATTCGCGAGGAAGACCTGCTCGAAAAATTCGTGCGCGGCTCAGGCTCGGGCGGACAAAAAATCAACAAGACCTCCAACTGCGTCTTTCTCAAACACCTGCCTACCGGCGTCTGCATCAAATGCCAGATCGACCGCTCGCGCGAAATGAACCGCTTCCTCGCACGACGCGAACTTTGCGATCAACTCGACGCCATCCGCCAAGGCAAGGCCATCGCCAAAACACAAGCGATCGAAAAATTGCGCCGCCAAAAACGCCCGCGATCCCAACGCTCCAAACAGCGCTCCATCGCCGACAAACGCGCACTCTCCCAAAAGAAATCCCTACGCCGCGCTCCCGGCAACGACTAAGCGCACCCTAAGGAGGCACGACACTCCTGTCGTGCAGGGCAGGCATCAGAGCCCCACCTCAGCCAACCATCACTTCTTCCAGCTAAGCGACAGTTTCCGCCCTGCCTTCGCACAGTCCAGCAGGTAAAGGTTGATGAGATTCTGGTAAGGAATACCGGATTCCACCGACATGGCCTTGAAGTAATTAATGATATCCGGCTCCAGTCGAATAGTGACGGCTTTCTTGAGCCGCTTCGCGTATGGATTGCGTTTGGCTTTTGTGAAATCGTATTCGTTTCTCATAGTTTTGTCTCCCAATAGGGTTTCTGTTCTTTGGTCCCTGCTTTTCTCGCCGATATGATCCTGATTGAAGAACGAGCCTGCCGAAAACAGTGAACTACCACTAGCATTCTTAATTTCCGACTCTGCCCCATGATGATGAATCGCTCTTCGTCCTTCGAATGGTCTGGGTCAGGAATCACAAGCGCTGCTTCGTCCAGAAAGACCGTCATCGCCTCCTCGAATGCAACCCCGTGCTTTGAGAGATTGCTGGTAGCCTTTTTTGAATCCCACTCGAAAGAGAGTTCACTCATCTGCATTTAGCAATACAATGTATGCTAATAATTTCAATAAATATTTCACAATTCCCAGCCCTTTACTCCGTCACCAAGCACATAAAAAGAGACATTCGCCCCCACGCCCCCCAGCATCCCACCCCATCAGCGCCGAATTCCCAATTTTCCGCTTTTCAGCATCGCGGCTTTTCCGCATCAACCAAGGCCATGGACCGCTGGCTTTTGATCGCCTCCACCCTGCTCGCCCTCATCGGCGGCGTTTGGGGCATGACCTCTGTCCATCGCGGGCGGCGCAGCCGTTGGACGGTCATATGGATGGCCCTGGCCTTCGTGCTGCAAACCGGCTTCCTCATGCATCGTGGTGAAGCTCGCGGCGCCTGCCCGCTCGCCGATCGCGGCGAAATCCTCGCCTACCTCGCATGGTCGCTCACGCTGTTCTACCTGCTCATCGGCCCGGCTTACCGCATTTCACTACTCGGCGTCTTCACCGCTCCGCTCGTTTTCCTTTTTCAAGTCATTGCACTCGCTCCCGGCATGCTCGATGCAACGCCCTTGAAAGTCCCAGGCGGCAACCCATGGCATGAAACCCACACGGCCACCTCGGTGCTGGCCTACGGCGCGCTCGCACTTGCAGCAGTCGCCGGAGTGATGTTCCTCGTGCTCGATCACCAACTCAAAGAACACCACCTGAAAAGCGGGCTCTTCCGCAACCTGCCACCTGCCCGCGAACTGCTCGTCTCACTCAACCGCCTGCTGCGCCTCGGCAGCATCCTCCTCACCCTCGGCATCATCGCCGGTTTCATGATGCCACGCTCGCCTTCCGCCACCGGCCACCTCGTCGCCGCGCTGATCGTCTGGGCCGGCTACGCCATGCTTCTCTGGATCCAGTCGACTCGCGGCCTCACCGGGCGCCGCATCTCGCTGCTGGCCATCGCCCTCTTCCTGCTCTCACTCGGCGTCTTCGCATTCGTCTGATGGACCTGCTCTGCCTCGGCCTTAACCACCGCACCGCACCCGTCGAGGTGAGGGAAAAATTTGCCGTGGTCACCAGCCACCTCGGCACCGCATCACGCGAACTCACCACACTCGAGGATGTCACCGAAGGGGTCGTGATCTCCACCTGCAACCGCACGGAGTTTTACTTCGTCGCACCCGATGCCGCATCGGCCTTTGCAAAACTCGAATCCCACCTCGCCGCGAAAACATCACTACCGGAAGGCATCACTCCACATTTCTACCGCAAGGAAAAAGCATCCGTAGCCCAACACCTCTGCCGCGTCGTCAGCGGACTCGACTCGATGATGCTCGGCGAAACGGAAATCTTCGGTCAGGTGAAACAAGCCTACCAAGCCGCCCTCGATGCCGGCACGACCTCCGGCATGCTCAACCGCCTCTTCCAACGCGCATTTGGCATCGGCAAAAAAGTCCGCACCGAAACATCCATCCAAGAAGGCGCGACCTCGGTCGGCAGCGTCGCAGTCGAACTCGCAGAGAAAATTTTCGGCCACCTCGGCGATAGCGAGGTCATGCTCATCGGCGCCGGAGAAATGAGCCGCATCACCGCCCAAAGCCTCGTCTCTCGCGGTGCCCGCTCGATCTTCGTCGCCAACCGCTCGCACGAACGCGCCATCGAACTCGCCGCCGAAATGGGTGGCAGCGCAGTCACCTTCGACGACTGGCACCGCGTGCTCGAGCGCGTCGATGTGGTGATCTCCTCCACCGGCTCACCTCACACGATCGTCCACCGCGCCGATATCGAAAAAGCCCGCCGCGCCCGCAAATTTCGCCCACTCTTCCTGATCGACATCGCCGTCCCGCGCGACATCGAACCCGCCGCCGGCGAAATCGAAGAGGTCTACCTCTACGACATCGACACCCTCGAACAACTCGCCGAAGGCGCACGCGCACGCCGCCAGGAACAGATCCGCGAATGCGAACGCATCATCGATGCCGAGCTCGCCAAAAACCGCCTCGCAGGCAGCTGAGCGATAAAAAATTTCCCGTCGCATCATCCGGCTTTTCCCATTTGCCTCACGCGCAGGATTCGGACACATTCCGCCGCATGCCAAAATCCAATGATCAAAACCGCGTGGTCGTGAAGGTCTTCCTTTACGGCATCCAGCCACAAATCTGGCGCCGCTTCTCGATCAGCACCGATGCGACTTTCATCGCCCTCAGCAATGCGATCCAAGCGGCCATGGGCTGGGAAGACAAACACCCGCACGAATTCCGCCACGGCAAAGGCAAACGCCTCGTCGATGTGATCGGCCCGATCGGCCTTCAGGACCAAGTGCTCGGTGACTTCCAGGACGAAGCACAACTGACCGTCGGAGCCTTCCTTGGCAAACGCCGCCTGCCGATCCGCATGCTCTATCGTTACGACTTCGCCGATGAATGGATCCACGAAGTGGTCTTCGAAAAATCATGCGCCGGCGAAGGCGGACCCCAAATGCTCGATGGCCAACGCGCCTGCCCACCAGAAGACTTTGGCGGCACCTTCCAATACATGCAGGCATTGCACGGCGAAATCGAATGGATGAACCCGGGCTATGACCCGAATGCCTTCGATCCAAATGCGGTGTCCTTCGAGTCGAAAAAATCACGCAAGGCGCGTTGATCACGCGAAGCATTGCCAGCAAATTTCGCATCAAGCATTTCAAGCACCACCCTTGACCGGGCTTGACTTGCCCCCATCGCAAGCCCATCGATTGTCGCGTGAAATTCCTGCCCACACTCACCTGCCTTGCCACCGCGCTGATCATGCACGGCATGGCACACGCGCAGCAGGAAACAGCCAACACCGAGTCCTTCGGCGAAGCTGAGGTCATCGCCGATGCGGTCCCGCCGGAAGTCGTGCAATCCGCCACCAGCGCAGTCGCTGCGCTCGGCAACGAAGTGGTCCTCGGCCGCTACCAAGCCGCGCTCGAACGCATGAACCCGCTTTGGAAAGAGCGCGTTTCCCAACGCATGGGCGGCATGCAGGCACTCGAAGAGCAACTTGCAAAAATTCCCGAGGAAATGGTCCGCCAAGGCATCACGATGCTCTCATCCAGACCCGAAGGCGCTCCCATCGTTCACCAAGTCGGTCCGCAAAAAGGCAAGTCCGGCAACCTCGTTTACACCAAGTGGCTTGTACTCGTGCCAACGATGACAAAGTTTCGCCTCATCCGCGAAGGCAACCCAAAGCCACTCGTCATCGAAAGCCTCGGCTACCAAGTCGCCATCTCGCCGAAGGATAAACTCGACTGGACCTTCATCGACGGCGCAGGCCTCAAGGTCAGCGACCTCAGAGGCCTCTTCATCACGCTGCCAAGAAACATCGAACTTCCACCCGTCAGCAAACGCGAAGCCCGCTAAAGCCCGCCCCACACAAGTCATGCCATCGAGGAAACAGGGAATCACCCAGGAGCGCTTGCTCTACAAAAAAATGATCGAGCTCTGGAAGCGCGGCGACAGCGATTACTGCGAAGTCCGCGGATCCAACATCCACGGCCGCGGAGTCTACGCCACCACCTTCATCCCCAAGGACACGCGCGTCATCGAGTATGTCGGCGAACTCATCGACAAACGCGAAAGCGACCGCCGCGGCGCCTCCCAACAAAGGAAGGCCAACGCCACCGGCGACGCTGCGGTTTACATCTTCACGATTTCCAAAAACTACGATCTCGACGGCAATGTCCCCTGGAACATCGCCCGCCTCATCAACCACTCCTGCGCGCCCAACTGCGAAGCCTGCATCGTTGGCCGCAGAATCTACATCGATGCGATCCGCGACATCCAGCCCGGCGAAGAACTCAGCTTCGATTACGGCTTCGATGTCGATTGCTTCGAAGACCACCCCTGCCGCTGCGGCAAACCGGAATGCGTCGGCTACATCGTCAGCAAAGACCAATGGCCGGAACTCCGCGTCCGCCTCGACGCGCAAAAAACCTTCAAGTCCAAATCCCGCTCATCCGCAGCACAGGCAAACAGCCTGAAAAACGCGGACGACGATACGCTCATCACGCTGCCCGCATCAGCGTGATGCCCCACCAGACGAGCGAGGCAGTCGCCGCCAGCAACAACATCAGCAGCATCATGCTGCGCTGATACTCGCGCTTCTCATTGGAAAGCGCCCCGCGCGAAACGACGAGATTTTCATACTTTTTGCGCCCCGCGCGCGCATCCATGTCGTCCAGCGGAGGGATCGTCCGCTCTTGCTCCTGACGCTGCAATGCAATCTGCCGGCTGTGCCGTGCGTATTCCAACTCGAGTCGCTTCAGCTCCTGCTGCTTCTCGCGAATCTGGTCGAGCTGAATGTCTTCCTTGAAGATCATGATGCGGATCAGGGCAACAAACGCCGCTTACTTGAGGTAATAAACAACCAACGCCGCACCACCCAATACGAGCAGCGGCAGGTTGAAGGCAAATCCGTTGCGAAGGTTAGAAATGAACTCGGTGGTCTCGCGAACGCGCGATGCGGAACGCGCTTTCTTCGAAGCACGCCCGAAAATCGCACCACCACGAGTGCCCTCGAAGTGCGATGCGGCCTGATCATACTCGTCGGCCGCGATGTCGATCGCCATGCCGGCTTTTTCGAGCTTCTCGGAAAGATTGTCACGCGTCCAGCTCTCGGGGTTGATCTTCTGAACCTTATCAAGATGATCCGCAAAACATACCCGGCACTGCTCAAGATCCTCGGCCTCGTTGCGCATTTCAAACAACTCGCGATCAATCAGCGTCAACGCCGATGTCAGGCGCTCGGTCAACTCCACCTGCTGCGACACAAACACGCGCTTGCGGTTGGTCAGTTCCTCAAGCTCCTGCCTCTCGCGCTCAAGCTCCTCGCGCTGTTGCTGGATCCGCTCAAGCTCTTCCTGAGTGTCACGCAAGCGGCGGTCGTACTCTTCAGATCCACGCCCCGTGGCAGTCGCCGAGGGCATCTCAAGTTGGGTCGACCGGACTCTAATGTGGTGGGTATGCTCGCTGGTATAGGCCATGATCGTAGAGGAGTTTCTAAAGACAGCCTCGCCTTAGCGCTTTTTTGCCGTAATCTCCAGAAAAATATTTCGGATTTGTTGATTATCTGCATTCAGGGGCATTTCCCGGCTTTGCTTGAAACCAAGAGGGCTTATCGCGCTAAATGTAGAACATCGAGCCCGCCGGGTTCGCCACGATCGACTCGAGCGTGATCCCATCCAGCGCCTCAGTCACATCGGCCGAGACTTTTTCCCATGCTTGTTTCACCGCCGCCCCGGATTCACCACCGCCCATGACCGAGCAATGCAGCAAAGTCGGATCCACCGCCTCGACCACCTGCCGTAGCGTGATGGCCTCGGCGCTTTTCGCCAGCAAATAGCCCCCCGCCCGGCCCCTGCGGCTCTCGACCAGCCCGGCCCGCCTCAGGTCGTTGAGAATTTGCACCAGAAAATTGCCCGAGACCTCTTCTCGTTGCGCCAAGTCCTCGAGCTGTGTTAGGGTCCGCCCGTCATGGTGCTTCGCAAGCTGCGCCATGGCCCTGCAGGCGTATTCCAATTTCTGCGAGATCTTCATGAGTTCATCCCAACAAATCACAGGGCAGCCGGCCAGCAAGAATCCCCCTGAAACCGGGGCCGCTTCCCACAGCGAAATCGCAAAATTCTGGAGCCAACTTCGCGAGGAAGCCCAACGCATCGCTTCAGGCGAGCCTACCCTCATCGCGCTGGTCGATGATGTGATCCTTTCCCGCGATTCTGCCGCGGCCGCCCTCGGCGCGCGCTTGGCCCGCCGCCTCGCCCGCGAGGACATGCCGCGCAGCACCATGGAGCCGCTGCTTTACGGGGTCTTCGAACGCCACCCGACCATCGTCGATTGCGCGATGCGCGACCTTCTCGCTATCCATGAACGCGATCCGGCCTGCTTCTCGCCGCTCGAACCCTTGCTCTTTTTCAAAGGCTTTCTCGCACTCACGACATACCGGGTGTCACACCAGCTCTGGCAAGACGATCGCCGCTGGCTCGCGCTCTACCTGCAAAGCGTCGCCAGCGAGGCCTTCGCCGTCGATATCCACCCAGCCGCACGCATCGGCTGCGGCATCCTGCTCGACCACGCGACTTCATTCGTGGTCGGCGAAACGGCAATCATCGAGGACAATGTCTCAATCCTCCACGAGGTCACTCTCGGCGGCACCGGCAAGGAAACAGGCGATCGCCACCCGATCATCCGCTCGGGCGTGCTGCTCGGCGCAGGCGCGAAAATCCTCGGCCGCGTCGAAATCGGCACTGGCGCCAAAGTCGGCGCAGGCAGCGTCGTACTCAACGATGTGCCACCACACACAACCGTCGCCGGCGTGCCCGCCATCGTCGTCGGCGAGGCAATCGAAGCGAACCCCGCGATCGAGATGAACCAACACCTCGACTGCCGTGGCATGATCTGAATTTTTCCCAGCTCACCAGTCAGCACCATGCCACTCCGCCCGTCGACCACCCTGCGCAAAATCATCGACGGAGTCGGCCCGGTCGATGCGATCGGCGTCGAGGAACGCGTCGCGAAGTACTACACTCGTAGTATCAAAAAAAATTCCAAGCTCTTTGGCCTGCGACTGGCCGCGAGCATGATCGATCTCACCACGCTCGAAGGCAAAGACACACCGGGCAAGATTGCGTCTCTTTGTCGCAAGGCCCTGCGCCCGCATGAGTCCACCGATGTACCACAGGTCGCTGCGGTCTGCGTTTATCCGTCGATGGTGAAACATGCGATAAAACACCTGCGCCACAGCCAGGTCCGCGTGGCATCCGTAGCCACCGCATTTCCCTCCGGACAAGCACCGCTCAAAACCCGACTCGCCGAAGTCCGCCAAGCGGTCGCCGATGGCGCGCACGAAATTGACATGGTCATCAACCGCGGCGCCTTCCTCGCCGGAGAACTCGATCTTGTGCAGTACGAAATTTCCGCGGTGCTCGAAGCATGCGGACCCTCAACCCTCAAGGTCATTCTCGAAACTTCCGAACTCGAAACCTACGACAACATCCGCGCAGCATCATTCCTCGCGATGCGCGTGCTGCGCCCCGGCGATTTCATCAAAACCTCCACCGGCAAAACATCCGCCAACGCCACGCTCGCCAATCACCAAGTGATGCTCGATGCGATCCGCGACCACTACCTCGACACCGGCGTCGCGATCTCAATGAAGCCCGCTGGCGGCATCCGCACCGCAAAGCAAGCGCTGCAATTTCTCGTCGCCGTGAAGGAAACGCTAGGTGATGCTTGGCTCAACAACACACGTTATCGCTTCGGCGCGTCGGCCCTCCTCAACGACATCATCCGCCAAATCGAAACTCAACGCAGCGGCGCCTACCAAGCCCCATGGGCTTTCAGCGAAGCCTCATCCGGATACTGACAAACAACCGAAAATTCCCGCGATTTTTTCTCCATGCTCACCCTCCTGAAAATCCGCAACTTGGCGCTCGTCGATGAACTCGCATGGGAACTCGGCGCCGGACTCATCGGCGTGACAGGTGAAACAGGTGCCGGCAAATCCGTCATCGTCGGCGCTCTCAAACTCGTGCTCGGCGAACGCGCCGACAAATCACTCATCCGCACCGGCGAAGATCAATGCCTCGTCGAGGCGGTCTTCGAACTTACCCACACGGCCGGCATCAACCCGATCCTCGAAGAAGGCGGCCTTGCCCCCTGCGACGACAATCAACTCATCGTCCGCCGCACAATCGGCCAATCGGCAAGCCGCCAATTTGTCAACGACTCGCCGGTCACACTCGCGCTGCTCAAACGCCTCGGCGAGCACCTCGTCGATCTCCACGGACCGCATGATCACCAGTCGCTCCTCTCGGCCGATCGCCAACTCGCCATGCTCGATGCCTACGCAGGATCGGAAAACCAACTCGCCACCTATCGCGAGAGCTACCGCGCATGGCGTGCGAAACACGCGGCACTCGAGGAACTTCGCAATGCGGAGAATGCCACCGAACACGAAATCGATTTGCTCAAACACCAGATCAGCGAAATCGACGCCGCCCAACTCAATCCCGCCGAAGAACAGGATCTCGAAGACCGTTGGCGCCGCGCCAACAATGCCAGTCGCCTCATGGAATCCGCCGCCGCCGCGATCTCCACACTCAACGGCGAAAATGGCATTCTCGACCGCTTCGGCGAACTCCAACGCCTCGTTCGGGACCTCGAAAAACTCGATCCTTCGATCAGCGAAAAAACCGCCTCGCTCGAAACCGCCGCGGTCGAACTCCAAGACCTCGAAGGGAATTTGGCCGACTACACGCAGGAACTTGAAATCAATCCCGCCGAAGCTGAGACACTCGCCGAACGCGTGAACCTCATCGAATCACTCAAACGCAAGTATGGCCCCTCACTCGCCGATGTGCTCAACCGCCGTGACAATGCCGCTGCTCGACTTGATTCGATCGAAAACCGCAGCGACAAGATCGAGCAGCTCGAACGCGAAGTCGCCGAGGGCCGCAAGACTCTCGATGCCGCCGGCAAGACCCTCGCCGCCGCACGCCGCAAGGCCGCACCTAAACTCGCCAAGGAAATTTCCACACAGCTCAAGGATCTTGGTTTCAAGCAATCGTCCTTCGAGGTTCCGCTCAACTCGCTTGCCGACCCCGGCCCGCACGGCCTCGAGTCCGCCGATTTCCTCTTCGGCCCCAACCCCGGCGAACCGCTCATGCCACTGCGCCAAATCGCCTCATCCGGCGAAATCAGCCGCGTGATGCTTGCCATCAAGTCCGCCCTTGCCGAGCAAGACGACACCCCGCTCATGGTCTTCGATGAAATCGACGCCAATGTCGGCGGCGAAGTCGCGCGCGCCGTCGGTGCAAAAATGGCCGCACTCGGAACGCGCCACCAGGTCATCGCCATCACCCACTTTCCGCAAGTCGCCGCCACCGCTTCCCACCATTTCGTCGTCGATAAAGAAGTTAGCGCCGGGCGCACCCGCTCACGCCTCTTTCCCGTCGCCGGCGAAACGCGCATACAAGAACTCGTTCGCATGCTCGGCGGCGGCGGCAAACAAGCCCGCGCCATGGCCGCATCACTGCTCAACCCTGCGGGTTAAGAATACTCATCCCTATACACCATGCCCAAACTCACAATTCATGACCTTTTTGCCGCCAAAAAAAGCGGACACACATTCACGGAAATACGCACCAGCGATTTGAACGAGGCGCTTGCCTGCGCCGAAGCCGGCGTTGAGATCATCATGTGCATGGAAGAGGATCTGCCGATCATCCGACCCGCCGTGCCGGATGTCTTTCTCATCGCTGCACACAACGTCAATGACCCAAGCGTGGCCAGCCCGGAGCAAGCGGTGTCCGCGGGTTTCAGGCTCATGAATGCCGGCGCGGATGCGGTGTATTCAGCTTTGAGCATGAAGTGTGTTGAGGCGATGTCACGTGAGAGCATACCCGTCATTGGCCATGTCGGATTCGTGCCCTATCGATCGACTTGGATCGGCGGCACTCGCGCAGTTGGCAAAACCTCCACCGAAGCACGCCAAGTTTATGACGCGGCAAAAGCCTACCAAGATGCCGGCGCCATCGGCGTGGAAATTGAAATCGTTCCCGCAAAAGTCGCGGAAGAAATTAACCGACGCTTGGAAAAACTGATCTTGATTTCCATGGGCAGCGGCGGCGGCACGGTTCAGTACTTGTTTGCCACCGATGTACTTGGCACCAACAGGGGGCACATTCCGCGTCACGCCAAAGTTTACGGGCAGATCGGAATCGAAGAGGAACGCGTCCAAAAACTGCGCATCGAAGCTTTCAAGTCTTTGCAAAAAGAAGTCGGAAACGGCATTTATCCCGAGGAAAAACACACGCTCAAAATCAAAGACGAAGAGTATGCCGCTTTCCTGAAAAGCCTGGATTGAGCCAACCAAGGCCACATTGTCTGAGAACTCACGGGCCGTCTTGGGTAAAATCATTCAGTCCGGGGCAATTCACGCCTCAATCCCGGCACCTCTGCTCGACAAATACATACTTAACCGCGTCAATATGGCGGAACAGCCGACGCATCGGTCATAATCTTTCGGCGGTGAGTTTGGCCATCGCTTCGTGAGCGTTGCTCTAGGAATCCTCTAAATCGGAACCTTCGGAACCAACCCGCACGGTGAAGTACTCCCACCCACCTCGCCCTCGTCCACAGTTCCCAGCCACTCTTCAACACTTCAGCTGCTTCAGCCGGCCCATTCTCTACAATTTCCCAGACAAATTGTATAGATTCTCCTTGCGATCGGCGTTGGCTGCGGTTATTGGTGGGGCATGAGCAGCAAGCGATGGTTGGCGCCTTGGAAAGATTCGGCGGAAAAGCCGGCGATTTACCACTGCATCAGCCGTGTGGTGGATCGGCGGTTTGTCTTTGAGGAAACCGAGCGTGAAAAGTTCCGGGCATTCATGCGCATGCAGGAAAATTTTTCGGGCTGCAGGATTTTGTCTTACTGCCTGATGTCCAATCACATCCACCTCTTGCTGGAAGTGCCACCGATGCCTGCCGAAGGCATCTCCGATGCGGAGCTTTTGAAGCGCCTCTCTGCGATCCAGACCGAGGCCTTCGTGGCCTTGGTGGCGAAGGAATTGTCCGATGCGCGCAAGGTGGGAAACGCGACCCTTGTCGCCGAAATCCACGCCCGCTTCACCTATCGCATGCACGACTTGAGCGAGTTCATGAAAACCGTGCTTCAGCGCTTCACGCGTTGGTTCAACCGCTCCCACAACCGCACGGGCACGCTATGGGAAGAGCGCTACAAAAGCGTGATCGTTGAAAGCGGCGTCGCGGCGCGAACGATGGCGGCGTACATCGATCTCAATCCGGTGCGCGCGGGTATGGTCTCCGATCCCGCCGAGTATCGCTGGAGCAGCTATGGCGAAGCGGTAGGAGGCGGGCCGAAGGGCAATGGCAAAAAGGCGCGCGAGGGTTTGGTGCGAGCCTGCATGAGTCATCAAGGAGCTGGTTTTGAGGCGGAGAAATGGAAAGAAATTTCGCGCCTCTATCGGCGCACCATGGGGCTTGCGTTGGGGCGCAAGAATGGAAAGGCGATCGTGGAAAAAGGCGTCGTGAGGCCGCAGATGAACACCGCAGAAGCCTTGGAAGCGAAGGAAAACGGCACCGTGTTGCCCGATCTTGGCATGGCAGGAATGCTACGGTGTCGCGTGCGATATTTCACCGATGGAGCGGTGATCGGCAGCAAGGCATTTGTCAACGAAGCCTTCGCCGGCGCGAGGGAGCGCTTCAGCGCGAAGCGCAAAGATGGCGCACGAAAATTGAGAGGCAGCGCGCGTCCCGCGGCAGACATGCTATGGAGTGCCCGGGATTTGCGCTTGCGGGTTTGAGGCTGCAATCGACACCTCGATCAAAATAATTTTCCTCACTTGATCGGCGGAGTCGGCGCGCGCAGTGGGGCGATCGGTTTTTTGCCGGTGCTTGATTGCATGACACGTCCGCTCGGGTCGCGATAAGTGGTGGTGCATGCGCCACTGGGCTGGCAGCGCGTGGTTGAGCTGCCAGAGACGCGCCCCATGCGATCGCGAAAGCGCGCTTCGCTGGTGTGCGTGACGCCTTGGCGCGTTTCCGCCGTGCCGGCGACCCGTCCCATCGGATCACGATATGTGGTGCGCGCTGTGTTGGCGGTCGATGCTCTTGTTTCCGCCGTGCCAGCCATGCGCCCCATTGAGTCGCGGTATTCGGTGCGTGCCGTTCCGGTCGCTGATTGCCGGGTGACTGCGGTGCCGGTCACTCGGCCCATCGCATCACGGGTGGTTGATTTCACCGTGCCGCTTGCATCG
>JBKDYW010000290.1:0-29455 GCA_046308575.1 Verrucomicrobiota bacterium
TCGTATTTGCCAGTGCCAACCTTGAACACGTCACTAATGCTGGTGACATAGTATGGGATCACCCATTGGATGACGCCTTCCTTGCTTTTGGAGCCTGTCGCTCCCTCTATTTTAATGTTTGAGCTGCTCATGCGAAGACGAGGTCGGGGATTTTCGGAGTTTCTCCTTTGGTCTTGGTGTTCTTCTCAATCGTCCGCAGCAGGGCGGTCTGACGGCGGTTCTCTTCCAAGATCCCAGCGTTGGCGCTTCGCCCCATCATCACATTCGTAGCCTTGGCAACGCTGCCGAGTTGTTGAACTCCGGCTGATTCGCCAGGTGCTTTTTTGGGGTTTTGTGCGGCTTGATCGGCGGCTGCACGGGCATCCACCATTTTGGTTGCGGTGTCCTTGGCATTTTTGCCGGTCATGCCCAGCCCTTCGAGCCGGGTGATTTCCTCGCGGATTGCCTGCTCGCGTTGGAGTGCATCGATTCGCTTTTGATCGCCGGCAATTCTTGCCCGCACCAACTCGACTTCGAGTCGATACTGCTCTTGTGACATCCTCAGTTCCTCGGCCTTCTTTTGGACCTCGGAGGATGGGCCTTCTGGCGTACCTGGTTGGGTTGGGAGGATATTTTTAGACTCTGCGGCAGCCCTTTGCCTCGCAAAGAAGTCAGACGGTGGTTGTTTTTGTGGGGTGTTGGCGACCGAGATTTCTTTGAAGAGGCCGCTGATTCTTGCAATGCCATCCTCGATCTGGCTTTCCATGATCGGGCCTTTTGCCCCAGAGACCTCCTCACTTAGCTTGCCTTCATTGAAAAACGGATCGTTGCCAAATGTGTCTTGGCTCCATTTGGACATCTTTCGGATGGGGTTGATGTCCTCCAATAATCGAAGCGCGCTTTCTGTGGCTTCCGCAACTCCGCGCGTGAGTGCTACCTTGAACCCAAGCACGACCGACTCACCTATAAGCTCACCGATCTTCACCATGCGACCCGTATCGCCTTGCAGGGCCTCGGCGAGTGCAGCGGTGATGGTGTAGCCAATTTCACGAATCTTAGGAGCAATACCGCTCAGTGATTCGACGATTTGCGGCGTCATCTTTGCCACATCGGTGGCGAATTTGGAAAAGACTTCTGACATCGGCTTGCCGATCTCTTCGAGCATTTGGCCTACCGAAACCTTGATCTTTGCCATGCCGCTTGCTGTGGCACTGGCGGATCCACCAACCTGCGTTTCAATGGCCTTGAGGACTTGATCAAAAGCCCTGGCGCGGTTGCCGGTCTGGGCGAACTCTTGGGAAATTTCCTTGATCTGAGAAGTGGTCAGCGCGCCGGTGCGTTTGAGAGAAGCTAGTCCCTTCTCCGGGTCTTCCAGCGCCTTGCCGAGTTGCACCGCGTAGTTCGACGCGTCGCCGCCAAAGACTGCCGCCATGTCGAGGGATGCTTGGGTGGCTCGATCAAAGGCGCCCCCAGTGGTGCCGGCGGTTTTGGCCAACTCCTTGAATGTGGCGAGCTTCGCCTGCGACGCCATGATGAGGTCGCCATCCACGCCTGTCGCTAGCTCTGTGGCATCGGCAACCTTGATGAGCCGGTCGGCTACCTCGTCGGACTGATCGCCGAAGAGCCCCATGGTCTTGACGACATTCTTGATGCGGTTTTCCGCTTTAAGTCCTTCCTCACCGATGCTGATGAGCTTGTACGCAATGCCGCCGATAGCCGCAGCGGCTCCGGTCGCCGCGATGCCGATTGCCCCCACGCTCTTGGCGATGCCCGAGAAAGCGGTGCCGATGCCCGAGCCCAGCGAGGACATCGTGGACTTGAGACCAGCAGCCGACTTCTTTGACCGATCAATGCCCGAAACAAAGTTCGAGGTGTTGAGGGTCAGCTTGGTGGTGATCGCGGCCATTTCTTCTTTGGGCTAGGTGTCAATTCTTACCGATTGGCCACCTTGATGGCCTTTAGCACGAAGTGATCGACGCGGCGGCGCATCTTGCCGGTCTGCATTCTCACAGCGTAGGCCATGCGGCGCTCGATGCCGTGAACTTCGCTGCCCCACGAAACCAAGTTGCTGATGGTGGCGGTGATGGAGGTGGAGACTACTTTGAAGTCCGTGTCACCAGGCGCATCATGCCGACCGATCCAGTTCGGGACGCGGATCTTGCCGAGCTTGCGGGCGGCGGAGGCCCATCCGGACGCGAGGTAGCCGACACCTCTCTGTTTTACTCTGATGAAATTGGTGATCATCGAGCGGGCCGCACGAGTTTGCTTTACCGCCCGCTTGATGCGGATGTTTCCGCCACGGCGCTTGGTGTGCATGATGTTGGCCATTTCTGCCATGCTGCTGACCTCTGAGCGTTTCGGCGTGGTGCCGATAAAGACATTGCGGACATCGCTGGCAATCGCTGCCTCGCCGCGCTTTTTGGCGGCCACACCACGCGTCTTGCCGTTGCTGGGTGGCGTGATGAGCATCAGGTTGTTGATGACCCCGCGTGCCTGCTCCTCCATGAGCGTGCGACCATCACGCTTGGAAAAACTTCCGAGCTTCTCGGCCATCGCTTGGAACTCGCGAATGTCGGTCTCGATCGTCGTCTTGGCCATTTATTCAGCGGATGAGTCAACTAGCCCCTCGATGTAGCTGAGCAGAGAGCTGGGGATGATTTCCTCAATCTTCTGAGCGGTGATCGGCTCAAGCGTCCAGAGGTCAGCGGCCTGCAGGGCGCAGTGGTAGTACTGAAGGGCTCGCGCCAGTGGCAGTGACCAGAGAATGTGTTCCTCACTCCATCCGGTGTCCTTGGCGATTGCGTAGACCACGCTGGAGCACCAACCGGGGTTCAGGACTTTCCCGGCGGCTCGTCTTCGCTGGTCAATTTGTGCTTCGACTCGACGCGCACCTCATTGGCGGCGACCTGTGCACCGATGCGCTCGATCTCGGCGAGCATTTCGGACAAGTTGGAAAAGTCGATGCCGAGCGAGTAGCTGAGTACAGCCTGGCCTGCGGTGTTGTTGGTGACGGCAGCTACCACCTCTTCAAGCGGCGCCGACTGCATCCAGACGAAGGTGGAGATCTGGCGTTGAAGCTCTATCTCGCTGAGGTCATTGCCGTCGCCGGTGAACATCGTGAGACCGAGCAGATAGGCGATCTGTAGCGAGCCATAGGAAAATGCCCGCAACTTGATGCCGCCGATGGTCTTGCTGTTGGCCTCGATCATGCCTTGGCCGATAAGTTGATCTCGTGTTTCCATGATTTCAGAAGATGGAGAGGATCTTTTCGCGCAGGGTCTTACTGGCCTCGTCACTGCCGGATGGGACGATTGCGGTGCGTTTGCCTTTGCGGAGTAAAAGCATGGGCATCATTGTCTTGAGCTTATCAATGAGCCCGCCCCTGTTTTCGATAATTCCACGCATGTATGAGATCGGGTGATCTGGGTTTTCCTCACACCACTCCTGCGATAAGAAACGCCGCTTGAATTCGGGGAATGTGATTTCTTCCTCCTTGGGGATCGGAACGAAACGAACAGTCTTTGCGGCATTCATCAGCCAAGTGACGGTGCGCTTCGGCGTGCCTCCCACATCCTCAACCGTGTCGGAGAATGCTTTTTCGGTGGCGAATTCGAACCCGGAAGTAAGCGCGCCGGCAATCATCGAGGTGTTGCGGCTTTTCATTGGTGGCGTGTCGTGGTCGCGCACGATGGCGACTGTGCTTCCTTGTTTCATGGGGTGATCTTGATGGGGTGCGTGCTCCCGTTAATTGCCGAGAGCTTGTGCCTGCGGGTAATTCACGCCGCTGATCTCGAACTCGTTGAAGTCGTCGTTTTTCTCGCTCACCTTCACTGAGGTGATGACGGTGATGCCGCCGGTGATTCCTTCCGGAATCATTGTCGCAGTCCCCCCAGCGTCCATTGTCGTGGTGCCGCGACCTTTGATCGTGAACTCAAACTTCGGGTCAAAGCCCTTGCCTGCGCCAAAGCCGCCCTCACTCGACATGATCATCTTGGTATCGAGCGACTTGGTGGTCTCGACGCTTTCGATGAGTTCGGCGGTGACCGACTGGACTCCAATTTTATTGAAAGTGACTGGCATGGTGGTGGGTGCTTATGCGTCTTCGTAAATAACCCCTTCGATTTCGAAGTCGGGGAAGTCGTCGTTGCTCTCGCTGCGTTTGACCGAGGTGATGAAGACCTGTTGTGCGCTGATGCTGCCGACGGCCACATCGGAAAAATTGGGAAGCCCTTTGCCGGAGATGGTCACATTGCGCGTGATGAGCGGCTTGGGACCGGCGTATTTGGTCAGCCCCATCTCGTCGCGAATGGTGGCGACCTCGACTGAGGAATCCATGCTGGACTCGCTTACATGCCCGCTCTGGGGCTCAAGGTCGTGCGTGTTGATGACTCCAAAGGTTGCTGGCATGACATCTACTCTGCGATGTCAACTAGCAGGGACGTAGAGGCCCACCACTGCCTCAATCGAGCTTACCCAGCGACCGTCGTCTGATACGCCGGTGGTGTGGTTTGAGAGATGGAATCCGCCGATCTCAATGGCGGTGATGCCAAAGCTCTGGGCCGATGGCAGCGCCTCAGAGAAGATCGAGCGCACATCATCAACGATGTCCATGTGGCTGTCGCGCGTGGACGAATCCGCAGGCGATGTGACCGAAATTTTGATGGTGCCCTTGTGGAGACTGCCAAGCACGCCTTCGACTTGATCCGCGAGCACGAGGATCGCGTGGTCCTCCGGCGTGCGGATCTCCGATGAGGTGCCGGTAAAGATGTCCACATCACCGGCGACTGTGCCGACGAGCTGGGCGAGGTAGTTTTCAATGTGCTGGTTCATGGTGATTATCGGCGTGCGATGCGGTATTCGATGATCCCTGAGCCGGGTTTGCGCATGATCTCCTCGATCTTGTAGCGTTGGCCGTCGATCACTATGGCGCTGTTCTGTGCGGGATCTGGGTCCGGCAGGTGCTCAACGAGCATGCGCACTGTGAGTGAGCCGTCTTGGGAGAATCCTCCCTCTTCCAAGTCGATCTGCACGCCCCCCATAGCGACTGCTGCTTTGTACTCGGTGCCATTGATGGTGATTGGCACACCTATGTCATCGAGAATTGCTTCAAATGCCTCTGCGGCAGCTTGTTGGATCGGGTTCACTCCATTTCTGCGATGTCAATCACTGGCCAACAAAACACCCCCTCCAGTTTCCCGGAGAGGGTGTTGTCCCTGCAGTCTTACCAATGAAATTATGCCGTCGGGCGAGTGATGCGCTCCAGTACTGGTTTGTTGCCGGTGGCGAAGCCGTACATGAGGGTGAAGCTCACCTCCTGTTTGCCTAGGCGGCCGTCGTAGCGATCGCGCACTTGGACGGAAAGGCCGGTGCGTGGGTCAGTCACGACGCGGATCATGGTGTCGCCCGTGTTGGCTGGAACATCCGGCACGCGGGCAGCCATGATTAGGCCTTCACGAATGCCAGCGAATCCGACGAGGCGCTCGCTATTTTCAGGCAAGGCTGCGTATTCGATGACCGTGAAGCCGTTCACGTCTGGAATCACGCCCGAGGTCACCACGCCACTGGCTGCTGGGTTGATGAAGGCTTTGTAGAGAGCCTCATCCTTTTGCAGCGCGTTGTAGTAGTCCGAGTTGACGAACATGAATCGCCCCATGTCGGGAATGAAGCGCTTGTTGAGCTTCGTGCCGATGTCCACCACGGTGTTGCGACCGAAGTTGGCGATTGCGATTTCAGTCTTGTTGCTGAAATTGGCGTTCACGATCAGCGCCATGAGGTCGTCACAAACTTTTCGCCCCAAGGCATATGCGACCTTGTCCGCGTAGCGTTGGTTGAGGTCAATCTCGCTAGTCGAGCGTTCAACGTCGGTGATCGCATAACCGGCGTAGGCATGCTTGTCGATTTTGACGCTGACATCCACCTGCGCTTGGTCGTCTGGGACGTAGCCAGTGGCAGGAACGAAGTCGCGGGCCACCGTGGGAGTGACGATGTGGGTGACGATGTCCTGGTTGAACTTGACGCTCGACGAAGAAAAGTCGGTGGCGATTTGTCCAAGCAGTGGGAAGCGCGCCAGAAGCGTGTTGAGTGCAGTCTGGGCGATGATGGCGGAGTTAACCGTGGCGTGTGAGTTGGGCATGGCGGATTATCGGGTGAAGTGTTGGGCGAGGTTTTGTTGGTAGAATGTGGCTGCTTCTTCAGGCCGACGATCGGTGACGAGTCGGTCATAATGGGCGACCATTTCCTGAAGGTTTGAGTTCTGAGGAAGCGCACGCTCATCACCGGCTGGCGAGACGAGTGCTGGCGTCGCGGTTCCCGTTGATGCCAAGAGTCGGGCGACTTCGATTTGAAGTCGGTTATCGAAATCCGACTGCGATGCTTGCAACTCATTGATCCGCGCCTGAAGTGCGGTCGATTCATTGCGGGCCGAATCGCGTTCGGACTTCAAGGAATCGATCTCAGCAGTCAGGGCATCTGACTCATTGCGCAGACGCTCAAAGTTGGCAGATGCTTCTGCAAGCAGATCGGTCTGGGCTTTGTACTCCCGCGCGAGGTCATCGACCTGGTTGCGGGCTTCGGCTAGTTGGTCTTCAAGAGCGGTGCTCATAGCCCTTGATTCCGTGTCAACCGCAGCATGATAAATTCGCAGCCTTCTCATCGCCTCTTGTCGATCCGGCACCATGCCAGCGAGGTTGTAGCGTTGAGCCTGACGTCCACTGAATGTCTGGCCCTCCATGGCCTCTGCGGGAATTGATCGGCCACGGGCTAGGACAGCGGCATGGAAATCAGCAGCAATGTCCTCAAGGTTGGACTGTATGAGCTCGCGCTGATCGTCCGTGAGTCTGGATCCCGGGGCTCCCATCGCCTTGTATTTGCCAACGGAAAAAACCTCCACCTTGAGGCCCGCAGATTCCAAGGCCGCGGATTGATCCAGAAACGCCTGCACCACACCAATGGATCCGACTTGGGCTGATGGCGTGGCGTAGATTGCGCGGGCTTGGCTTGCGATCCAGTAAGCGGCGGATGCCATGAGGCCCGATGAGAACGCGTAGACTGGCTTGCGCTCGTTGAGCGAGGCCACCGCCGCTGCCAGTTCCGGTGTGCCCGCCACCGTTCCTCCGGGGGAATCAATGTCGAGGAACACCGCTTTGATGTCGTCACGCTCAGAGGCTTCACGAATCGCGTCACCGATTTCATCGGAGTCATTCGCGCCCATAAAGGCACGGGCAAAGAGGTCAGGCTTGCGGAGAATTGGCCCCTCGATGGCGACTACACCAACACCGTTTTCGACGCTCAGAAGCGAATTGCTCGGAGCTGCTGTTAGAGTTGCAGCTCGATCATGAAATGTGCGGCTGGCTTGCACCATTGCATGCAACGCATCGGGCTGGATTAGCCATTCACGGGTTTGAAATAGGAGCGGGCTCACGCCCAAGCGTTGGTGTCAACGCAACCCAAAACAAAAGGCGGAGCCTAAGGCCCGCATCTGCGTTTCTAAGGAAAGAAAATCAAAGAGAAAATTTAGCGCTTTCGACGCAACAGCATCACACCGCTGGCCAGCATCGTTAGGATGGGTGCGCTTGGTTCAGGGATACTTGGTGGCGTAGGTGTCGATTCCGTAATACTGGCAAGACGAAACCCAAAGCCGGGGTCCTCGGCCGCTGGGTAGATAAAACTGCGGGTTGTTCCGAGCATGAAGTTCTCGTCTGTACCAAAAGCCCCCCCGCGAAGCCCTCGCGAGTTGGTTGTGGTAAATACTAAGGCATCATTCCATTCCATGACGTTACCGCCTTGGTCAAAGGTACCATAGGAACTTGGAGCATTGCTATAGGTGCCGATGTCAGTGGATCCGATGGTGGCATTGATCAAGCCGTAATTCGCATCCGAAGTCGAGATCGAGTTCTTACCATTCGGGTAAAGCGAGTAGCTTGAGGTTTCACCGTTGTAATACGCTGCCTTGTACCACTCGTTCTCGGTTGGTATGTAAACTTGCGCTTCGGCATTTTTGAGAAAAAACACACCGCTGGTAGCGCCATTAAGTGTGTAGGCTCCCGTTTCGGTATCGCCACTTCCTTGGCCATTGGCCAGCCAGTTGGCAAAACGAGCCGCATCGAACCAAGAAACATATACCACTGGGCGGTTGGCCAAGGCAGTGGTCACTGAGTAGGTGTAGCTACCAGAACTGCCGCTTTGCGTGATGCCATAGCTCGACATGCTTGAGTTGTAGATGCCGTTTGAGTTCGACTGGCCCTTGGCGTTGAGAAACGCGCCATACTGTGTGTTGGTGACTTCGTATTTGCCGATCTGATATTCGTAAGCCACCGCGCCGTAGCCAGACAATGGGTCTGCAGCATTGCCTGCGTTGCCGACATTTACCCAGTCGATGGTTACTGACGCGTAAGCAAGTGGGCTGAGTATGCTTGTGGCGATGAAAAGGCTAGCGGCAACTGTAGTTGTTTTCATGTCGGGTCTTTTTGTAGCCCAATGTAATGTTATTTCAACTATTTTTTATACAGATTAGTTGTCTGATTTTTTAGTCGCCTTAGCTCTTGACGACTTGGTGTGCCTGCCCGGCGACTTTCCACAGCATGTCCACCGGCACGCCGTATTTCGTGGCTGTTTCCAGTATGAGTTTGGCATCGGCGGCCCTGCGTTCAATTTCCTCGCCGAAGTCGGCGCCCAGTTCATTGAAGTGATCGGAGAGGGTTTTTAGGCCCATTTCCACATCAGCTCGGTTTTGCTGGGCTTCGCGACCAGCATCGACTGTCACCCTGCGTGGTGTGACCACGGATATTTTCCACCACTCCGGAATTGCCGGTAGCGTCCGGTTGGCGATGGCGTCGCCGATTACGAATTTCCAGATAGGAAGCAGGAATCGTTGAATCAGCAGGTTTTGCCGTTGATTGAATTTCCGATCTGCTTTGGCGACCACGAGGCGCACGGATGCTCCGCCCACATCGGTCGGGTCAGCAGTAAATTCGTAGGGAATGCCACCCAGTGCTGAATCGCGACGTAGGTGTTCAAGAAAGCCGGTGAATGTGGGTGATGGCCGGTTGGACTCGAAGGGCATGAGATCCTCGCCTGGGGCAAGTGCCACCCATTTGCCGCCGACAATTCTCTGTAGGGCAGTCGGATCACTGTGCGGGTGTTCGTTGCTTTTTCCGGTTTCGATGTCGAGGCCGCCGAATCCATCACTGCTGTCGATTTCGCCGCTCTGGTTGCGAATCGCAAAGCTCTTGTCGGCGTGGTCTTTGACCGCGTGCTTTTCCAATGCGAGCAATTCCATCTCGTCCTTGATGTGGTTAATCGAGTGAGCAAGTGATGGAACTCCTCGGGCAGCGGAGGCGCGCTCAGGCTCAAAAATGTGGAGGATCGAAATGGCAGGAAGGTCGACGAAGTTTCCGTCATCCTGCATGACGCGGTATGAAATCGGTCGGCCGTATGCATCGAAGCTGATGCCGTCGATGGTCTTGGAATTTCCCCAATCGCCAATTCGATGGCTCTCGATGAGCTGAAGAAAAGGGCGACCATCGATTCGCGTCATATGTACGAAAATCTCGCCATCTTCGTCGACGGCACGGCAGATCAGATGTTGGATCTCGGCAAGGGAAAAACGGCCGGTGATGTCGGCAACTTGTGCCCATTCGTCCCAATAGTTCACCGCTGCTTTCGCCCAGATTCGGTCATCGGTCTTTGGCTGGACCTTGAGCCCATCGCCGACCGCATAGGTTGCCATCACAGACACCATTTCACGAACGAGCCCGCTGTTCTTTGCGAGGTAGCGGCTATTTTTGACCAGCTCGCTACGAACCATCGATGTCAGCTCGGCCTTCAGATCAGTTGGTGATGATCCAGGAACCCGCTGGCGAGTCATTGATGGGTTGGCACCCTCGTAAGACGACCAGCCAAGTGTCTTTCCGGCAAGACGTGTGATTTTTTTCAGCAAGGAATTCATGGTTGGCAAAAATTATCCCCAAACGCTGCTCTGAGCAGTGCGGCGACGTGTTCCGTAAGTGGTTGGATCCAGTGTGCGCAGGGCCTTCTGGCACGCGGAGATGATTTCCTTCACATCCTCAAGCCGCTTGTAAGTCACCTGCGACCCAGACTCCGAGAAGCTCACCATGAGCTTGTTGAGGATCTTTTTGTTCTGCGCAAGGATGCCCTCCACTTCTTCGAGGGTGAATCCAGTTGTGAAATCAAGCGCGGCCATGCAGGGCGCGCCTTGTCAATCAAGGCATCATGCTTTGACCGCGACCCATCCGGCAAAGTTCAGGTGGCGCCAAAAGCAATCGACCGCAGCGAAGCCTTCCTCACGAAGCAGTTCTTCGTTCCAGCGTGCCGTCACTGGCACCAGCACCCCTTCTAGCGACAGACGCTTGCGATCAATTTGCCCTTGGGAATAGCCGTTTTGTTTTTTGATCTCAAGGAAGAGCTCGACGAATGCCTCATCGAGTTCTGCGGTCGCTCCAAGGATCTTTTCCACCAAGATGAATGCTCCACCCGGAGCCAGCGACTCGAAGACGCGGCGAATGATCCTCTGGCGATATTCGATGGGTGTGAACTGGAGCGTAAGGACTGAGAGCACGAGGCTGGAGTTCACACCAGGGAAGTCGTGGCGCAAGTCCACGTGCTGGATTTGGACGCGATCTCCGTGCGGATGGCGGGCGAAGTTTTCGCGGGCAGCCTCGATCATGGGATCGGACACATCCATCCCGATGTAATCGTTGGCGGCTCCAAATTTTGAAACATAGGGAATGAGTGATTCGCCGCGCGAACAGCCCATGTCGATGATCGTGGTGCCGGGGCGGACGAAACGACTGCCAACTTCAAATGTGGCCTGACGCATCGCATTGTATTGCGGAATCGAGCGGCGAAGCATGTCGTCAAAGACGTCGGTTACTTCCTGGTCAAATTGCCATGGGCCTTGCGGCAGGACTTGATCCACGATGGTGTCGCTCATGCCCGAGCGAGCGATGTCAACGCGGGAGCCGTTTGACGACCCGCGTGCCGTCAGTAAGGGCGTCGCCGTCCTCGTTCACCCAAAGGCATGGGATCTCGTACCGGCCGTACATTTCGCGGCTTCTCGGATTGCTCTCTATAGCCAAGTACCGCTGCTCTCTGCCGTGAGTCGGGAATACGTGCTTCTTGAGCAAGTGCTCTTTGATTGATGGAGGATTCCACCAGCCCTTGGGAGCGAAGCAGGCATCCTGCGGTTTCCATCCGGTTTGCTCTTCGATGCGCTCCAATGTTCTGAGCATCCAGCTCTCTGGTCTGGCGGTGATGAGGATGACCGTGTGAGGCTTGACCAACTCGATCAGCCATTGCCGATACGCCTCCGTTGCCATCCGCTTTTCCATGCTGATTGGTTTTGATCCACGCGGCGGGTTGTTGCCTACCAGCGTGTAATTGAGGTCGAGCAGGATGTTCATAAGGTAATCTGAAGACGTTGGCTGAAAGAGTCCATGGCGCATTTCACAAGTTCCATGCGCGTGCCATCCGGATAAGGAAGGTTGAACTCAAATTCGATTGCCGCGCGCAGGCGGTCACGATCAACCGGCAGTGCCGATGCGCAGGCAGCGTTGATGTTGTTGTTGAAGTCATCGACCTTCACAGATCGGAAAAACTGCCCGAAGAGTTCGCGGAATTCCGCCTCGGTGTGGTATTTCTGAACCTTGGGTTTGTCCTGGAAGTCGCCGATGCGGATGCCCGGTTCATAGTCGAGACGAAACGCGATGTTGGCCGAGTTGCTCTCGTTCATGAAGGCCTTGCCATTGACCTGTCTCCAGCCGGACTCACCTGCCGAGGAGGCGCAGGCATAGACCTTGGTGAATGGTTTGCAGAGAGCGGCGCATAGGCAGGCAATGTGCTCGCGATCTTCGCGGAATGGCACGGAGTTGAGCACGCTGGCGATGAAGATACTTGTCCATTCTTTGCCATCCGCCACCTCAGCAAGGAAGGCACGGGCAAGCTCCACGCTCTCCGCTTTGTTGATGCCCCCTGGGCCAAGTCGAAACGGTTCGAATGGCGTGCAGTCGATTCGCTGCTGGCGCAGGAGAAATGTCTCAGTGAGGTGGCCGGCGCCAAAGTCGAGAACCGTGTGGCCATGCTCGCGAATCCAACGGGCCCGGTCACTTGGCTTGCCGATGTCGAATGTGTGGCATGGCCTGGCTCCATGAGTGGCAAAGATGAATCCATTCCCCAGCTCACGACGGACACGGCGTGCGCGACGAAATGAATTGAAGCGCAGCATGTCCGCATAGCGGTTGTGCAAATCGAAGTCCATCGACAGCAGGTTCATCATGGCTCGGGCAAATTCGGCTTCCTCCTCGGTGACGAACACAACCGGTGCGAACTCCTCACCTTTTTCGGCCAGCATTTCCAGACGACCAATGCCGTTGATCACGCTGAGGTCTTCGCGGCAAATGATCGGCATCAGGATGCCATGGCGATGAAGTGTGCGAGCGAGGTTGCGGGCATACTGAATCCACCGCCCGGAGTTCACCTTGCAGAGGTCTTTGATGGAAACTTCCGCGGGCTTGAGACAGCGAAGAAAGGCGTCAGATCCGACTTCTTTGTCGGGTATGCGGGATGCAAGTGCCTGAATATCGAGTGTCTCAAGCTCGCGGGTGATTTTCCCGGGGGTGTGATGGAAATCAAAGTCATTGGTCGCCCGGTTAAAGACGATGTTGAGCGCCTTTCGTTGTTCAAGATCCAGGGCCTTGGTGCGGAATATCGGAACATGGGTGGCCCCCATGCGCGTGGCAACCAGATGGCGCTGGTGTCCTGAGAGGATTTCGCCATTCGCATCGGCAAAGATTGGCGCAATGAAACCAAGCTTTCGCAGCGAAAGCTCGATCAAGTCGAGACGTTCAGCCACGGCAGACCTTGGGTTATAAGTCGACGGATTCACCGCATCGATCGGCTCAAGTGTGATGTTCATAGTCCGAGTCGGCTGCGGATTTCATTTAGGACGGAATCCTTGTCGAACCCGGCTTCCTGTTTCACGCGGTCACACCATGCGATGAATTCATCCTGGGTGATACGGAACCGGTAGAGCCCGACTGCCACGGTGACTTCACTTTTTTCGAGCTCTTCGTCATGGCGCTTATCATCGTCTTCGGAATCATCGCCGCCACCTGGCGTGAGGAGGTTGTCGAGCTCGGCAGTATCGAATCCTGCAAGGATCGTGTCGAAATCGGCGGCCTTCCAGTCACTGACGATTTTCTCCAGCTCGTTGAGGTCGACGGTCGAGAGCTCTGCGAGGCGGTTGTCGGCGACTAGCACGGCAAGTTCGTCATTCTCGCTGGCAAATTCTTGGTATTGCACCGGCACGACTTCAACGCCGAGCTGCTTTGCTGCCATCAGGCGACCGTGGCCGGAAACGATTTGCCCGGTGAGTTTCGAGATGGTGATGGTTTGGCGCCAACCGAAATAGCGGATGTTCTTGGCGAGAAGCTCAATCTGGCGCTGAGGGTGAGTGTTGGGGTTGCGCGGGTTGGGTTTCAACTCCGCCACTGGAACCAACTTGTCGAAGCTGCACCAAACTTCGATGCCATTGGCAAGTGTTCGGGCTTTGGGATCTTGAGTCATCGATCGAGACGCCGCTGTCAACAGTCGCCGGCATCCAGCCAGGTTTCCAGATCAGCAAGCGCAGCTCTCACGCATCCCCCTGACCCAACTGCGATCCGAAGCGCGGTAGCCTCATTTACCGGCCAGTGACGACAAAGCATGGTCGCAATGTCCTCGGTGGTAGGAGCGGATAGCTTGATCGACTGGAAGCGAGTTTGGAATCGCTCAGTAAGCAGATCGAGTTGCAGGTTGCTAGTGCCGATCACGGCGCGTCCCGCGGGCAGCCGGTCGAGATAGCTCAGGAGAAGATCCTGGGCATCCCGCGTGCAGCGATCCATCTCGTTGATGATTTTGACCGAGTAGACTCCGAAGAGCGAAGAGACGCTGAGCGTACTCATCCACTGCTTCACGGTTTCGACGGCAACGAGCTTGCCATTGAATTCCTCGATTGCGAAGCGGGTTCCTGCGAGTTGGTCGGCCACCATGTCGGCGATGCTGGTTTTACCGACTCCGGGTGGACCGTAGAGCAGGATTTTTACAGGCGCGCTTGGATCGTCATGGAGCTTGCGCGCTTTGGCGAGGAGTCGGCTAGCGATGGTTGATGCTGGCCCGCAGAGGTCACTGGGGTCTGATGGTCGCCACGCAAGCGGTGGCTGAGTCTGTTGCTCATTGACTGGCTCTGGAAGTATCTTGAGTGGTTGTGGCATACGAATCTTGGTTGGTGTTGTTGATGGCCTTGGCGACTGCCTCAGCGCCCTTGCGATACACGGTCACGGCGAGCAATTCGCCATTAACGAGCACCGCCCAGAAGCGGGTGGCATATCCTCCGCGGGCCGTGTATCGGGTGATGGTCGCGTTCATTAAAAGTTGTAGTCGTGGAATTGGTGGCGGCCAGGAATGACCGGCTCGTTATTGGTAGTGCGAAACCTTCCATCCTTGCGGAGGCTGGCTCGAATCATCGAACCTGTGGGATTCGGAGTGTATGCGTAGGTCTGCTCGGCGTTGTTCACGCAATGCCCGGAGAATCCGCCGGGGATGATTTCCGGCTTCCAACCATCGAGCGTGGCGATGTCTGGTTGAAGATACAGCGTTTTGCCGCTTGGGCTGACTCTCGCCACCGTGCAGGCTGTCCTGTCGCTGTAGTGGCAAATCGTCGCGCCATCACCGGCAATCGGGCTCCATGTTTCAAAGTTCATCGGCTCCAGCCCTCCCTGTATGAACGAGTTTTGACGGAGTTGGGTGATAACCCAAATTGCTCAGCCGTTTGCTTGATGCTTCGGCATTCGTACCAATAGGCGCGAACCCTCGACCAGTAGTCGTCACCGTGGCCGGGATTGCCTGCCTTCTTGGCGGGTTTGCCGCTCCCTGTTTTAGATGGTGTGGTAGCGGGCTCAGGCTCCTCGGGCGCGGGGGCTTCTGCAAATGCATCAAACCGTCCGACTGCTGGCTCGGGAACTGGCTGAGTGATTGGGATGACATTGGCAACATTCGTGCACCCGGTTCCCCCTGAAAGTATGTCGGCCACGATTTCGCGAATCATTGGCACTGGGATTTCTGTGATGGTGAAGACCAGTCCGTTGAGGGTCTTGCGGCCGATTGTCTGCTTGAGGAATTTGAGCGCCCCGCCGCGTGTTCGGCCTTGGTAGCGCCCCTCGAAGAGTGTCGTGTCCTTGTCGTCGCAAACGATGTAGTAGAGTTTGTCCATGGTGATGATTATGGGTTAGTGTTGATGTTGCCGTCCGTGTCGATTAAGATGTGGAATGCCAGCAGTCCTCTCTGGGTTTGCTTGATGAAATCGGCATGGAATTTCTCAGAGCGAATTCCGGCCATGGGATTGGTCGGGATGATTCGCGACATTTGAAATCCAGTGGTTTCAATGTCACGAATGCTTCTTTGCATGGCCTTGGTGATGTATGAATACGAGCGCATGGTGGTGGTGGTTAGTTTAGTTTTTTTCGATGAAACTGATCATGTAGTCCTTCTGGATGATGAGCTTTGAATCGATCAGGGTTTTGATGATTAGCTCGAATTCCGAGACGGTCATGTAGGCCACCAGTCGGGCATAGAGATGACCGGCTGGAACTTGTTTGAGTTCGCGAATGATGCCCGCCACGACGCATGCCATGGCCCTGTATTTTTCGATGTTTATTGCTGTCATAGCATCCCTCATCTGCCCGTCTAATTGGGTGAGTCCATGTCTTTTTTTGTCTTTTTTTGATGAGCTTTTCATTGGTTGGTTGTTGCTGGTTGGATCATTTCGGAGGCGACTCTTTCTGTTGGAACAATTTCGCCGTGCGACCAATTCACTGGTCGGATGAACCCTCGGTCGCCGTTCCATTCGGCAATCACATAGAGCGTGTTGTCTCCATCCCACTCGGGGCGGATCAGGACTAACATTCCGGTGGTGTATTTGATGTCTTTTGCAGCGTGGCTAGTTCCTTTCATCATCCCTCATCTGCCAGTCTGACAACTTGAGTCCATGTCATTTTTTGTCTTTTTTTCGCGGATAAAACGACTCGCGATTGGCACGAATTATGGGTGCTAGAATCTATGCCAAACCTATGAATTATGTTTTTATTTTAATAACTCCACTTAGCCATGGACGTGAGGTGGCACCATGGCAGATATTAACCATGACAACACCCACGATGTCCCGCCGCTTCGGAGTTGAAATTGAATTCCTCTCCACCATTACAGTCGAACAAGCAGTCATGAGCCTGAGAGCCGCAGGCATCCAGGCTGAATACATGGGCTACACCCACAACACGACACCGCATTGGAAAATCGTCTATGACGGCTCGTGCGGTTATGAACTCGTTTCACCAGTCCTCGAAGGTGAAGCCGGAATTGAACAAGTCAGAATTGCTGCCGCCGCACTCGAAGCTGCCGGAGCAGAGGTGAATAAAAAGTGCGGACTCCACGTCCACTTCGATGCCAGCTCGATGAACATTCGATCCGTTAAGAATCTCCTCAAGATTTGGACGAAGTTCGAGGACGTGCTCGATACCTTCCAGCCGCCATCCCGCAGGGGCAACACCCACAGCCTTCTGATGTCTAACCTTTCGAGTTCATACGATGACGCCGAGAGGCATCACGCCGCATGCCAGGCAATGTTCCGCAAGATCGACGCCTGCCGGACGATGGAGCAAATGAAGGACCTCTACATATCCCGCTACCGGAAGCTCAACGTTCATTCCTACTTCCGCCATCAGACTCTTGAGGTTCGCCACCACTCGGGAACCACTGACCCCGATAAGATCGCCAACTGGGTGCGATTGATGGCCCGGATGTTCGACGCAGCAGAGGCCGCAACCACCGTCCAGAACCGCCCGCTCAATACTGAGCTCGGAATGAGCAGGACGAAGTGGTTCTTCCGCACCATCAACGCCAAGGGGCTCACCAAATTCTACACTGCGCGCGCCAAAAAACTCGCCGCCTGATTTCCAATGACAACAATGATAACAATGAACACTGAATACCACACCATCGACGGTGCCACCTTCAAGGCCACCGATCCAACTGACCTGATGACGCAAATGAGGTTGGACAGCTTCAACCCAGAAGCTGATCTGCCCTCTTACTGTCGCGCGACGGCAAGGGCATCAAAAATGCAAACCGGCAAGCAGCACCGCGCATGGCCGCCGAAAGAACTGGTTGAGGATCTGATGGCCTCAGGCCTCATCGCCACGGGCAAGCGCCACCCCATGTGGGGAAACTCCAAAGACTGATCCGCCATGGCATACCATCTGATGACACCACGGTTTCCACTGGGGCAAACCGTTGCCACGCCCGGAGCCATCGCGCTCCAGATCGACCTGGGCGCTTTCCTTCACCGCCACCACTGCGGGGATTGGGGTGACCTCGATGATTGCGACAAGCGCATGAACGAGGATGCGCTCAAGGAAGGCGATCGGATTCTGAGCCATTACAAGCTCGATGACGGCCGGCGGATCTACATCATTACCGAGTCAGATCGATCATCGACCTGCGTGCTGCTGCCGGAGGAGTATTAGTCGCTGTCTGCACCTGCAGGCTCGGGCTCCATCGAATCTCCTGCTTCAGTCTCGCGTCCTAGGATTTTGAGCATGAATGCGAAGACCGTTGCCATGGCTTCGCAGTCCCATAGGTGATTGGGCATCTTCTGGATTTGCTCCCAGCGCCACTTTTCTCCCTCTTTGATGCGCCGCTCAGACTCAAGCTGCGCGAGATACGAAACTCGGTTTTTGTCCTCGTTTGCCTCGTCGAATGCCTCGACTGGCACCTCCCATGTCGGGCCACGAGCAATGTCCTGGTTGCGCCGGATGCGCGAGAGGGTGTCCTTAACGTTGAGGTTGCTCCAGTAGAACATCTGCGCGGTCTTGCCGGCGGCGACATGGATCATCCGCTTTGGCGAGTAGAACCTCTCAACTGCTTTCATTCTTACGCCAACGCCCAATCGTTGTTTGAGCCTGTGCGTCCATGTGTTGCGACGATCGCCCATGAGTGCCACCCAGCCGTGAAGAGAACAACGCTGGTAAACCTCGTAGCTGTTGAATCCGGCATCAATGCCCACCAGTGATGATGTGATTCCGAAACGCTCCTGCAGTCCGATGATGTCCTCCCATGTTTGCACTGTCCCCCAGTCGACTCTGCGGCTCGAACCATCCGGGCTCCATTGGGTGACCAACCACCAAAAATGGTCGATCTGGACGTCGACGGTCAGGAAGCGCAGGCGAACCTTGGGTGCGTCATCCTCGTCTGGGATGAGGATTCTGCCGGCCATGATTGCGCCTTCCTTTTCCCAGTCGGCATTTCCGCGCTGGTAGCCACTGGCAGTGAGCTCGATTGAAAAGTCCTCAGTGTATTCGGTGAACGGCAAAGCCAATCGCTTCTGCCAAAAAATCTTCAATGGTTCGATGTTGCCCGCCTTGGCCGATTGTTTGGCGCGCAGGTAAAGCTCGGCCAAGTTCCCCCATGACCCGGCGCACAAACCATTCCAATGGAAGCCGACATTCGACTTTGATGCTCCAGGGTTCTGCGGCACAAATCTTGCGCCATTCCATGGATCATTCAGCTCTCGGCGTGATCGGTCGGTGTCAGGAAACCTCTGGCCGCATTCGCAGAACATCTCGGTGGTTTCGCGCACCCGTTCATAATCCCAGGTGCCGTCCTCAAGGCGCGCGTCCTTGCTCCATTCAATTTGCTCCCATTTCCAAGCTTGGGTTTTTTGGCAACTAGGACAACGCCAGCACCATTCCCGCTGGTCAGTCATCTTGAACTTCCGATCCGTGTCGTCTTCGATCTCACCTGCCTGAGAAACAAAGAACCGTTTGCCCAACCAGCCGAAGGCAGTGACGCGGGCTTCGGCCTCAGCCATGTGACCCGATGGCCAGCGCCATGTTTCATCGCCGATCAGCCAGCGAATTGAGCGACGCTGGAGGTTGCTCTTTGAGTGAGCGCCCAGCACCCATGCGGTCATGCCATTGCGAAATGCTACGGATGCGCGCTTCATCTTGTGGCGCTCGGTTCCCGTCATGCGTGGCAAAATCTCACGCACCGGGCCGCAGTATTTCCAAAGCACATGGAGGCGGTTCTCGGCTTGGTCTTTGGCGTCGGAGTCCGTCTGGTCGAGCCATAGCATCGGGCCAGGCGAGTTGCATGCAATCCAGCATGACCCAAGCTCCGCCGTCAGTGTCTTGCCCGCTTGGATCGCGGCAATGATGGAGACGAGCGAAACCGATGGGTCGGCCAATGCTTCAAGCGGCTCCCGAATCCATGGGGAGTTGGCCGACTGAAATCCTCCCGGTACTGGCGAGTACGGAATCGATTCGACATGCTGCTCGCACCATTGCCACGGCGGCCGACGATCAGTCTCCGGCCACGACTTGCCATACATTTCCAGCAGCAGTGGATTATTTGTCGGCTGGCTTTCTTCCTCGGTTTTCAAGCTTGGGTGATTTCGGGTACACGGCACGTCGCAGGATCGCTTTGAACTCGTCGCGTGCCTTGGCGAGCTCTTTCCTGATGCCCACCGCGTCAAGTCCGGCAAGGATCGGAGGAAGCTCGTTCTCCAGCTTGTTCATCAAAAGTGCGTCCGCCTGCCCGTGGTGGTAGTTCATGAAATCCCTGACTTCATCGAGCGGAATGAAGAGCCCCTTGCGGATTGCTACCCGCAGTTCACGATCCTCAACCTCGGCCAACAACTTGCGCAGGCGAAGCTCCGTTTCGTCGGGTGTCTCGGATGCCTTCTCAAATTTGGAGGCAAGCCCTTCTGCTTTGATGAAGGCAACCCACTTGAGAACATCGTAGGTTCCATTCGAGCGCGGCTTGGGTGCTCCCTTGCGCCGCTTCCACACATCCACTGTCTGGCGGGCCACGCCAAGAATCTCTGCCAGCTCGACTAAGCTTTTTGCCGTGTGACGGATCTCAGGAATCTGGTCGTCAGCCGTCTGCTTCTTGATCTGAAGTTGGGTCCAATCGACTCGCGAGAGCGTCTTGCCTGCTTTCAACTTCTTCAGGATGTTCGCCGTGTTGGCGGTCTTGATTTGGTCGAATTGCTCCGGGTTGATGTCCATCTTGGCCGAGTGTGGCTGGTGTAAGATCCAAAAAGATTTTTGCTCGTTTTTTCAACATGGGTCAGGGGAACCCCTCCGCCCGTCGGATTGGCCAATAGATTCCTTATCGGGTTCAAACTCCGTGCGGTGGGTTTGAACCTCCGCGATGGCAGCCACCACGTCTGGGGTGAGGTCGATCGACGTGGTGTTGGGGAGTTTCACCATGAATCGTGCGCCTTCATCGAGTAGGCGTGTGATTCGTTGGGTTGGCGTGGTCATGTTGGGGTTTGAGTGGATGCAGGGGCGGGAGTTGAACCCGCAGAGGGTGAGTGTATGAGGCTCGCCTGGGACCGTCCCTCCCTGCGGTTGTCGTCAAAGTGCCTCGTAGATATCGAGGATGAGTTTGAAGTCCTTCTTGAGCCCTTGGCGGCGGTCGTCGTCCCATTCGTCGACTGGTGCCTTCTGGGTTTCGCGAGCCCACCAGCGGCGGATGCGATTGAGTAGGGCGAGGTAGGTGACGTATCCGCGATCGGCTGGGTCGCCCTGAACTTCCTTCTCGGTGGCGAGTCGGCCGAAGTTGATCGACTTCTGGAGGCGGCGTTTCCCGAGGTTGTGTTTCACGGCCATTTTGAGCCAATGGTCTTTTTCCTCGTTGGACTTGAGTTTGGCGACGACCTGATGGTGGGTGAAATCAAGATTGTCTGTCCGGACAGACATTTCAACACGCCTTGCCACCCATGCGTAGTTCCTGAGCGTTTGGACCGCGAGACCGGTGCTGGCAATGGCCTCATCGTATTTTTCGCCATAACGTCCCTCGCCATAGTTGATCCAGTCGCCGATGATGAAGCCGATCGACTTGCCGATGGGGGTGATTTTTTTGCCGAGTTCATTCCATTCGTCGAAGGTCATCTCGTCGGTGAATTCGATGCCGGTTCGGGTGATGGTGAATTTTGGGTCGTTGATTGCTAGGGTGTTCATGGATTGTGTTGCAGGTGTTGTTTGAGTTGTGATGTTTGGTAGGTTTTGCGGGATTTCTCGCTGCGCATGGCCCGTGAGGGCGGCAGGTTCAGCTGGGTTATGATGTCAACGCATCGCTTCGAGACAGCGGCCCTGGTGACGCCGTGGCGTTTGGCGATGCTGGTCATGCTTTCGCCGTTGTAGGCGCTGAGCCCGAGTGCGACGGCTAGGCATTCGACGGTGAGCCTGGTGTTGCCCTCCGAGATCAGGTCGGCGACGAAGTGGCGCAGGACATCGATGGCATTGTGGTTCGATGTGCTGGGTTGCTCGTCATCGTGATCGACCAAGCTGGCCATGTCTGGGGTGTGGCTGGCCATTGGTGAGTCGGCCATGTCAAGTTCCGCAGCCCCACTGCCATGGCGTTGGATGCATGGTTTGAGTAGGCCAAGTTTTTCGGCTTCACGTCGTTCGGCTGGGGTCATTGAGCTGACCCATGCTTGGTACTCGCGTTCGTAGATCGCATCCCTGCATGCCTGTCTTTTGGCGTAGTCGTCGGAGTTCAATTTGAACCTCCTTTCAGCCGATCTGAAACTGATGGCGCTGGTGCCTTAAAAGGCGAACCAGAGCGCGCGAATCTCGGTTTACCGATTCGCGCTCTGATTCTCTTTAGAGAATCTGTCAGGATGACAGTAAGGTGCCTGACTATCAGTCGCGAATTTCTGTTAGAACATACGGGTTCAAATGGGTTCAAACCAATTTGAAACCCGGGTTCAAACCCTGCTGAAATGACGGGTTCAAATTCCATGGCGACGCCCCCTCCACAGGCGAGTTGCTTTGTCGAAAACGAGAGGGCCGGGCTTCATGTTGGCCAAGCAGTAGAAGACGCGCTGGGCTTCCTTCAGCGTGCAGTCGCCATCGATCTCGGCAATGCGGTCTGAGATGTAGGCGAGCACGGCGGAGTCTTGTGGTACCTTGCCATTGGCGAGGGGAGGCATTGTCTCGACTGCTTTGCCGTAACGATCTGCCGCGCTGCCCAACTTGTACGTCGCCTTTGCCTTCTCGCTCTTGGGATTGCCCTGTGGGGCCTTGAGTGCCGCAGGATCGGCCTCGCGGTCGGCTATGAAGATCGACTCGCGCCAGCGCACGACAAACGGCCTTACGGGCGGCAGGGCGCGCAGCGTGAGGTCAATGACGTGGGCGTCATCATCCTCGTGCGGGGTCATGGTCAGGATCACGTCAGGATCGCGTGCAAAGACGCCTGAGCCACCGATGCGGTCGATGGATTCTTTGCCCGCCTGGTTCCCCTTGGAGAAGTGAGCACCGAAGACGGCAGCGGCGCCCGACTTTGCTGCCAGTTGTTCGACTTCATTGAGCAGGCTGGCAATGTCGCCGGCATCATTCTCGTTGCGAGCACCGAGGCCTTTGTAGATCGGGTCGATCAGAATGAGTGAATACCCGGTATCGCGGATGCGTCCTAGGATCTTGGGGATGAGCGCGGAGAAGTCTGTCGCGTGGCCACGCAGGTTCCAGATGTCGAAGCCAGTGAAGTCCTCGATTTCCTTGGCATCTGCGATCCGGTTGATTCGGTATTGAAGCGCGAATGCGGGAAGCTCGAAGTTGAGGTAGAGCGCACGGCCGCGACGGGTGGCAAACCCCCACCATGGTGAGCCGGTGGACACCGAGAGCATAAGGTCGATGAGCGACCAGCTCTTGCGTGCCTTGGACGGCCCGCCGAGCACCATCTTTGCTCCCTGGTGAAGGACGCCAACGACGAGCTGTGGTGGCTCTGGTTCTGGCTGCCCCATGAACCCATAGCCGGTCAGGATTGGCGGAAGGTCAGAATTTGCGTGTGCCGCCTCCCATGCCGTCCATGACTCGGCCCCAATGCTGGTGGCCAACAACGACTGGCGTTTGATCTCACCATCGACCGTGCGCCAGCCATCCGGGCATCGTGACAACCTGGAGGGATTGCGGTTTTGTTTGTCGAGGTTGAGTTCGGAAAACCACCCCCAAATCGTTTCGACCCGGCGTTTGTATTCCGCCTCATCGGGAGCATCGACTCGGATCCATGCGTGCAGGCTCTTGTTCCCTGAGTCGATGAGCACCGACACGGGCATGCCACTGGCAACGACGGAGTGGAGTTGTTCTTCCTTCGGGATTGGTTTGCCTTCCCCGTCGCGATCGAACTCAACCAAGACGTGGCGATACGATGTGACATGCTCGTTTTTGGCGCCGTCGTTGACCATCGGGTTGATGCGGACGTAGAGCCCGAGCTTGGTTCCAAAGACTTTGTCGATGCCACCCTTCTGGGCGACCTTGGATCGCCATTCGTTGGCTGTGAGCGTGACTCCGCGCCTTGGAATGACCTCGCCATCATCCGACTCGGCAGCCGGCGCAATGGCGACATGTTCGTCCGGTTGGAAGCATGCATCGAGAAGCTGGAGGAATCCGCCATCAATCGGGTCGGGCAATGACTTGGCCATCCTTCTGGCATCAGGTGCCATGGTCGGTCGCCGGTGGACGGCTTGTGGTGACGCGCCCAGTGGTTCGCGGGACGCACGAGCGAATGCCGAGCGGATTGTCGTCCGTGCCTCGGATTCGGATAGGCCATCAGCAAGCGCGCGGGCAAGCAGCTGCCCCTCGGTTTCTTCCAGCGGGTGGCCGGCATCGCGGAACTGGCAGGTGGCATCAAAGAGTTCGGCATTCCTCATGCCCTCGCCTGCCCCTTGTCGTAGGTAGTCGAGCGTTCGGCGTGGCAATGCGAGGGTTAGCCCAGGTGATCGGTATTTTGCCATATCGAGTCTATCAGGCGTTGATTGTTTTGAAGCGTGAATCGAGGAAGTTGCGGGCTTCCTCAAAGGTGGCGGTTTCCGGCTGTGGATGGCCGTGACGGACGAGCACGCGAACTTGCTTGGGCGTGGCGAGGCCAAGCTTCCTTCGCATGATGAGGCGATCGAGTATCAGCGATGCTTGCCCTTTGGTGCGGACGCAATCGGTATCGAGGCCAAATTTACTCAGCACATCGAGTTGCTTGGCGGTGGGCTCTTGTGCCTGCCACTCCATGGTTGGCTGGTAGTCAGCGAGTGCCACTTCCTTGAGCGAGACGGCGAGCTCCAGCGGGTCGATCGTGGTGCCACGGCGCGCAAGATTGGCAGTGAGCCTATCAGTCAGCGTGCGTGTTCGGTCGGAATCGACTCCCTCGCGCGCCTCTTCGAGGTCACCATCATTACCGAGCTTTTCGGTCAGCGCCTTGGCATCTGCCTCGTCCTCGGCAATCAAGTGCGCCGGGCGAATCAGGCTATGTTCTTCCGACTGCCAGAGGAAGTCTAAGACTAGCAGGTGGTCTTTGCCCGGCCAAATTCGCGTGCCACGGCCGATGATCTGCGAGTAAAGCGCGCGCACCTTGGTCGGCCGCAGGCACACGACACAATCGATGCTAGGTTCGTCGTAGCCTTCGGTGAGCAGCATCGCATTGGTGAGAATGCGCGTCTCATTTTTCCTGAACCTCTCTAGTGCCGCCTTCCGTTCGCTGGTCTGGCCATCGACATGCTCAGCGAGCAGTCCACGATCACGGCAGATCTCAGCAAATCGCTTCGAGACGGCAATGAGCGGGAGAAAGACAATCGTCTTGCGATGCCGGTGTTCGACCATGACATCCGCGATCTTTTCCAGGTATGGCTCAAGCGCATGGCCAAGGTCATCGGCGCTAAAGTCGCCCCGACTGGTTCTCACGCCGCTAAGATCCATCTCCAATGGCACGGTCTTGACCCTGATTGGTGAGAGCCATCCTTGCTTGATGAGGTCGAGCAGGCTGATTTCGCACGCGATGTTCTCGAAGTACCGGCCGAGGTTTCGTTTGTCACCTCGGTCACTGGTCGCCGTGACTCCCAAGACCTTGGCGTGTTCATCGAAGTGGTCGAGCGTCTGCAGGTAGCTGTCCGCTAGCACATGGTGGCACTCATCAACGACGACCAATCCGAAGTGGTCCTTCGGCCAACGCTCACGACGTTTTTCGCGCATGAGCGTTTGAACTGAGGCGACAACGACCGGCGCATCGAGCGATGCTCGGTTTTCTCCCATCTCGATCTCGGCCTCGATCCCAGTCGAGTCACGAAGTTTGTCGACCGCCTGGGTGATGAGTTCCTCGCGGTGAGCGAGGATCAAGGTCCGCTGTGGCTGCAGGTCCTTGGCGATCCGACTAAACAGGATGGTTTTTCCTGCACCTGTCGGCAGCACTCCAAGTTGCTTGTCGAATTCCTCAAAGCCCTTCTGGATGTCCTGAAGCGCCTTGGTTTGGTAGGCCCGAAGGCCCATTGGCTTAGAATGGGTTGTCACTACGGCGGGCGGGTTGGGTGTTTGCTTTGACGGTCAGCCATGCGACGACCTTGTTGCGCTTCTTGCCGTTGTATTCCTCAAGTGAGAGGCGAACGGTGCCGGTGCGACCGATGAGATCATCGGCAGTGAGTTCGACGTCTTGTTCGGGCAATACCTCTTCGCCGGTCGACGCTCGGAATGCGTCAATCTTCCAGAACGCATTCGGGATGAAGACAAGGAAGTCGTAGAGGTAGCTGCCCTCGGATGTTCGGAGCTTGAGCTCGATCATCTCGTGTTTGCTTTTGCTGATCGTCTCGATCGCGCCGATGACTTCGACTTGGTAGTCGCCGGCATCGACGAATTCAGGACGTTGGGTGGGGGTGGATGATGTGTAGGATGGCATGATGTTAGTTTGGTTTGGTTGGTTTGAGATTGGTGGATGGCATGGGGTTACGAATTGGTGGATGTCTCATCGCCCCGCCCGGAGAGCGGGGGCTTGACGTGGGCTTTCGGCTGGCGGGCGTGACGTGCCAGGACGCCTTGGGCGGCCTTTTCGGCATCGGCGAGGACTGCGGACGGAAACCGCTTCCTGCCCGTCATCCACTCCGCCGCGATCCGCAGGTAATAGGCTCGCGCCGTCGCCTTCCTGAGAATCGGCCTTTGAATTTTGTTGGATTTCATGGCTTCGGCTTGGTTTTGGATTGCTTGAGATAGGTGGTGGGTGAGGCGTGTTTGACTGCCTCATCCGGGAATGGTGATTCACTTGGCATCCGTTCGTTCCAGAGCTCGCGGAACTTCGATGCCGACAGGTTTCCGTAGGCATGGAGGACTGCGCCGAAGCCGATTTTCTGGATGTGGTGGCCGACGGTTTCGCAGTCGACAAACTCAGCGCCCCTGCGCGTCACGAGCTGCCAACCAGGAACCTCTCCGCCGGTCTTGATTCGTTCAGTGGCAATCTTCTTTGCCCTGTCGCGGAAATCATCGACGACCGCGCAGGCGGACAGAAATTGACCAAGCTTTTCCGGGTCAGCAACCATCGCCTCGAAGTTGAATCCAACTTCAGTCGCAGCCATTGTCTCGGCCACGATGGCGTGACGCGCCGGGCATGTGTCTGCCTTTGCGCACCAGCCGCAGTATTCACATGGGTTGGGAGCTTTGCTGGTGTCGTAGAACTGCTTGACCACCGCATCGACCACGTCGTGCGCTTCCTCGTACGTGAAGCGAATCGTCTCGATCTCGCGCAGGTCGCAGAAGAGCAAGTGGCATGTCCAATCGGAGGCAAAGTGGGCACTCATGAGCCCGAGAGCGTATGCTGCCATTTGCTCGCGGTAGTTTCGACGCACGCCGGTCTTGAGATCGAAGTGGGTGAATCTCGTGGGAACAATCGCATCTGCAGTTCCGGTCAGATTGAGAATCTTGATCCGGCAGTCGTCCTCACGAGCCAAGACCCTCTCGCGGCCAGCCATCGCACGGACCATCGAGACCGCCCAGGAAACCGAGGCGATTTCGTCGGCACTGAGCTTGTTGGCCAATGTGAATCGCTCTTCCAGACCAAGCAGCTCGGCACGAAATGCCGTATCAAGCAGCGTGCCACGCTCAGCCGCTGGCCCAGCCACGGGATTGCTCTCGTAACATGGGCAGGCAGCAAGCTTTGGCAGATTCGACGGGCGAAGTGCACTCACTTCGCCACCTCCTCTTTTGCCCATTCCTGCACTGCGGCAAGAAAGCGCTCAGGCTCGGAAAGCATCCGCTCGGCGTAGGCCGGGTCGAGTTTATCAAAGGTTTCAATTCCTCCCTCCGAATCGTAGCCAAGTTGGCCGCGCGCGATCAGAAAGTCGGTGACATCACCAATTCGATTTCCAAAGGTATCGGCAATGCGCTCGGCAATCGACTTGGTCGCTGGCTTCTCATGAGTCACATGTGCCACGGCACGCGCAGCAACATCGCCAAACACCGGAGTGAGCGCATCAATCGAGAATGCCAGCTTGTCCGGAAGTCCATGGCGGTTCTTCGCATCATAGGCCGCCGCGTGATTGGCAAAGAGCACGCGTTCCTTGCCGCCAACACCGCGCAGCTTGCCATTGTCCTTCTCCGCGACCTTGGTCACGAAGTTGGCAAAGAGCACGACGTCCGCCCATTCCTTGAGCAATGGCGCCACTTGCTTGCTCAACTTGAGCTCAAATCGGTCATACGAACCGGCTTGGTCGGGCGCTTCAAATTTCCGGACCGTGGCGTGCGCCAGAAACACGACGTGCATGCCGCGTTCGAGCAGAACATCGAGCGAAGTCAGGAACCGGGCGAATTCTTCCGCCAGCAATACCCAACCTTTGCCGTAGCCAAAGTCTTCGATGCTGTCCTTGTTAGACTTTCGGCAAAGAAATTCCGCTAGGCGCTTTTCAAGCCAGTCGGCCGTGTCGACGACCAATGACCGAAATTCATGCTCCGACTTGGCGAGCTGGCTGATCGAATCGGTGATTTCCTCCCATGTCGCAGCCGAATCAAATCGGACAACATCGAGGTGGTGAGTACCGCCTTCCGTATCGAGGAAAACGGGTTCCGGTGTAAGCCCGGCGAGCGTCGATTTGCCGACGCCTTCCGGCCCATAGATGACGACCTTTTGCGGCCGCCTGATCTTGCCCCGGCGGATCGCCAGCGGCATTGGTGTCAGGGTGGTGGATTTCATAGGGGTGCTTGTTTGTTGGCTGTCAACTCACGCCCGGCAGCGGGCCGAAACGGAAATTGAACTGGACAAATGAACACCTATGAAAATGATTACCGCAACGTGGCACCGGTCACACCGCGGTCACACCGCATCAACACCGCGGTCACACCGCAGGAACACCCCTGGAACACCAAATATCAACTTATCTTAAACACATCCCCTCAATGTCCCGCTCCATCAAAAAATCCATCGCCATTCCACAGCCCGTTCGCGACGCCCTCAACGGCCAAATCGAAAACGGCGTCCTCGATTACCCAAGCGAAAATGCCGCGTGGATCGGCCTCGCTCGCTACCAACTTCTCATCGGAAAGCCCCATCCAGTCACTGCTGCCATCGCGCTGATGCACCAGCGCCACCAGGACCTGATTGACGATTTCCTCCACGCAATCGCCACCAAAGGCATCGGCCTGCGCGGGCAATTCCTCTCGCGATTGATTCGCCAGGCAATTTCAGGGGGCGACCTGCCCAACGAGCAGGAGGTCGCATCGCTCGTTCCTCAGGAGCTTTTGAAAATAGCCAAGGAGTGGAAACGCAACCCGGAGAAGGTGCTCACGCGCCTGGCAGAATGTCCCGAAATGGCTTGAGGAGCGGGAAGCGGCGTGTTTTAAGGGCACACGCAAATGCGGGATAGGCAGGGACCGAAACTTTTTCGGAAATTTTCTGCCTGTACCAACATTTGTCCCACCCTAGCTGCTAGTGCTGGTTGCACTAACGGCATCGTCCGCACCTCCCCATGGGCTTTTTCTACCGCAAATCCGTCAATTTAGGGCCATTCAGGGTAAACCTGAGCGGCTCGGGCGTCGGCTATTCGCTCGGTGGGCGGGGATTTCGGGTCGGCAAGAGCTCCCGCGGCCGTCGCTACACCGCTTTCAGCGTGCCTGGCACCGGCGTGGGCTACCGGGGCAGCGGCTGCCTCGTTCTCATCACGGCCATCCCAGCCTCACTCGCGCTGTCCCACTGGATCATCACCTCCCTCACATGAATCTTACCTGGAAACGCACCCTCCGCACGGCCTCGTCCGAACGATTTCTTGCCCAGCGCGGCGGGGATGATGTCGCGGCCGTCGACCTCCACTACCTCGCCAATGGCACGATCGCCGGCACGGTCATTATCCTCAAGGGCTCTGGCCTCGACGAATCGAACATCCAACCGCTGCTCTCCGCCCTCGACGATGAGTTCCTCCCCGATGTAGACCTTGAGCACGGCAACCTCACCTACACCGTCGTCCTCGGCGAAGTCTTGGGAAATTGGGAGGCGGAGAAACCGTCGACGGGGGCGTTTTAATGCCAAACCCAAACGAATCACCGTATGAATAACAAACTTAGCAAACTTGAACGAGTACCTCTGCGTGAAGCTTGGAAGCACGAGGCGGGTGATTTCACTCTTTGGC
>JBKDYW010000291.1:0-3927 GCA_046308575.1 Verrucomicrobiota bacterium
GCCCTTGATCACGGTTTTTACACCCGAGGGCGGTGAGGGGGCGGCGATGAAAACGCTGCGGGGTGCGATTGAGGATGCCATCCAGGATTTGCCGGAGGCTGTGCAGCAAGGAGTATTTACTTTGTTGGATCGTGCCGAAGAACCGGGCTTGATGACCGACATCGTGAGTCAGCAGTTTGTGAATGATCCTGATTTGCGTCAGCAGCTTCTCGAGATGCCATCGGCGGGTGCGAGGATTCCGTTGATCTGCGAATATTTGCGCAAGGCGAGGGAAGGTGCCTGATCCTTGTGGAGTCATGTGACGGAATTGTCACATGAACAAAAGTGATGAGGCGCGGGTGAGTGGTTGATGGTGTTCAAGCGAAACAAAAAGTTGTTTCCGCGACACCATGAGAATCGAATTTGTGACCGACACCTTCACGCCCGACATCAATGGCGTGGCGATGACTTTGGGGCGTTTGCGGGACGGGCTGCGGCAAAAAGGGCATCGGGTGCATGTCGTGCACACTGGGCTCAACGCCGGGCGCGGGGAGAGTCAGGCCGTGGCAGTGCCGCTGCCGGGGTATCCGGCGGTACGGGTGGGTTTGCCCAAGCCCTTTGAATTTCGCACGAGGTGGATGGCAAGGCGGCCGGATGTGATTTACATCGCGACGGAGAGCCTGATGGGCAAATCGGCGATGAAGGCTGCCAACGCGCTTGGCATTCCGGTGGTGAGTGGGTTTCACACCAATTTTCACGATTACATGGATCGTTATCGCGTCGGTGTGTTGCGACCCTTGGCGATGTCGTATCTCAAGCGGTTTCACCAGCGTGCCGACCGCACGGTGGTGCCATCGCGCGAGGTGGCGTACCGCCTCATGGCCGAGGGTGTGGCGCGGGTGCCTGTCTTGGGTCGTGGGGTGGACACCGCAATGTTTTCGCCGGGCATGAGGTTTGAGTCCTTGAGGCGTGCGGGTGGGGAAGATACGGAGGTGCCGGTGGTGGTGATGGTAGGTCGCGTGGCTGCCGAGAAAAACTTTGATCTAGCGATGGCGGCTTTTGAAAGGATGAGGGCCGAGGTGCCGGAGCTGCGTTGTGTGGTGGTGGGCGACGGTCCATTGCGGCCGAAGCTTGAGGCGACATTGCCGTGGGTAAATTTTGTGGGAGTGCAAACCGGCGAGGATCTCGCGCGGCATTATGCTTCATGCGATGTGTTGTTGTTTCCGAGTGAAACTGAAACTTTTGGAAATGTGTTGCTGGAAGGCATGGCCAGCGGCTTGGCATGTGTGGGCTATGATTATGCCGCCGCGCGTTCGCATGTGGAGCATGGCATCAATGGGCTCAAGGTTGTGAAGGGCGATGGTGAGGCCTTCATCGCTGAGGCCGTGCGTGCGCTGCGGATGGATCCATCGCATGAGTTGCGGATTGCCGCGCGGCGAAGTGTCGAGTCGCTTGGCTGGGCTCGCATTGTGGGCGGGCTTGAGGGCATTTTTCAAGAGGCGGCCGCGACCTCTGTTGCGCGAGCAAAAAACAAACGCCCGGCGAAGCGCGAAAAACTTTCATGCCGCACGGTGTTTCTTTCCGACATCCACCTTGGCACACGCGACAGCAAGGCTGATGAGGTTGTTGATTTCCTCAAGCACATCGAGTGCCGCAAGCTCGTGCTCAATGGTGACATCATCGATGGCTGGGCGTTGCGGCGTGGTGGTCAATGGACCTCGCGTCACAGCCGCGTGATCCGCAAGATTCTTAAAATGACCGAGCGCGATCACACCGAGGTCATTTACCTGCGCGGCAATCACGATGAGATTCTCGAGCGGTTTATGCCGCTGGTGTTTGGCAGCGTGAGCCTGATGAAGGAGCACATCCACACCACGCCGGATGGCAGGCGATACTTGGTGATCCATGGCGACGGCTTCGACAGCGTTTCGACCAATCACAAGTGGCTCGCAGTGGTGGGGGCGGTTGGTTACGACCTGCTTCTTGGGATCAACCGCGTGTACAACCAGTGGCGCGCATGGCGCGGCAAGGAGTACTATTCGATCAGCAAGCAAGTGAAGGCCAAGGTCAAGTCGGCCGTGTGTTTCGTCGATCGCTACGAGGAGTTGTTGCGCAACTTGGCCCGCAGGAAAAATTGCGATGGCATCATCTGCGGGCACATTCACGCGCCTGAGGATCGCAATGAGGGTGGCGTGCACTATCTCAACTCCGGCGACTGGGTCGAGAGCCTCACGGCGATCATCGAACATCACGACGGCCGCATGGAGCTCGTGCGGTACGATGAGTTCATTGCCAGCCGTGGTGCTGCGCAAAATGAAGAACCGCGCCAACCCGAGCTTGCGGTTGAAGTGTGTGCCGCCTGATGCCGCTCAGTTCTTTGCTTCGATCGCCTTGAGCACATCGGCCGCCTGTTGCTCGGTCGAGGCTGAGAGGTCGACCCACACGAGCACGCCATCCTTGAATAGAAAGGCCTGGCGTTTGGCGAAGCCCATCGTGGTCGGCACGCCGAAGGCTTTGACGATCGTCGAGTCTTCATCGGAGAGCAGATCGAAGGGCAGTTGGTATTTTTCCCGAAAGGTTTTTTGAGACTTGGGCGAATCGGTGCTGACGCCGAGGACCTTCACGCCTTTTTCGGTGAGTGTCGCAAAAGCATCGCGCAGGCTGCAGGCTTGTTTCGTGCAGCCGGGTGTGTCGGCCTTCGGGTAAAAGTAAACGAGGAGCCACCCGCTGGTGCCGTATTCGCTTAGTGCGATGGTGATGCCTTCCTGATTTTTCTGCGAAACCTGAGGAAGCTTTGCGCCGATGGCGAGAGGTTCGGCGGCGTTTGCAGCGAAGAGGCCGGTGCCGATGGCGGAGAGGGCTTTGACGAGTGAGGACATGGATGGAAGATCCGCTTTGGCGTGCGGACGCGCAAGCCCATCCTTCGCGTGTGATTGGATCGGGCAATTTGCGTCTTGATCGCAGCGCGGCGGGCAAGCAATTTGGCTTCACCCGATGGATGACCCGAGCGAGAAAATCGAGACCGTTTACGAGGGAATTCCTGCGTCCCCGGGTATCGCGATCGCTCCCTTGCATGTCATCGCCCGCGGGTTTTCGGCACCGGAGGTGTATGAAATCGCCGAGTCCGAGGTGGAGCATGAGCAGGCGCGCTTCAACGAGGCGCTGGAGACCACCAAGCGTCAGCTCGTCGAGTTGCAGGGTCGGCTTGAGGATCTTTCGGGTGACAACGAAAGCGGGATTTTCGAGGCCCATGTGATGATGCTTGAGGATCGCTCGTTGGTCGAGCGGGTCTTGGCAGCGATCGCGAGTCGTCAGCAAAATGCCGAGTACGCGTTTTACGCGGTGATGCAAAATTTCCTCGAGGCGATGCGGCGCATCCCCGATCCGTTTTTGCGCGAGCGCACGGCCGATCTTGAGGATGTCGCGCAACGCCTGCTGCGAAATTTTTCCGCGGATGGTGAGAGCCGCCATGGTGGGCCCGACGGCCGCCACATTTTGGTCGCTTACGATTTGGCACCATCCGACACCGCATCGATGAACCGCGGTCAGGTGCTGGGCTTTGCGACCGAGCAGGGCAGCGTGAATTCCCACACGGCGATTCTTGCGCGTGCTTTTGGTGTGCCGGCGATCGTTGGTCTTGAAGGCGCGGTGATCGACATGACCGCGCTCGCGCCGGCGATTCTTGATGGTTACACCGGCAAGCTGATTCTTTATCCGACTGAAGAAACGCTGGCGCGGTATCGTCAGTTGAATGACGAAAAAGAGCGCGTGCGCAACTTGGTGGATGCCAAGCGCGGCGATGCCACTGAGACGATCGACGGCCGACCGCTCACTGTTTCCGCCAACATCGAAATCGTCGAAGAATTGCCTTTGGTCAAACGCAGCGGAGCCAAGGGCGTGGGGCTTTACCGCACGGAATTTCTGCTGCTAGGCAGCGAGGAAATTCCT
>JBKDYW010000292.1:0-7040 GCA_046308575.1 Verrucomicrobiota bacterium
GGCAGGCTTGCCTTCGTTCTCCGAAAGCTGCGCAAGGAAATGGTTCGCGTAGGCAGCCGTTTCGCCGCCGATGCCGGCAAGGCCCGTAAGCAATGCGCGCGCTTTGGCAGGTTCATTGGCATTGATCAATGCCACGGCCAGTGCAAGACGCGCATCGTGGCTGAGATCGTTTTCCTTTTCCGAAAGCAAACGGATCCATTCATCGCCGCCAACCCAACCGAGTTCGATCGCGCGCGAAATTTCGCTCTCATCGAGCTTGCCGGTGAGGATGAGCTTTCTGGAAATCGCAAGCCGTTCGTCCTCGGCGATGAGCGTTTCGGATTTCGTGATCCGCCAGAAGGCAGAGTCATTCCATGCCGCCCAATCCTTGCCGGTTTTCTCGATGCCGCGTTGCTCGAAGGCGGCGAAATTTTCCGCGTAGTCGGTGGCGGTCGATGCACCTTGCGCGCCGCAGAACGATTCGGTCCAGCTGATGCTCTCGCCGGCCTTGAGGATACCGGTGTCGGGCTGTGTTGGCAGCAGGCCGCATTGGATCTCGGCATAAGGCACCCAGTTCGGCTCGGCGAGCAACTGCCAGAAAGTTTGATGCACGCCTTGACTGCCAAGCGACCAGAGCTTGCGGCCTTTGCAGATGCCGCGGTCGGCGCGGTGCACAAAACTCCAGCCCTCTTTCTCGTTGGTGTAACCCATGAAGTCGGAAGCGGTGTTGGCCAAATATCCCGAGACCACTTCGTGCTGGTGCAACCACTGCGACCAATCGACTCCATGAACCATCGGCCATTGATGAAATTCATAACCCTGGCGAAACATCGCATGATGCAAAAAATCGCCCGGCGCCATCATCACCCGATCGCGCCACTGCTGCGGCACCGCGATGCAGGTCCACCAATACAGGCTCGGCTGATCCTTGCCGGAGTGGTTGGTGATGGTCATGCGCGAGACCAGCGTGCCTTTTTCCAGCGTGAGGATGACTTCCCAACCGCAGCCAAAGAGCTCGTCGAAGGCGCCCATCGCGATCGCCTCGCGGCCATCGGCGAGCGTCACCTTGCGGGTCTCGATCGTCGAGATGCCATGCACATTGTGGCCGTAGCGGAAGGGATTGAACTCGATGCCGCCAATGCTCCAGGGCCCAGAGAGCGAAAGGTTGGCGAGCGGCAGACTCGGTGGCGTCCAGAGGAGTTGGCGGTTGAGCTTTTTGTCGAAGATCTCCATCACGCGACCGGCGATCGAGGGCATCACCGTCACCCGCGCAAACTCATTCTCCAAGCGCACGACCGGAAGTTCCTGCACCTCGAAGTGACCGGGATAATCCATCGCCTTCTTGTACGGAAATGCCGATGTCCAGAGGTTGCGGTGGATCGGTTGCAAGTGCTTCGGCACACCCGGCGCGGGGTGGTAGGGAAACATCTCTTCGTCATGATTCACGCGCGGCGCGGAGAGGCGCTTGCGCTCGGTGAAGGGACGAAGGTGGAAGGCTTGGGTGGTGTGCTGGATGGTCATGAATTTGAATGGAATGAAAGCGTCTTGATTGCAAGACCATGATGCCGGATGCCGCTCGATCAGCAATTGCAACTTTTAAGATAAAAGTACATTTAATGATCAATTTCAAATTGCCATCAAGGGGGCGATTTGATGGAGTAAACCCACATGCCTTCCTCAAAAAACCGCCGATCTCCCGCCAAGACCATTGCGGTTTTTATGAGCTGGCACGAGCCCCGAATTCTCAAGGGAATCGCCCGCTTTGCTCGGGAAAAAAATTGGGTGATCCTCTTCGATAACGCGCAGTCCAAAGGTTGGTCAGCCATTCCCAAAAAGGTCGATGGATTGCTCTGCTTGATCGGACCCGACCGCGCGGCCGCACGCTATCTTTTGAATATGAAGCTGCCGATGGTGGCACTCAGCAACAGCGATGAAGGCCTGTTGGGAGAACAACTGCGAATACTGCTGGACGATACCGCCTGCGGCCGAATGGCAGCGGAGCACCTCCTTTCGCTGGGCTTCGAAAACTTTCTGACCATTGGCAAAAAAAACCGAACCTTCTTCCGCGACCGGATCTTGGGATTCACCGAGACGATCGGCCAGAGGGCGAAGGTGATCGAGCAGGCCTGGATCGGCGAGTCGCTGGCGCAGAAGAGCCTGCGCGGCCCGATCGAGGCCGCAATCAGGAAACTACCCAAGCCGCTGGCGATCTTCTCGCCCTCGGATGTGACCTGCGTGCATGTGATGCAATGCGCGTTGGAGCTAGGTCTCAAAGTACCCGAGGATATAGCGATCCTGAGCACCAACAACGACGAGCTAATCTGCGATTTTTCCCCGGTGCCTCTCTCAAGCATCCGCCTCAACTTCACGCAAATGGGCTTCGAGGCAGCAGCCTTGCTGGATAAGGTAATGCGGGGAAAAGGGCCCAAGAAAAACATTCCGCCAATTTCCCCCGTCGGAGTGGTGAGCCGCCAAAGCACCCAAATCATGCTCGTGCCCGATGAGCAAGTGGGCAAGGCACTGCGCTACATCCGGGATCATCTTTCACGCCCGCTGCCGATTGAGGAGATCTCAGAGCATGTCGGCGTATCACACGCCACACTAGGCCGACTTTTTCGCAAACATCTGCGACGCTCGATCAAGGATGAAATAAGCTCCGGCCGACTTGAAAAAGCTCGCGAGATGCTGAGCATCGGAAATCTGCCGATTCACAAGGTCGCCGCCGCCTGCGGGTTCAGCACGCCTAACTACTTCAACCATGTCTTCCAACGCGCTCATGGCGTGACCCCACGCAAGTTTCGCCTAGCCGAAAAAAAGGCGCATGATGAGTGAGGTTGAAGAAGCAGCGGGGTGAACATTGAACATCCAACATTCAACATCGAACATTGAACATCGAAGTGGAAGAGGGTGAAGAAACCGCTTCAACGACGACGATTCATTCGACGGACCTTTGAGGACAAAGGTCCCTGCCTGAAGAAGCGGATTCTTCATTCAAAATTCAAAATTCAAAATCTAACATTCCACCTCTCCCCTCTGCGTCCCTTGGCGACCTTTGCGGCTTTGCGGTAAATAATTCTTTCTCAAAGCATCGGCGCCGCGAGGCCGCGTCGCCCTACCTTTTACCAAAACATGGAGCGGGACGCTCCATGGACGGCCTGGAGCAAGATGCTCCAGCCACATGAAGATACGGCTTCTTCTTGCTCTTACTGCTGCGCGCTCATGCGACAAAGCCGCCGGCGATGTGATGGTAGACTTCGTTGGCGCGCAGTTCTTGGCGAAAGGCGTTGGACTCGGTCTTGGCTCCGATGACGACGCATTCGATGCCGGCGATGGTAGCGAAGTCTTCCAGATGCTCGCGATTGACGGTGTAGCTGAAGCCGGTGTGGTGGGCGCCGCCGGCATGAATCCATGATTCGCAGGCGGTCACGAAATCGGGTCGGCATTTCCAAACCGCGCGTGCGACCGGGAGCTTCGGCAGCTTGTGAGGCGGCTGAATGGCATCGACTTCGTTCACCAATAAGCGGAAGCGGTTGCCGAGATCGATGAGCGAGGCGTTCAGTGCGGCACCGGCGGGAGCATCAAACACGAGGCGCACAGGATCTTCCTTGCCACCGATGCCGAGCGGATGGATTTCGCACGAGGGCTTGGCCTGTGCAATCGATGGGCAAATTTCCAACATGTGGGAGCCGAGCACGAGATGGTTGTCGGGTTCGAGATGGTAGGTGTAATCCTCCATGAAAGAGGTGCGCCCGCCGAGATCGGAGGCAATGACCTTCATCGCGCGAAGCAGCGCCGCGGTTTTCCAATCCCCTTCGGCACCGAAGCCGTAGCCATCGGCCATGAGCCGCTGCACGGCGATGCCAGGCAGTTGCTTGAGACCGTGCAAGTCTTCGAAGGTGGTCGTGAAGCCCTTGAATCCGCCCTGTTTGAGGAAGGCGCGCAGCGCGGCCTCGATGCGTGCGGCATCACGCAAGGACGCATGGCGTTCACCACCTTTCGCTAGCGCCGGTGCCAATTGATAGCTCGCAGCATATTCATCGCAGAGCGCGTTGATCTCCGAATCGGCGATCCCCTCCTGGATCGCAACGAGGTCGCCGATGCCATAGCCGTTCACTGAGAAACCAAACTTCATCTCGGCCGAAACCTTGTCACCTTCCGTGACGGCAACCTGCCGCATGTTGTCGCCGATGCGCGCAAATTTCGCGCCCTGCCAATCGTGCCACGCGCGGGCTGCACGAGCCCATGCGCCGATGCGTGAAATCACCGATTCGCTTTGCCAATGGCCTGCGACGACCTTGCGGGCAAGACGCATGCGGGTGTGAAGAAATCCCGCCTCGCGGTCGCCATGAGCCGCTTGGTTGAGGTTCATGAAATCCATGTCGATCTCCGCCCATGGCAGATCCCGATTGAACTGGGTATGCAAATGCAGGAACGGCTTGCGCAAAGAAGAGAGGCCGCCGATCCACATTTTGGCGGGAGAAAATGTGTGCATCCACAAAATCAAACCCGCGCACTCAGGACTGGCATTGGCTTCGAGAATCGTCGCGCGAATCGCATCAGGTGTCGTGAGGACAGGCTTGAAAACAACCTTCAAGGGAAGCTTTTCGCCAAGCCCGCCGGCGATTGCCTGCGAGTTGACGGCCACTTGCTTGAGAGTCTCGGGACCGTAGAGGTGTTGGCTGCCGGTGAGGAACCAGATTTCGGGTGTGTTCATTTTCGGGATTGGGACTTGAGTGCGAGGAGTTCTTTCATCACGCCGGAAAGATCGGCTTTGCGGTTCACGCCGCCAAATGAGTCATGAAGTTTTTGATAGAGCGCAAAGAGGCGGTTGTAAGTTTTGCGAGCCGCTGCGCGGGGTTTGTATTCGATGTCCTTGAGTGAGGTCATCGCCTTTTGTGCGGCGGAAAAATCTTTGAACACCCCTGCCAACACCGCGGCCGAAACCGCCGAGCCCAAAGCACATGCCTGCGAGGATCCGGCGACCAACATCGTGCGGCCGGTGACATCGGCATAGATCTGCATGAGCAGCGGATTTTTCTCCGCGATGCCGCCCGCGCATACGATGCGTTTGACGGGCACTCCGTATGCCTCAATTCGCTCGATAATGGTTCGCGCGCCAAATGCCGTGGCCTCAATGAGCGCGCGGTAAATTTCCGCCTTCGTGGTGTGAAGCGTGGTTCCCAAAAGCAAACCGCTCAGCATCGGATCGACGAGGACCGTGCGGTTGCCGTTGTTCCAATCGAGTGCCAGCAACCCGCTGCCACCGGGCTCAAGCGTGGCTGCCTCTTTGGCGAGACTCGCGTAAAGGGCATCGCTGCCTTCGCAGACGGATTCGATCCACCATTTGAAAATGTCGCCAACCGCCGACTGGCCCGCCTCGATGCCAAAGAAGCCGGGCAAAATGGCACCCTTCACGATGCCGCAAATGCCGGGGATGTCCTTCACCTTCTTCGATGCCGGCACAACCGCGCAATCGCAGGTCGAGGTACCGATCACCTTGACCAAGGTACCTTCGCGAATGCCGCTGCCGATGGCGCCATAGTGGACATCCATCTCGCCGATGGCCACCGGAATTCCAACTGGCAGGCCGAGCTTTGCAGCCCAAGCCGACGAGAGTTGACCAGCGGCGGTGTTGGCATCGTGAGCCTTGTCGTAAAGCCGATCGCGAAGCTGAGCGAGCTTGGGGCTGAGCAATGAAAGAAATTTTTTGTCCGGCAATCCACCCCACTCGTCGCAGTAAAGTGCCTTGTGGCCCGCAGCACAGATGCCGCGCTTGATCTTTAGGGGATCCTCGACACCGCAGAGCACGGACGGAATCCAGTCGCACATTTCAACCCATGAGTATGCCGCCTCAAAGACATCGGGCGCGGTCTTCAAACACCGCCAAATTTTACTCCAAAACCATTCAGACGAATAGGTGTTGCCGCACTTGGCAATGTATTCCGGGCGATGCTTCGCAGCGAGCTCTGTGATGCGCGCCGCTTCCTGCCATGAGGTGTGATCCTTCCACAACCAGCATTGAGCATCAGGATTTTTCTTCCACTTCGGCAGGAGCCCCAAGGCTCGGTTGGACGCATCCACGGGAATCGGACTCGACCCGGTGGTATCGACGCCGATGCCCACAACCAACGAACTGCGAAAGCCTTTCCTTCGCGCCGCCTGCCCAAGCGCTTCCTTCACACAGCGCTCCATGCACGAAAGCAAATCGCCGGGATGCTGACGCGCCACATTGTGATCGCGCGAATCAATGATCACCCCCTGCTTGCCCGACGGATAGTTCGCGACTGCCGCACCAAACTCCATGCCATCCGCACAGCGCACGACCAAGGCGCGCACGGAGTTGGTTCCAAAATCAATGCCAAGGGAAAATTGCATGGAAGGCATTAGACGCGAAATTTGCACCTTGTAAACATAGGACTCACTTGACAGTAAAGTGCCATGATCAAATCAGTCTCCATGGCCGATGTCGCCAAGGCCGCGCGCGTGTCCAAAAACGCGGTGTCACTGGCACTTCGCTGCGATCCTCAGATTTCCGAAAGCACCAGACGGCGAATCGAGGAAGCGGCAAAAAAACTTGGCTACCGAAGGAACCCGGTAGTTGGCGAGTTGATGGCGCGTTTGCACTCTGGCGGACCCAAGCGTTTTCGATCAGCTATCGCCCTCGTCAACGCGCACAGCGACAAGCTCGCCTTCCGACGCCACCCCACGATTCCAATCTATGTCGAAGGCTGTCGCCGCCGCGCCGAAGAACTTGGCTATCGGATTGATGAGTTCTGGTTGAATGAACCGGCATTCACACCCGAGCGATGGATCAAAATCTTCAAGGCGCGCGGCATACCTGGTGGCGTCATTGTCGGCCTGATGAATGAAAACCGCATTCAGCAAAATTTTCTTCCGGTGGTGGAACAAATGCCTTTCGTCGTCACTGGCGTGAGAACGCGCGATCCCGCCCTGCCCTTCGCCTGCGTGGATCACCACATGGTGGCCTTGCATGCTTTTGAAAAAGCCCTGCAGCTCGGATACAAACGACCGGGCCTTGTTTTGGATGAATCCATCGATGC
>JBKDYW010000293.1:0-4488 GCA_046308575.1 Verrucomicrobiota bacterium
TCTCGACTATGTCGATTACCTCACCTTTAAGGACAAACTAGGCCTTCTCACCGCCAATGCCACCACGCCCTACATCATGGCGTTTCCCAACATGAAGGAAACCGGCCCGCTGGTGTTCGAGGTCCCCGCAGGCCCCACCGCCGGCGGCTTCACCGATTTCTGGCAACGCCCGATCACCGACTCCGGCCAGACCGGACCCGACAAAGGCCAAGGCGGCAAATACCTCATCCTCGGCCCCGACGATCCAGACATCCGCCCCGAAGGCTACTATGTCTTCCGCTCTCCAACGGTGAACATCTGGTCCGCCCACCGCGCGCTCGATCCCGATCCCGTAAAAGCCAAAGCACTCGTCGACGCCCTGCGCATCTACCCCTACAGCCAACGCGACAATCCACCTCCCACCCGCCACATCGCACCCGACGGCCGCAAGTGGAGCGGCGAACAACCACGCGGACTCGCCTACTGGGAAGGGCTTTCAAAAGTCATCAACGAAGAACCGGTCATCGAACGCGACCGCATGATGATGGGCATGCTCCAACCCCTCGGCATCGAAAAGGGCAAGCCATTCAACCCAACCGATCGCCAAAAAGAAATCCTCACCGAAGCAACGCAAACCGGCGAAGTGATGGCCCGCACGATCGGCTATGAAAAACGCTTAGAAGGCGTGAAGGTATGGCCCGGAAAAAATTTGGAAATTTCGCTCTGCCTCAAGGAAACCAACCAAGAGGCACCCCACCACACCCAACTCGATGAACGCAGCTCGTGGTTCTACGAAGCGGTCGGCGTTTCAGTCGGCATGATGGGCCGCACGGTCGGCTTCGGCCAAGTGTACCTCGAGTCGTCCAAGGACAGCGATGGCAACTGGCTCGACGGCAGCAAGACCTACAAACTCACCGTGCCAAAAGATGCGCCAGTCGCGCAGTTCTGGTCCTTCACAGTCTACGACAACGAGACCCGCTGCTTCGTCGATACCGGCATGCCGCCCGACCGCTCGTCGCGCGACAAGCAGATCGCTAAAAATGACGACGGCTCGGTCGACCTCTACTTCGGCCCCGAAGCCCCCGCCGGCAAACCCGAAAGCAACTGGATCAAAACACTCCCCGGCAAAGGCTGGTTCACCTACTTCCGCCTCTACGGACCCACACAGCCGTACTTCGATCGCTCATGGGTACTTCCCGATATCGAAGTGCTGAAATGAAACCACCGATGAAATCACTCTTTGTCATCGCGCTCGCATTCATCACGGCATCGCTGCATGCCGCCGATCCACTTCCTTCGTGGAACGACGGCGCAGCGAAACAAGCCATCACCGCGTTTGTCACAAAGACAACGACCGATGGCTCTGCCGATTTTGTGCCGCCCGCCGAACGCATCGCCACCTTCGACAACGACGGCACGCTGTGGGGCGAACAGCCGATGTATTTCCAAGCCTTCTTCATCTTCGACCGCATCAAGCAACTCGCCCCCACACATCCGGAATGGAAGGACAAGGAGCCCTTCGCATCGGTGCTCAAAGGTGATCTGAAGTCCGCCCTCGCCGGCGGCGAACGCGCCTTGCTCGAAATGGCCATGGCCACCCACGCAGGTACCGCCACCGAGGAGTTTGAAAAAATCGTCAGCGACTGGGCCAACACCGCCAAGCATCCGAAGTCGGGCAAGCACTTCACCGAAATGGTCTATCAGCCAATGCTCGAAGTGCTGGCCTACCTTCGCGCCAACGGCTTCAAAACCTTCATCGTCTCCGGCGGCGGCATCGAGTTCATGCGCCCGTGGACGGAAAAAGTTTACGGCATCCCGCCCGAACAAGTCATCGGCTCGAGCATCAAAACGAAATTCGAACTCCGCGACGGCAAGCCGGTTCTCGCGCGACTGCCGGAACTCAATTTCATCGACGACAAGGAAGGCAAGCCCGTCGCCATCCAACAACACATCGGCCGCCGACCGATCATCGCCTTCGGCAATTCCGACGGCGACTTCCAGATGCTCGAATGGACCACCGCCGGCAAAGGCCCGCGCCTCGCGCTCATAGTCCATCACGACGATGCCCAACGCGAATACGCCTACGACCGCGGCTCACACATCGGCAAACTCGAAAAAGGCCTCGACGAAGCACCGCAACGCGGCTGGACCATCATCAGCATGAAAAACGATTGGAAAAACATTTATCCATAACCACCCATGAAAAGCACAAGTACCTTGTTAATTCTCTCACTCGCCACAAGCACCCTGCACGCACAGGATGCCGACCTCGCCAAAAAACTTGCCAACCCGGTCGCCGATCTCATCAGCGTGCCGATCCAAAGCAATGTCGATTTCAATGTCGGCCCCGGCGATGGCACAATCTCGCGCACCAATGTCCAACCGGTCATTCCCATCGGCATCAACGACGAATGGAATGTGATCTCCCGCACGATCCTTCCGATCATCGACCAGCAAGGCATCGACCTTGCGGGTGCCACCGATGAGTTCGGCCTCGGCGACACGGTTCAAAGTTTCTTCTTCTCGCCAAAATCCAGCGACCCGATCTGGGGCGTCGGCCCGGCCTTTCTCATTCCCACCGCAACCGACGATGTCCTCGGCGGCGATCAATGGGGCATCGGACCCACCGCAGTCGTTCTCAAACAGCAAGGCCCATGGACCTACGGCGCACTGAGCAACCACCTCTGGGACTTCACCGGCGACAACGACCGCCCGGGCGTGAACGCGACTTTCATCCAACCTTTCGTCTCCTACATCACCGCCACCAAGACCACCTTCACACTCAACTCCGAAAGCACCTACGACTGGCGCGGCAACGAATGGAACGCACCACTCAACTTCGTCGTCAGCCAACTCCTCAAGGTCGGCGACCAACCGGTGCAAATCTTCGCCGGCGCACGCTACTACCTCGACACTCCCGATGGCGGACCCGATTGGGGCCTCCGCTTCGGCCTGACCTTCCTTTTCCCGAAAAGCTAATCCAATAAAACAAAATCAACCATATCACGAACCATGAAAACGAAAGCCACCATCATCGCATTGCTATCCACCGTTTCCGCATTCGCCGGAAGCTCCACACCACCGATCGAATCCACCGCGCCCGCCGAAGTTTCCTCATGGGAAGTTCGCGGCGCGCTCTACGGATGGGCCGAATCCTTCGATGGCGATGTCGGCATCCGCGGACTCACCGCACCGCTCGATCTTTCGTTCAATGACATCCTCGATGATCTCGACATCGCCTTCATGGGTGCGCTCGAAGTCGGTCGCGACCGCTGGAGTTTCCTTGCCGATGTGAACTACGCAAAAGTCAGCGACAGCATCGACCTGCGCCTTCCCGGACCCAACCTCGAGTTCGAACAAAAACAATTCCTCGGCAACTTCCTCGCAATCTACGAAACCGTGAAGACCGACACGCTCGATCTCGACCTCTTCGCCGGCGCACGCGTGAACTGGATCGACGCGCAGCTCGGCATTGGACGCTTCGACCGCTCGGCCGACAAAAGCTGGGTCGACCCGATCATCGGCGCTCGCTTCCAATCCGACCTCAGCGAGAAATTTTTCTTCCGCGCACTCGGTGACATCGGCGGCTTCGATGTTTCATCCGAACTCACCTGGCAAGCCCTGGCCGGCTTCGGCTACCGCGTCATGGACAACGGCGCAATCCTCCTTGGCTACCGCGGCATCGGCACCGACTACACCGACGGCAGCTTCACCTACGATGTCGTCACACACGGCCCCATACTTGGCTTCGAATACCGCTTCTGATTTCATCAAAAAATTTCACATCAACCAATCATCCCACACATGAAAACAAAACTAATCGCACTCGCCCTCGCATCCGCCGCCACGCTCGCCCTCACGCCAAGCTGCGCCAACGACCCAATCACCCAAACCAACGCATCAAGCGCCAGCGCCTCGCAAATCTCTCGCGATTCGCGCGCCGCGCTGCGCTCGCTCTACGCCAGCAACCCGGCCGCAAGAGCACTCAGCCAAAAAGCGAAAGCGGTGCTGGTCTTCCCGTCGATCGTCAAGGCGGGCTTCATGGTCGGTGCCCAAGGTGGCAACGGCGCCATGATCCGCGACACCGGCGAAATCAGCGGCTTCTACCAAACCGCCGCCGCCTCCTACGGCCTGCAAGCCGGCGTGCAAAAGTTCGGCTACGCGCTGTTCTTCATGGACGACGACGCGTTCCGCAACATCCAACGCAGCGGCGGCTGGGAAGTCGGTAGCAGCCCGAGCCTCGTGGTCGTCGATCAAGGCATCGCCGCCTCACTCACCACCGCCACCGCCAACAAAGGCACCTACGCGTTCTTCTTCAACCAACGCGGCCTCATGGGCGGCCTCGGACTCCAAGGCTCCAAAATCACCCGCATCCACCCGCAACACTGACTTCACTGACGCGGCATCTTGCCCGCCACCTTTCTCCCAAGCCAGTCGGCCACCACGCGCCGACTGGCTTGATCTTTCTGCGGAAACCGTCAACCTCTGGCGATTGACGCCATGCCCGGA
>JBKDYW010000294.1:0-2944 GCA_046308575.1 Verrucomicrobiota bacterium
TTATCAACGGCTACGCACGCAGTCCGGCAAAACCGCAAAAGTCGCCTTGGTCGCAGTGATGAGAAAAATGCTCAGCGTTCTCAATAAAATGGTCGCTCAACCAAACTTTTCACTTGCTCACTAACACCACTGCTTGGCGGTTAACCATTCTTCGAAGAGTCGGCGCTGCGGGGCCGCATCGCCCTACCAGTTTGAAGAGATGGGCGGGCCGCCCGTGCCCACTTTTAAAAAACGGCTTCTTCATTTCATTCCTCATTCAAAATCCAACATTTAAAATCCAACATTTCTCTTCACCCTCCGCACCCCTTGGCGACCTTTGCGCCTTGGCGGTAAACTCCTCTTATCCATGCGCCTCTTCACCTGCACGCCCGTCGATTTTGGTGGCGGACTCGATTTCTTTGCGCGTGACAGTGGTTTGCTTTGTCGCGGGCTTCAGTCGCTGGGGATTGAGTCCCGCGCGATCATGCCGGGCGAAGTTAGATCCAATGACGAACCCGATCTCATCCGCACGGCATATGAGAATCTCGAATCAGCTTCGTGGTGGCGTGAACAAAGGATAGATGCCTTGGTGCTTTATGCCTGGGGCAGGCCGAAGTTTCGAAAAGTGGCATGCGCGATCCATGAGGCAGGAATTTTTTTAATTCTCAATCAGGACAATGGCGGGTTCATCAGTCCGCTCGCCGGATGGCGCGGATGGCTGCAGGAAAAATGGATCATGAGCGGACAAGGCGCCGACTTTCGTTCATGGCTGCGTTTTGTGATTTCGGCTCTCAAGGAATTAACCCTTGGCCTGCTGATAACTGACCCACTGCGCGCCTCACATCTCAAACAGGGTGACATCATCGCCTGCGTTTCGCCGCAGGCGGCTGAGGTATACCGACAATTGTGTTATCGCTATGGCGGTCGCGAGCTCGCTTCGAAAGTGAGGGTCATACCACATGCCGTTGAGCCAATCTTTTGCGATAAGGGCATCAAACGATCAAAGCAAATCATCTGCGTCGGTCGTTGGTCGGACACCGTCCAAAAACGCCAAAAACGGATGATGGCGGTCTTCGATAGCTTATTGGTTGAGGATCAAAATGTTTCCCTGGTGATTTCCGGAGAAAGTACCAATGCTCTGCGTGACTGGCATGCATCGATATCGGATTCAGTTAAGCCACGCGTGAAACTGGTGGGCAAGCTTGAGCGATCCGCGCTTGCCACATTGATGGCAGAATCGCAGGTGTTTTACAGCCCCTCGGCCTACGAAAGTTTTGGCATCGCTGCAGCGGAGGCTCTGTGTTCAGGATGCTCCGTTGTCGCTCATCGCTCGGTATCCATGGCCAGCTTCGAATGGTTTGTCTCTGATGATTCAGGAACTCTCGCCAATGATGACAGCACCGATGCCCATCTCAGGGCGCTCACGGACGAACTCGACGCGTGGGAAAATGGTGACCGCAATGCTCATACCATTTCAAAAATTTGGTGCGACCGCCTGCACGCCGATCGAGTCGCGAGAAATGTGACGGAATTTATAATCCACCGCGCTTCATCGCAGTAAATACCTTCTATCACGAAATCTCAACTTGCAAATAAGTCATTTAAACATAAACTACAGCCATGGTAAATTATCGTCAGCGTATTACCATCGAACCCGGCAAACGTGGCGGAAAGCCTTGCATACGAAACATGCGCATTACGGTGTATGACATACTTGGCTGGTTGGCATCTGGCATGACGAACGCGGATATCCTCGCCGATTTTCCTGAACTCACCACAGAAGACATTCAGGCAGCTTTGGCATTTGCGGCAGATCGTGAGCATCACCTCGTGGCCGCCACCGCATGAAGTTGCTTTTCGATCAGAACTTGAGTCACCGACTCCTCACTGAGCTCGGCGACCTCTTTCCAGATTCACTGCATGTACGCATGCTGGGGCTTGACGAGGCTGATAATTTCCAGATTTGGAATTACGCCAAATCACAGAATCTCGTCATTGTCACACAAGACTCCGATTATGCGGACTGGAACAAACACCGGGGTGCGCCACCAAAAAAATTGTTTGGTTGCGGTGTGGCAACACAACAGTCGATCAAATGCATTTGAAGATATGTAGTTCAGCTGACCGTATCCAGACTTTGGAATCGGAACTCGATATTGAAGTTGTCGAAATATGGTGAAGCGATGCGATGGTACGCAGGTAATTGAATTTACCACTTCTTCCTCTTCCTTCCCACATATCGAATCTCTAATATCCAATAACTCTTCACTCTCCGCGCCCCTTGGCGACCTTAGCGACTTTGCGGTAAATATTTCTTAAGAGGTGCCCCGCAAGATGCGAGACACAGCCGGCGAGACGCCGGCGCTCCCCATTAAAGAAAACGCTTCTTCAGTTTCTACTTCATTGACTCATACGCGCCGCCCGCTTTTCGCGGTTCATTATCTTCTTAATTTACAGAGTGGGCGGGACGCCCACGCTCCTTGAGCAAGCCGCATCTTCATTCTCTTGCTCATTAAAATTTAAAATCAAAAATTAAAAATTTTTCTTCCTGCTCCGCGTTCCTTGGCGACCTTTGCGGCTTTGCGGTAAACTCTTCTTCATCTTACTCACATCATGCACTTCACGATCATCACACCATCGCTCAATTATGGACGCTTTCTCGGCGACTGCTTGAATAGTGTTGCGAAGCAATTGGATGAGTTGCGCACGGGTAAGTCGCGCTTTTTTGAAGTCGAGCATTTTGTCCTCGACGGCGGCTCCAACGATGACAGCGCGGAAGTAGCGTCAAGATTTCCACATGCAACATGGATCCAAGAGGCGGATGAAGGCATGTCGGATGCGATCAACAAGGGTTTCGACATGGCCACGGGCGAATGGGTGATGTGGCTGAATGCCGACGACCGGCTCAAGCCCGGCGCTTTGGCAAAGGTCATTCATGAGCTTGAGAAGACCAACGCCGATGTGG
>JBKDYW010000295.1:0-5880 GCA_046308575.1 Verrucomicrobiota bacterium
ACGAAATATAAAATCGTGCTGCCGATTGATAAAACCGACCTGATCGAACAACTCTCGCTGATGCCGCTCGACACGGCACCACCACCTGCACCCGCCGAACCAGAACCCGAGCCCGAGCCTGCCGCTCCCGAACCACCACCGGCAGAACCCACACCCATCGCAGCACCCACACCCACCGCTCCGATCGGCCCTGTCGATCCGGTCAAGCTGATGCGCGAAACCCTCCAAAAAAAACCGATCAAGGAATTCAGCATCGGCCAAGTCACCACATGGTCCCCCGGCCCCGAGGAAACCATCGATGGCGAAACCTTTGCCACCGGAGTCATCAGCTACGAAGCCACCACGATTCTTGGCCAAAAAACCATGCAAGCCAAAGCCCTCATCAAAAATGGCAGCATCCAAAAATGGACGCACGCCAAGAGCGGCATCGAAATCAAATAGGGCAAAAGCAATTGGGTGAGGAAACAATCAGCCACACCAAAAATGGCATGATGCGCAAACTCACCCCGGAACTTCTCGACCATCTGCCGCACGATGATCCCGGCGCGCTGCGCTCCCGCCGCGACCTCCGCCGCATCAACCGCTTCATGGGCAACGAAGGCTGGATCACCTCAGTGATCCCGAAACACACGAACCACATCACCGAGATCGGCGCCGGCGACGGCCACCTCATTTTCGATGTCGCGCAACAACGCCCGGATGCCGAAATCACCGCTTACGATCTCGCGCCACGCCCGACGCATCTTCCTCACTCGGTGACTTGGATACAGGGCGATCTTTTTTCACAAACGCCGCCAAGCCACGGCGGCACCCTGATCGCCAACCTTTTCCTGCACCACTTCACCGACACCCAACTCCACGAGCTTGGCGAATGGATCCGCAGCTTTCAAACGATCATCATCAACGAACCGCTCCGAGCCCGATTGCCAATGCTCTTGGGAAAAATCGCCGCGCCATTCGCGCATCCGATCACACGCCATGACATGCGGGTCAGCATCGAGGCAGGCTTCGCACCCGGCGAACTTGCGAAAATTCTCGAACTCGCAAAGCACGGCTACCATTTTCGCGAAATGACGGACTGGCGGGGAGCGATTCGTGTGTTAGCGTCACGCGTTTGAGCGAAACGATTACCATCAATGGAGGCGGCCTCACCGGCCTTTCTCTTGCCATCGCCCTGCGGAAACACGGCGTGGCTGTCACCCTCCACGAAGCGGGCACTTACCCACGCCACCGCGTCTGCGGCGAATTCATCTCCGGCGTCTCGCGCGACACATTGGAGACACTCGGCATCGCCGATGCCTTCATCGACGCAAAACACCACCGAAGCGTCGCATGGTTTTCTGGAAACGATCACCTGCGCGACAACCTCCTGCCCGAACCCGCACTCGCAATCTCCCGACACCTGCTGGACGATCGCCTACAGAAATCAGCCGCCGCGCTCGGCGTAAATTTGCAAACCAAATCGCGCCGCCAAATGGCCCCCAATGCACCCGGCGAAGTCTGGACCGCGGGACGCAAACCCGCAAAAGGCAAATGGATCGGCCTCAAGGCGCATGTCCGCGGCATCAACCCCAAGGCACAGCTCGAAATGCACAGCGGCCCGCTCGGATACCTCGGCGTCACACCGGTCGAAGACGGCTGGTTCAATGTCTGCGGCCTGTTTCGCATGCGACGCGAAATCGATGCACGGCACGAAAAACTGCTGCCCGCCTACTTGTCAAAAAACGGCAATACGGAAATTGCTCGGCGCATCTCCACCGCGGAGTGGCGTGAAGAATCATTCACTGCCGTCGCAGGCTTTGCGCTCGGCCTGCAAGCGACAACACCGGGAATACTCTCGCTCGGCGATTCACACGCGATCATCCCGCCCTTCACCGGCAACGGCATGACCATGGCCTTCCAATCCGCCGAGACCGCGCTTCCTCATCTCGTCGCCTACGCAAATGGAAAAATGACATGGGACGAAGCATGTGCACTGATCGCAAAACAACTGCACACACGCTTCGAAAAACGCCTCAAGTCCGCAAAGCTCATCCACCCGCTTCTTTTCCACACGCTCGCGCGCCCGCTCCTCAAACACGCCCCGCTCAAACCCATCCTCAGCCTCATTCGATAAAATGTATCTCCGCTCCCTCGCCACCGCCACCCCGCCACACACATTCACTCAAGCGGATACCTGGCGGGCCCTCCAATCGCATCCGGACTTCGGCGCACTCAAGCCCCGCTCGATTTCCTTGTTGGAAAAAATTCTCACGAATAGCAGTTCAGGCATCGCCACCCGCCAGTTCACCACCGCCGATCTCGGCTCCGTGTTTGACCAAGGCGCGGAAGACCTCAACCGATCCTTCGAAGCCCACACTCCAATCCTCGCAACCGAAGCCCTCACCAAGGCTCTTGCCAAGGCCGACCTGCACGCGGAAAAAATCGACGCCCTCTTTGTTTGCACCTGCACCGGCTATCTCTGCCCCGGCCCGTCCAGCCACATCGCGGAATCACTCGGACTGCGCCCCAACGCCTATCTCTGCGATCTCATCGGCCTCGGCTGCGGCGCCGCTATCCCCACTCTCCGTGCCGCCCACGGATACCTCGCCGCAAACCCCTCACACACCGTCGCAGTCGTCGCCGTGGAAGTCTCCTCCGCCGCCTTTTACATCAACGACGAACCTGGCGTTCTCATTTCACTCTGCCTCTTCGGCGATGGTGCCGCAGCCGCCATCCTCACCGGCAATTCCAACTACGATGATTGTCGTAGTTTCCATGGATTCGATACCCATCATGTCCCTGTCGAACGCGAAAAAATCCGCTTCGTAAACTCCGCCGGAAAACTCAAAAACCAACTCCACCGCAGCGTGCCCGAGCTCGCTGCCAAAGCGGTCTCCACGCTTTACTCAAGACTCGAGAAAAGGCCCGACCAAATCATCGCCCACTCCGGCGGCCGCGATGTGATCGAGGCCATCGAATCCGCGCTGCCACCCTTTCAACTCACCGAAACCCGCGAAGTCCTACGCCGCCACGGCAACATGTCCAGCCCCTCAGTCCTCTTCGCGCTCGAAGAAAGAATGCAGAACGCCCCCAACAACGAATCACTCTGGCTCACCGCCTTCGGCGCCGGCTTCGCCGCCCATTCCTGCCAACTTTCACCACCCTAACTTGAAGACTCTCTTCAAGGAGCAGACCGATAATACAGAAAAACATTTCAAATCCGCCTGAAGAAGCTGCCTACACCTCAAAAAACAGCCTCAACACCCCACAACAAAAAAACCTCAACCCACTGAGGATCAAGGCTTTGAAGATGGCTCCGGCGGTTGTGATCGAATATGAGGAGAATCAAGCCAACTTGCAGCACATCTTGAAACAGCGCCTACGCGACCTGCTCTACCATAGCTGCGACATCATCCAACACCATCGCCAACACTCTGCCGCAACGTCTCTAGCTCGCCTCGCCTCGACGAAGCCGAGGCCAGCGAACGCTAGGCAGCTGGAAGCGCCGGCATCAACGATGAAGATTTCCGCAAAAGCAGCATCCTCAAACGCCTCGAAGCTGAAGCATTCGCCGCCTAGGACGCGTGTTGTGATGAATGGCTGATATGGCAGCAAGACCTTGTTGAGCTAATCCAAGCCGTAGGCATCGCCACCGGATTCTCGCTATTTTTCGCCACCGATGACTATTAAAACTTCCACTGCCCGCGCTTGTTTTCATCCAGCGGTTTTCTGTGGGGAAAAAGGCAAGCCCATCCCGCAGAGATCCGGCGGTCGGTTTTTTCTTCACTGGGCAAATATTAATGGTAGTATTTGGTGTGATTTTTCCAACACCCATTCGACACTGTCTGCTGATCGTTTGCTTGTGGGCAAGTCCACTATTTCTGTACGGAGAGGAAAGTGTCGAAGAGTTGGGTAAGACAAATTGGGCCGAGTGTTTAACCGTTACTTTAGGGGGAATATCAGCGGAAGACCAAATCATTGGCATTAGTTGCTGGCATGACCCTAAAAGTGGATACTACCTACTAAAGACCACTGAATGCGACTCGGCTCATGTTGCCGTTATATTGACAAAAGATCGTCGTATAGTGACAAAATGCGGCTTTGAAGTCGCGGGATTCGGTCGCAAACCGGAGTATGGATCTGGTGAGATTGTCGAGCATCGAAAGATCGATCTAATCACAAAAAATGGAATTCACATCGGCATGACGCGTAAGCAAGTTGAGCAAAAGCTCGGTAAGCCGAACCGAACTGCTGTGCGCGGCGGTACAAGGGAATATTGGTGCATGCTTTACAAAAAGGTCGCTATGGAAGACAAAAAGATCGGTCGCGTCTTACGCAATACATACATTTTCAAGCACGACAAACTCATTGAGATTTCCATCAATCTCGATTCTGTTCCCGGCTGTGGCGATGATGATCACCTCTCCGATGCTAACTGGCCATGGTCGGAGTTCTAGCCCGCCTGCGGCCATACCCAGACGGTTTTTCTGGTCGGTGCGAAATATGCGTAGTAGTCGTTTTGGATGAGCTCTAAAGTGGTCTTCTTTTCGTTGCCAGTTTTTTGTCAGGTTTGTTGATGCTCTTTGCGGGTCCTTGGGGGCGGGTTCGTTTGGGTTGGTTTCGTAGCGGGTGAGGTGGAATGGAGAGGCTGTAGCGTAGCGGAAGACTCGTAATGGAGCCTCACCCGCTACGTCGCCGATCGGGTCAGGCGGCTTGGCTCAACACCCCCTGATAGACTGACCATGGCGTGTTATAGCCATGCGTTTTATGCTTGCGGTGGTGGTTGTAGAACTCGATCCAATCGGCGGTGAGGGCTCGGAGTTCGGATATGGTCTGATAGCTCCACAGTCGAAGCTTTTCATATTTCAGACTCCTCCAAAGCCGCTCGATGAAGACGTTATCCATCCATCGACCACGCCCGTCCATGCTGATCTGGATGCGCTGCTTTTGAAGCTCGGAGATCCACTCTTTTCCGGTGAACTGGCTGCCTTGGTCCGTGTTGAAGATCTTTGGTTTGCGACCCGTGCGGCGCAGCGCCTCTTTCAAGGCCCGCACGCAAAAGGCGCTGTCCATGGTGTTGCTGATTTCCCAAGCGAGAACGGCCCGGCTGTGCCAATCCATGACTGCCACCATGTAGGCATGACCTTTCGCCATCGGAATGTATGTAATGTCGGCGCACCAGACTTCGTCGACGGTGTTGATTTCGCGTTTTCGCAGCAGATAGGGAAAAACCTCATGACCCTTGGCCGGAACGCTCGTCGATGGCTTCGGCACCAAGGCTTCGATCCCCATGATGCGCATCAGCCGCCTGATCCGTTTGCGCCCAATGTGGTAGCCGTAATCCCTGAGATTTTCGCGCAGATTGCGTTGCCCGTAGAACGGATACTTTATGTAGAGCTCATCCATGATCTTCATGATTTCGCTGTCTTCCTGGGTGGCTTTGGTCTGGCGGGTGGCGAGCCGGTTTCGGTTGATTCCTAACAATTTGGCCTGTTTGCGGATGGAGAGCTTCTTATCGCTGGGATCGATCATGGCCTTTCGCTCAGATCGATTCCCAGCTGATCGCACTTTTTTTCGAGGAATTCTTTCTCGATGAGGAGTTGGCCGATCTTGCGTTCCAGATGTGAGGTGCGGCGTTCCTGTTTCTCGGCAGAGTGGTCAGCGGCGTTCTTGCGCTCGAATATCGATGGCATGTGATCCTCAAGCTCCTTTTTCCAAGTGCTAACCTGGGTAGGGGCAATGTCGTTCTCTTGGGCAATTTGTAGGATGCTCTTCTCGCCCTTGAGCGCCTCGGCGGCGACACGGGCTTTGAACTCGGCGGTCAGGTGTCTTCTTTTTCGTTTCATCGGTCTGATTTTGGGGGTGATTTGCCCCTCTCAGACCAGCTAAAGTTTCAAC
>JBKDYW010000296.1:0-23039 GCA_046308575.1 Verrucomicrobiota bacterium
TTCTCGGTCGGCAACTCACCGATCCAGAAGATCGTGCTAGTGATATTCTTTTTCCATGGATAGGAAACATTCGGCGCCGACGCAGGCGCGCGCGCCGCTTGCTGCTGCGCACTACCCGTCGGCACCATCACGCGTGGAACGGGCTGCGATGTTTGACCCACAGCCATGCTCTGCAAGATCCCTACCACAAGCAGGGATCCCAGTCTCAACCGTATGCCGCGAGGTCTCGCTTTCATGCCGTAAAAAATTCACAGCGCTGCCATGAATCGGGATCCCCAGCTTCAACAAATCCCTCCGGCGATCAAGACTTAGCGCCCGAAGATTTTTTTCTCAGGCCCATGTAAGCCACCAAACCCGCAACGCTGAGAAAGCAGGTGGCGGCAATGCCAAAAATCGTGAACAAACGCCGACTCGAGGAATCAACCTCATCGCGCCCGATCTCGTCGGCCGGGAGCTCACCAGGTTTTTTGATGAATACCAGACGCCCATCAGCAATCTCCACGCGCGTCAACGCCGCCATCGCCGGGCCAATCACCGGATCACCCAGATAACGCTCCGCAAGACGATAAGGCGACATGTGGCCGACAAATTCCGGCGGCACTGCTGCGCCCTCGACCTCGATTTGATCGATCTGCAATACCACCTCATGCTTGAGCAAGGCGGGGCGCGCCACCAGCGTGCCAATCAGATAGCGTGGATCGGCACTCATCCATCCGACCTCACCCTCGCGCGCCAACCTCGGCTTGCCATTGAGCTGAAAACAAATCGCGATGCGCATCGCGCAGCCATCGATACCCGTCACGCGGAAGGTCCCGCGCAAATCGCGAAAGGCATCATAGACCGCAATCGCGAGGTTCATCTCATCCGGCGTCAGCGCCAACGAGACTTCCTCATCGCCGCCCAGACCGCGCTGGAAATCACCAATCTTTTCCTTGAGCTGGCGGACTTCGTTTTCACGGCTCTTAGCATCCACCACCTCCACCGGTCTTGCAGCCGGAGCGGTGAATTTTGCAATCTCATCGTACTGGCGAAACAACGCATAGACCGAGAAAACCAACAGAAAAATCAGCATTAGAAATGCCGTCACAAAGATCGCACATCCCGAAAGCGGTGATCGACCACTTGCCATGTCAGCGGAATTTTTTTCTGTCATCGAATGATTCAAAAATAGTTTCAGGCCCGATCATCACCGTCTTTGCGGGCATCTCCGCCCACGCCGTCAAGCGCATCCTCCGCATCGCAACCAGGCGGCAGCAGGTGGTTGAGCCGCTCTTCGCGTTCGCGCGCTTCCCGCTCTTCCGCAAGGCGGTTATTTCGGCGGTCGAGCCACGCAAGCCAGATGCAAATTTCATAAAGCACGATCATCGGCAGCGCCATGAGAAGCAGCGTCATGATATCGGGCGTCGGTGTCAGCACCGCGGCGGCAATGAAGATCGCCACAATCGCATAGGAACGAGTCGATGACATCGTTTCATATGTCAACATGCCGAGCTTTACGAAAACCATCACCACCACCGGCAGCTCAAAGGCCAATCCGAACAGCAGCGTGAACTGCATCGCAAACGAAATGTACTCGCCGATTCGCCAATCATTGGAAACACCAAGGCTGCCGCTCCATTCGTAAAAGAATTCCAAAGCCCGCGGCAAAACACCGAAGTATGCAAACAACACACCCCCAAGGAACAACCCAAAGCCCACCGCCATCGCCGGCCACAACACGCGCTTCTCGTGACGATGCAACCCCGGCAACACGAATTGCAGAACATACAAAAGCAAAAGCGGAAATGCCAAGACTATGCCCGCATAAAACGAAAGCTTCATCGAGAGCATGAAAGTCTCGGTCGGCTTGAGCGCCGACATCATTTTCAAATTTCCCCGCTGCTCTAGCTCGGTGCTAGGCATGGTTTTTGCCAACACTTCGACTTGCTCCCGCAAGCCCGGCCGCAAATCCATCGCATCAAGAAATGCCGCCCGCCGGTTCTCCGGCACCGCCAACAAGGCGCGCAGCAATGATACAGCCCGCACATGAAACACCAGATCCGCATCGCCCAGGTTCTTGAAAAAAACCTCACGCTGCTCGGCATCCAAACCCGATGCCGCATGCTCAAGCTGCTTGGCGCTCTCCCAAATGTCGACATTCAAAGGCCTCGGAATCTCCATCGTGCTCTTCGGCAACTTCGCATCAAGCTGCGTGATCCATACCTGCTCGACCGGACGGCGCAGCAACTCCATCAACTGCTTCTGAAACGCAAAGCACACGACCATCGAAATCAGCAGCGTGATCACGATTCGCGTAATCATCGCACGCAAATCCTCGAGATGCTCGAGAAAGGGCTTCTCGTGATCCGGATGCGAACTCTCTCGGAGTTGGATGACCTTTTTAAGCAGATTCATGCCGTGAGGCGCGCATTCAAACCGCAGCCCTGTTCAACCGCAAGGGCGGATGTGTGACCCACGCAAACAACCTCATGAAAACATCATGCCCGCTGCAAATAACCCGACGCCAGATCCACCGGCTCATAAGGCACGCCGAAGCGGTCGCAAATGAGGTTGGCGCTGATCCGGCCCGATTCGTAAATCGTTGGTAGCCCGCTACCCGGATGGGTGCCGCCGCCGACCAGATAGCAGTTGTTGAAGCCCGCATAGCGGTTGTGCGGGCGGAAATAAAGCATCTGCGTCAGCGTGTGAGAGAGATTGAAGGTCGCACCAATGAAGATCGACGAACTCTCCCAATCCTGCGGCGAAACGATTCGCTGCTCAACAATGTGACTGCGCAGATCCTTCATCGAAGTGCGCTCTTCGATGCGCCGCAAAATTTTCTCCGCATACGCTTCCTTGTTCGACTCCCAGTCGTAGCCATGACGCGTGTTGATTGTCGGCACGAGGATGTAGAGACCCGACTTGCCCGCCGGCGCGACATGCGGATCGGTGATGCATGAGTTTCTCACATAAATCGACATATCATCCGACACATGACGCTCGCTCTGGATGTCGGCCACATTCGCGCGGTAGTCATCGGCAAAGATGATGTGATGGTGCGGTTCGTTTTCATACACCTTGTCGAGCCCGAGAAACATCATGAAGGTCGAGCAAGAAAAGCGCTTCGAACGCATGCGTTCCTCACTCACCGAGCGACCATTGAACAAACGCGTCGCCGCATGCCCGTAATCGGCATTCACCACCACCGCATCGGCATTGAGCCTGCCGCCATTTTCAAATTCGACACCACTGATGTCGCGGCCTTGGTGGATCAGTTGTTTCACCGGCGACTGCAAGCGAAGCTCGCCGCCCATCGAAGTGAAAACATCGGCCATTGCTTGGGAAATCCGATTCAGACCACCCTGCACATGATACACCCCATAGCGATACTCGGTGAAGGAAAGGATGCTAAACAAAGCCGGGCAATGCCACGGCGACATGCCAAGATACTTCGCCTGGAAAGTGAAAGCGAGCTTCAGCCGCTCGTCCTCGAAGTAATCGCCGAGCACATCGTGCACGCTCCGAGTCGTAAGCACATGCGGCAAGGCCTTGATCAGATCCGGACGCAAAAACGCGCTGAGCTTGTGATAGGGATACTGCAAGCACGGATAGATCGCGCGGAACTTTGCACCCTGTTCATCCATGTAGCGCAAGAACCCGCCACTGCTTCCGGGAAACACCCGCTCGATCTCACCCGCCATCTTCTGCTTGTCGCTGAAGGTGTGCATCGAGGTCTCACCCCAACTCAACTTGGTCATCGGGTTAAGATCAACAAACTCCAGATGATCTTCGCTCTTGCCGCCCAACTCGGCAAAAATCTCATCGAGGCAAAATTTCTGGTGCAGAAAGGTCGGCCCTAAATCGAACGAGTAATCACCCAATCGCACTTCCGAATTGCGGCCACCAACCCGATCATTTTTCTCCACAATCGTGACCTTAAATCCCCGGTGCGCCAGCAGCATGCCGGCAGTCAAACCACCAGGCCCGGCACCCACTACCACCACATGTTTTTGCTTCGCTGCACGCGCATTCCGATCGGACATGCGCCGAAGCTGTGGAATGATCCCCACGGGGTCAAGACCCCAGCCACTTGATCGCGTCATATCTCCATAACAAAACCCGCGCGATGCGTTGATAGACGGAGCAAAATTTCGGTGGACATTCCCACGCCGGCAAGCTAACCCTCGCCGCCCCGCGCCATGGACCCAACCCCAGCGCAAGGAAATTTTCGGCAGAGTAGCTCAGCGGTAGAGCAGAGGACTCATAAGCCTTTGGTCGGCGGTTCAAATCCGCCCTCTGCCACCACTTTTCACTTCGAGGGAAGCCCGTCCGCCCTCGCCTCGCCCGTTCGACAAAATCACCGCGGCAAACACACCGCGCTTCACGCTTTCTTTTTCGGCCCAGGAATGAAACCTTTCCGCCATGCCGGATGCGATCTCATCGACCCAACTGATTATTCTCACATCGATTCTCGGTGTGCTTCTGCTGCTCGCACTGATCCTCACCCGCATTTCCAACAATCTCGCACGCGTTTCGCGACACCTGAACGATGTCACCAAACGAATGGATGGTCCGTCATCGAGAGAGATCGAAACCCGCCAGGAAAGCCTCGGCGCTTACGAAACATTTCTCAGCGAAGACCCCGAGCGGCTCAAATTGCCGAAAAAGGAACGCTTCAGACTCTATCGGATTTGGCGCAAGGAAAAAGGCCTCAATTGGGCGCCCCCACAAAGCGGTTCCTAACCGCAGTGATGAAATTCAAAAAATCCGAAGGAATTTCTTTTTTTCGATTGCATGCGCGTTGTCGGTTTGCATGCTCGCCCCGCACCGGCGGCGCCCTGAATCTGCCGGTTCATTCGTGATAAAACCACGAACTCTGAAGCACACGCTCCGTCAACACCATGGCAAATATTTTTCCCCGTTGGTCCAATCTGTTGCCGCTCAAAATTGCCGTCTGCATCGGATCTGCGGTGGCCGGGGTCGCCCTCGCGTTCAACTACTACGCAACGCCAAAAGCACTCACCGTTGGCTATCAACCTTCCCAGCCGATCCCCTTCTCCCACAAGATCCACGTCGACCAACTCGGGCTCGACTGCCGCTACTGCCACTCGTTCGTGGATGTCTCCGGCCATTCGAATGTTCCCACCAGCAACACCTGCTGGAACTGCCACCAGCATGTGCAACGCGATAGCCCGAAGCTCGCCCCGCTGCACCGCTCGATGGACCCGGCCTTTCCCGGCTACGACGGCAAGCCGATCGAATGGGTCCGCATCCACAAATCGCCTGATTACGTCTATTTCAACCACGCAGCCCACGTAAACCGCGGGATTTCCTGCCAAAGCTGCCACGGCGATGTGAACAAAATGGAAGTGGTCTATCAGGACCAAAGCCACTCGATGGGCTGGTGTCTCGAGTGCCACCGTGCCCCCGAAAAGCACCTCCGCCCGCTCGAAGAAGTGTACAACTTCGACTACAACGCGGAGACCTACATCTCCAACAACCCGCAGTTGGGCGTCAAAACCACCAAGGATCTCGGCCTGAAACTCAAGGAGCAGTTTGATGTGAAACCCAAGGAAAGCTGCGCCACCTGCCACCACTGATCCGCCCCCCAACCCGATTTTCCACACCTTTTTCCGCAGTCACCCATGAGCAAGCGCATCTGGCATCACCCCGAGGTCCCCGCAAGCGAAACCACCACCGCTTGGCGCAGTCCCGGTCAACTCGAAAACAGCCCGATGTTCCGCGACTGGCTCGATCGCGAATTCCCCAACGGCACCGCCGAAATGTCCGGCCCAGAAGAGGCGGAAAACACCCGCCGCTCGTTCCTCAAGCTGATGGGTGCCTCATCGGCGCTCGCCGGCTTCGGCATGGCCGCCTGCCGCCGCCCGGAAACCTACATCGTCCCCTACACCAAGGCCCCCGAGTGGGTCATTCCCGGCAAGGCGACCTACTACGCCTCATCGATGCCGCGCAGCGGCGGAGCCTCGCCGTTGGTGATCACGACCTTCGAAGGCCGCCCCACCCACCTCGCTCCCAACTCGCTCCACCCAGACGCCAGCGGCACCGATGCCTTCGCCCAAGCCTCGATCCTCGACCTCTACGCGCCCAACCGCTCGCGCCAATTTCTCAAGTCAGGCAAGGCAGCCAAACGCGCCGATTTCGAGGCCGCCCTCGCCGCTCTCGCCACCAACCCCGCGGCAAAAATCGCTTTTCTTAGCGGCGATGACGACTCATCAACCCGCAACCGCCTCCAGCGCGCTCTCGCCGCAAAGTTCCCCGCCGCGAAGTTTTACCAATACGAGGCCCTCACCGGCGAGGCAGCCAAAGCCCTCGGCGATGGCGCGAAAATCGCCGCCGATTTCTCCAAGGCCGACCGCATCGTTTCGCTCGATTGCGACTTCGCCGGCACCGACCCGCAGGGCCCGGTCACACCGTTCTTCGATCGCAGGAAACCCGAAGGAAAAGCCTATGAAAAGGCCCCCGACGCGTCCTCGATGAACCGCCTCTACGTGGTCGAGGCCGCCTACTCGCTCACCGGCGGCATGGCTGACCACCGCCTGCGCTCTGCACCGAGCCGCATTCTCCACATCGCCGGCCAAATCGCTCGCGAACTCGGCATCCCGCAAGCCGGCGGCGTCGACAAAGTGACCGACGCAAAAACGCTCTCCTGGATCAAGCCTCTCGTCGCCGACCTCAAGGCCCACAAGGGCAGCTCGATGGTCCTCGCCGGATCCCGCCAACCGGCCGCCGTCCACCACCTCGCCCTCGCGATCAACCTCGCCCTCGGCAACATCGGCGAAGGAAAGCCGCTCGTCGCGCTGCAAACGGAATCCGTCGGCAAAGGCACCCTCGCCGATCTCAAGAAGGACATCGACTCCGGCGCAGTCGACACGCTGGTCATCACCACCCCGGCCAACCCAATCTACGACGCCCCCGTCGACCTCGATTTCCCCGCCACGCTGGCAAAACTCAAAACCAGCATCCACCTCGGCGAGCGCACCGACGCGACCGCCCACGCGGCCACCTGGCATGTTCCCGGTGCCCATTACCTCGAGTCATGGACCGACACCCGCAGCGCCCGCGGCACCTACACGGTGGTCCAGCCGATGATCCTGCCGCTTTATCCCGACTGCGTTTCGGAAATCGAACTCCTCCTCGCCCTGCTCTCAGCCGATGGCAAATTGCACAATGGCGAAGGCCCAAATGGCGCTGCCTCGCCCGCCTTCGGCGCCGTCCGCGAAACCTTCACCGCTCTCGGCGATGCCAGCGACTCCACATGGAAAAAACTCCTGCGCGATGGCTTCCACGCGGCATCAAGCTATACGCTCGTCAGCCCGAATCTCAGCGCTTCAGCGGAAGCCGACATCGCCGCCGCCAACATCCTCGCCGGCAAGGCAAGCGACCCAACCCCGAAGGCCCTCGAAGTGGTCTTCGCCACCGACGCCTCGATCTACGACGGCCGCTGGATCGACAACGCGTGGCTCCAAGAAGCACCCGATCCGATTTCAAAAATCACCTGGGACAACGCCGCTCTCATCGCGCCAAAAACTGCCAAGGAGCTTGGTATCTACGACATCATCGTAAGCCCCGAACCAGTCACCAAAGTCCTCGGCGTCGAAAGCAAATACGCCGATGTCGGACCCGACGGCGAAGCCAACCACCGCAAGCACCCGGTCATTTCGGTCACCATCAACGGCCGCAGTATCGAGATCCCCGTGATGATCTCCTTCGGTCAGGCGGAAAACACGATCATCATTCCGCTCGGTTACGGCCAAGGCACCGACAAGGACGACCAACTCGGCCGCAGCCCCAGCAACACCTCGCATGTCGGCCTCGTCGGCATCAACCGCGGTGTGAACGCCTATCCTCTGCGCGACACATCCACGAGCTATTTCGCCACCGGCGCCAGCATCGCCATCACCGGCAAACGCTACCCGATCGCCGTTACCCAAGAACACAGCGCGATGTACGGACGCGCCCTCGCCCGCGAGGTTTCCACGATCGATTCGCACGACGACAAAGGCGGCTTCAAACAACAACTCGCCAATGTCAAAAAGCAGGGCAACGACTCGCACGCCCCGCCAAACCTTTATCTCTACAAGCCAGAAGACCGCAAAGGCGAAGCACTGATCAACGACCCGCTCCACCAGTGGGGCATGTCGATCGACCTTTCGTCCTGCATGGGCTGCAACGCCTGCCTCGTCGCCTGCCAATCGGAAAACAACATCCCGATCGTCGGCAAAGAACAGGTCGCACGCGGTCGCGAAATGCACTGGATCCGCATGGATCGCTATTTCGCCACGCAAAAGGACAACGATTTCGATGCCGACAATCCGGCACTCGTTCCGCAACCGGTCGCTTGCGTCCATTGCGAATCCGCCCCATGCGAAGTGGTCTGCCCGGTCAACGCCACAGTCCACACCGAAGACGGACTCAACGCGATGGCCTACAACCGCTGCATCGGCACCCGCTACTGCGCAAACAACTGCCCCTACAAGGCCCGCCGCTTCAATTTCTTCGATTACAACAAGCGCAACCCGCTCATCACCAACAACCTCTACCACGGCCCCCTCGGCAAGAAAGCGGTTGGCGATCCGGACCACCTTCAGAAGAACCCGAATGTCACCGTCCGCATGCGCGGCGTGATGGAAAAATGCACCTACTGCGTGCAGCGCCTCAAGGATTCGGTCATCCGCCAAAAACGCGGACAAAAACAGGAAGCCCTCGTCGCCGGTAAACCATCCACCGAAATGCAGGTCTCGACCTCGACCCTGCGCATCCCGGTCGATTCGGTAAAAACCGCCTGCCAAGACGCCTGCCCCGCCAACGCGATCACCTTCGGCAACCTGCTCGACGCGGAAAAATCCGCCCTCGGCCGCAGCAAGAACATCGAACGCAACTACGACCTCCTCAACTACATCGGCACCCGCCCACGCACCAGCTATCTGGCAAGGGTCAAAAACCCGAACCCGGAAATGCCCGATGCCAAGTTCGTCGGCAAGGCCACCATCCACATGGTGTGATTTCAGCATCTCAGCTTTTCACCATTTCAGCATTTACCCACCATGGCATCCTCAACCCCAACCGCGAACGAAAGCCACCCGGAGATCAAACTGCCGGTACTCGAACGCGAACAGCTCATCCTCAACAACCGCTCCTACAATTGGATCACCGAGCGGATCTGCGGCGTTCTTGAAAACCGGCAACCGCTCCTCTGGTGGCTGCTCTTCATCCCGTCCGCCCTCATCGCCCTCATCGGCGTCGGCGGCGGCCTCACTTACCTCGTCGCCAGCGGCGTCGGCGTCTGGGGCATGACCAACCGCGTCTTCTGGGGCTGGGACATCACCAACTTTGTGTTCTGGATCGGTATCGGCCACGCCGGCACGCTGATTTCCGCCGTGCTCTTCCTCACCCGCCAAAACTGGCGCACCTCGATCAACCGCGCCGCCGAGGCGATGACGATCTTCGCGGTGATCTGTGCCGGCATTTTCCCGGCCTTCCACGTTGGCCGCGTGTGGTTCGCCTGGTTCCTCGCACCCATCCCAAATGCCAACGCGGTCTGGCAAAACTTTAAATCCCCCCTGCTCTGGGACGTCTTCGCCGTCTCGACCTATTTCACGATCTCCCTGATTTTCTGGTACCTCGGCATGGTCCCCGACCTCGCCACGATTCGCGACCGCTGCAAACCCGGGCTGCGCAAATTCCTCTACGGCATCTTCGCCATGGGCTGGCGCGGCGGCAACCGCCAGTGGAGCCACTACGAAATGGCCTACCTCCTGCTCGCCGCCCTCTCGACCCCGCTCGTGCTCTCGGTGCACTCGGTGGTGTCTTTCGACTTCGCCACCTCGGTGGTCCCCGGCTGGCACACGACGATCTTCCCACCCTACTTCGTCGCCGGCGCGATCTTCGGTGGCTTCGCGATGGTGCTCACGATCATGGTCCCCGCACGCTTCATCTACGGCCTGCAGGACCTGATCACGATGAAACACATCGACAACATGGCCAAGATCATCCTGCTCACCGGCACGATCGTTGGCTACGCCTACCTGATGGAGCTCTTCGTCGCATTCTACTCGGGTGCGATCTACGAAATGGACGCCTTCAAGTTCCGCATCGCCGGTCCTTACTGGTGGGCCTACGCCGCCATGATGTCGCTCAACGTACTCTCGCCACAGCTCTTCTGGTTCAAAGCCTGCCGCGAAAACCTCTGGGTCATCATGGCTGTCGCGATGTGCGTCAATGTCGGCATGTGGTTCGAGCGCTTCGTCATCATCGTCACCACCCTCGCTCGCATGTGGCTGCCCGGCGACTGGAAAACCTACAGCCCCAGCGGCGTGGAAATGATGACCTTTGTCGGCACGATCGGCCTCTTCCTCGCGCTCTTCATGCTGTTCCTCAAATTCCTCCCCTGCATCAACATCGCCGAGGTGAAATGGACACTCCCGCAGTCCGATCCTCACCACGACGACAAGGAACACCACCCGGACCACGGCATCGCCAGCGAAGCCGCCTACCAGAAGGAATTGGTCTCCTCGAAATAATTTTCAACAACCATCACCCAACCTTTTCACCCGTGAGCACCACCCGCAAACGCGTCTACGGCTACCTCGCCGAATTCAAGAGCGCCTCCGCCCTCTACAAGGCAGCGGAAAAAATCCGCGACTCCGGTTTTCGGAAATGGGACTGCTATTCGCCCTACCCGATCCACGGCCTTGATGGCGCGATGGGCATGAAACGCTCGATCCTTCCATGGTTCGTGTTCTTCGGCGGCATGACCGGTACCGCCACGGCCTTCGCCCTTGCCTACTCGACCCAAGTGGTGATCTACCCGACCATCGTTCAGGCCAAACCCGCCAACATCTTCACTATCCCGGCCTTCTTTCCGGTGATGTTCGAGCTGACCATTCTCTTCTCTGGCTTCACGGTACTCTTCGGCCTGCTCGCGCTGACCCAACTCCCGCGCCTCAACCACCCGCTCTTCGCAAGCAAACAATTTCACCGCGCCACCGACGATGGATTCTTCATCGCCATCGAAGCACGCGATCCAAAATTCAACCCGGAAAAAACCCGCAGCCTCCTCGCCGAAATCGGCGGCGACAACATCGAACTCGTCGAAGAAGAGGATGCCTGATGGCCAAGCCAAATTGCCGAAATCTGAAACCTTGAATCCAACAACCTTCTCCTGATGCGCTATTTCTTCCTAGCCTACGCGATCATCGCACTCCTCGTTGTCGGCATCTTCGGCATCCGCGGCCAGAAGTTCTCTCAGCCTCCCGTCCGGATTTTCCCCGATATGGATGAGCAGGACAAATTGAAAGCTCAACAGCCCTCCGCGTTTTTCGCCGACGGCCACGGCGGTAGACTCCCCGTCACCGAGACCCAACCTCGCGGCTTCAACCCCGCCGGAGAGTCGAGCATCGGCGGCATCCCCGAATACGAATTCGGCGGCTCGCCCGACTACTACCACACCGGCCAAATCAACGGCTTCTTCGGCACCGGCATGCCAGAACAACTCCAGCTCACCCCCGAGAACGCCCAACAACTCATCACTCGCGGCAAAGAACGCTACGGCATCTATTGCGCGGTCTGCCACGGATCCTCCGGCGACGGCCTCGGCATGACCAGCCGCTACGGCGTCCCCGGCATTGCCAACCTCCTTCTCCCCACCTTCGGCGAAGAATCCTACCCGGACGGCCGCCTCTACCACACGATCAACAAAGGCAAAGGCATGATGAGCGGCTATGGCTACAACATACCCGTCAGCGACCGCTGGGCGATCGTCGCCTATGTCCGCACGCTCCAGGCCGCCAAGGCATCTTCCAAATAATTTCCCCATCCAGAAATGGCCCACCATCCCGTCACTTCCGCAGAAATCGCCATCCACGGCGATCATCTCGATAGCTCCAAGGTCGCCCGCGTGAAAGGCATCGCCTTCTTCATCGCACTCGTCGGCACCGCCGCGAGCCTTTACCTGCTTTTCCTCGCCCCGGAAAAAACCCGCGGTTCCTTCGCCTATTCGTGGCTCTTCGCATTCTACTTCTTCCTCACGCTGTCGATCGGCGGATGCTTCTGGACCCTCCTCCACAATGTCTCGAACTCCGGCTGGGGCACCTCCGTCCGCCGCACTTTCGAAAACCTCGGCGCTACCTACCCGTGGATGTTTCTCTTCGGCATCCCGCTGCTTTTCCCGCAAGTTCAGCAATACCTCTATGAGTGGATGAACATCCAGCGCGCCGGCCACGGCAATGTGAAGGAACACCTTCACCACGTCGACCACCTCCTCTACAATAAGTACTGGTTCATGAACCTGCCATTCTGGTACGGACGCGTGATCTTCTGGGGCCTCGGACTCTCGCTCGTCATCATCGGCCTGCGCAAACTTTCCACCGCCCAGGACACCGATCCGAACCCCGGCACCTCGCGCCTACTCAAGGCCCGCTTTCACTCGACCTACACGCTCATCATCTTCGCCCTCACAATCACCTTCACCGGCTTCGATTTCATGATGGGACTCGACTACAAGTGGTTCTCCACGATGTGGGGCGTTTACCTTTTCGCCGGATCCGCCCTCAACTCGATGGCAGTGATCATCCTCGTCTGCGCATGGCTCAAAAGCGCAGGCCACCTGAAACATGTCACCAGCGGTGAGCACTTCCACATCATGGGCAAGCTGCTCTTCGCCTTCACGGTGTTCTGGGCCTACATCACTTTCTCGCAATACTTCCTCATCTGGTACGCCGGCATCACCGAAGAAACCTCCTACTTCCTGATCCGCAACACCGGCAACTGGAACATCGCGATGATCGCTCTGGTCTTCGGCCACTTCGTGGTTCCCTTCGTCATCCTCCTGCAAGCATGGCTCAAGAAAAACCCGAAGGCGCTTTCCATCATGGCCGCCTACACGCTCTGCATGCACGTTCTCGACCACTACCTCATCACCATCCCCGAGCGCGGCATCTCACTCGGCAACATCAAGCCCGAGGTCTTCGGTGAAATCCAAGTCGCCATCCCCGGCGCGTTCTGGGGCGACATCCTCGCCTTCGTCAGCATCGGCGCCGCCTTCGTTTTCTTCCTCCTCCGCGCCATCGGCCAGCACTCGCTCTACCCGAACCGCGACCCACGCATCCTCGAATCCGCCAACCTCTCCAACTGATCCCGCCAATGTCCATCGACCCGTCACGCGACAACCCGCTGATCCGCTTTGCCTCATTCTGGTGGGGGCTTGCCACCTTCTTTGCCTTCGCATTGATCCTGGCGCTGGTCATCCTTTTCAACCGCAAGGCTCCCGAAACCCTTGAGGACGAAGCCGCCAAGGCGCGTTACAAAACCAAGGCCGAGGTGATCGCCGCCCAAGCCGCCAGCCTCACACCCGAAGCGATCAATGCCGCCATACCGGCCGTCGCCGCGAAACTCGCCGCTTCGAAACCCGCCGCCGTGGAAAAACCCGAGCAGGCAGTCCCCGCACCTCAAGCAGCACCCGCCGCAGCTCCGGCTCCGGCCGCCCCTGCCCCAGAGGCAGCTCCCGCTGTTGCTGAACCCACCCCAGCCGCCAACTGACGCCCCCTTTCACCCGCAAGCCGATGTCTTCCGCCACCACCCCATCTTCCGAACAGGACGCCCTGCTGCGCGCCGGGATCGACCGCTCACTGCGCCACCCGGTGATGTTCTTCCTCACCAGCGGTGCCGCATGGCTCGCGGTCTCAATCCTCCTCGGCATCATTGCCTCGGCAAAAGTCCACGCGCCCGGTTTGCTTTCCAGCTGCGCATGGCTCACCTACGGCCGCGTGTTTCCTGCCCACCTCAACGCACTGGTCTACGGTTGGGGCATGCAGGCAGCCTTCGCCGTGATCATCTGGCTCATGGCCCGCCTCTCCCGCAAGGAATGCACCATGACCGGTACCATCCTCACCGCCGGCCACCTTTGGAACCTCGGCGTCTCACTCGGCGTCATCGGCATCCTTTCAGGAAATGGCACGGGCATCCCGTGGATGGAATTCCCGACCTTCGCATGGCCGGTCCTGCTGGTCAGCTACATCGCCATCCTCATCGGCTCATTCATCCAATTCCGCGTCCGCCCCGAAGGCCATGTCTACATCTCGCAATGGTACCTGCTCGCGGCGATGATCTGGTTCCCCTGGATCTTCATCACCGCCAACACGCTCCTCCACTGCATCCCCGGCCATCCGGTGATGGGTGCCGCGATCAGCGCCTGGTTCCGCTCGGCCTTCATCTTCCTCTTCTTCATGCCCGTCGCCATCGGCGCCGCCTACTACCTCGCACCCAAGGTCACCGGCCGCCCGATCTTCAGCTACTCGCTCGCCAAGCTCGGCTTCTGGTCGCTCGCGATCATCGCCCCCTGGGCCGGCATGCAAAAACTCACCGGCGCACCCATCCCTTACTTCCTCCCCTACCTCGGCGCCGCCGCCACCGCACTGATCTTCGTGCCCGCCGCCACCGCCGCCTACAACACGATCCGCACCATGCTCTCAGCCGAGGAAACCCTCGCCGTAAGCCCCTCGTTGCGCTTCACCGTCGCCGGCATCACCGGTCTGGTTGTACTCGCCGCCGCCGCGGTTTTCCTCAATCTCCCAGGCTCAACCCTCCCGCTCACGCAATTTTCACTCTCCGGCTACGGCTTCGAAATCCTCGCGATCTACGGCTTCTTCAGCCTGGTGATGTTCGGCACCGCCTACTTCATCGTCCCACGCGTCACCCGCCGCGAATGGCTCTCCAGCCGCCTCATCAAGATTCACTTCCTGTTCTCGGTCTACGGCATCATCACCGTTGCGCTCATCACGCTGTTTGGCGGACTTCAACAAGGCATCGGCCAAGAAGACTGGAAACAACCCTGGGCCGCCGCCGCTTCCCGCGCCTACCCCTACGCGGTCGCCAACACGGTCGCATGGATCCTCATCCTTTTCTCCAACCTCTTCTTCCTGCTTCACCTCGCCCTGATGTGGATCGGCCTCGGCCGCCGCAGCTCGCATCCGACCCTCTTGCAAAGCGCCCACACCTCCAGCCCGCACGGAGCCGAAGGCGACATCGACAACGCCGGACCCGCCACCACCCATTGATGCCCCATCACCGATTCACCCCATGAGTCTTCGCACCTTCATTCTCGGCCTTTCAGCCAGCTTCGGCGTCGCATGGCTCGCCATCGTCGTCATTCCGTTTTTCAAAATGCGCAACCTCGAGCCGATCCAGCTCGATGAAGTTGCCGACGGCACCACCGGCATCTTTTACCCGAAACGCACCGGTCGCATTGCCGATGGCTCGCGCGTCTATGCCCAAAACGGCTGCTACCTCTGCCACTCTCAACTCGTGCGCCCAACCTACGCCGGCAACGACCTCTTCCGCCCGGACTGGGGTGGACTCAAGTCCGACGGCGACCGCGGCGACACCCGTCGCGAAACCAACGCCTACGACTTCACCGGCGAGAAATTTGCCCAAATTGGCGTCACCCGCATGGGTCCCGACCTCTCCAACCTCGGCCGCCGCCTCGACGCACTCCACGCCAAAGGCGAAAGCCCCGAAGCATGGCTCTACAGCTTCCTCTACAACCCACGCTCGAATCCCGAGCACTGGAAGTCGACCTGCCCGCCACAACCTTTCCTCTTCGTGAAACGCGAAATCAAAGGCAACCCCTCGCCCAACGCCCTGCCAGTCAATGCCGGCGAAGGCTTCGAAATCGTCCCAGGCCCCGACGCCAAGGCCCTGGTCTCCTACCTGCTTTCACTCAAGAAAGATCAAAAGGTCCCCGCCGCGCTCAACTTCGCGCCAGCGAAAAAAGCCGGCAGCTGATATTCACTCCACTCCACCCCTCCCAACATGTCTCTTCCCGATCAAAAGCCAGACCTTGAGGACTCGATCAATGTGAGCGAGGCCCACGGCCGCCTGGTTCGCGAGGCCGCCGCCTGCGTCCGCGAAAAACGCATTGCCGCCAACGGCTCCGAGCCAATCTCACTCTGGGTCATCGCACTCTGCGGCGTGGTCGTCCTTATCGCCGGCGGCATCCTCGGCGGCGCCGGCGACTGGTTCAATTACAAGGCCACCTTCCGCGAAGGCTATGTCCGCTCCGCCGCACCAGGCGCAGAGGAAACCGGACCACAACCGAAAGAAGCCCTCGCCGCCTACATGGCGAAAGGCGCAAAAATTTACTCAGCCAAATGCAACGGCTGCCACGGCGCCGATGCCAAGGGCGATGGTGCCAACTACCCAACGCTCGTCGGATCAAAGTGGGTCGTCGGCAGCTCGGAAAAACTTTCGATGATCATCCTCAACGGCCTCCAGGGCCCAACCAGCACCGGCAAAACCTACGGCGCCGGCATGCCCGCACAAGCTGCCGGTCTCACCGCCGAGGACCTCGCAGGTGTCATGACCTACATCCGCAACAATTTTGGCAACACCACTGGCGATGTCACCACCGCCGAGATGGCCAAAGCCGCCCTCGACATCTCCGCCGCCCGCGCCAAGGCCGGCCAACAAACCACTGGCGACGAACTGGTTGCCAATCACGACAAGGCCCTCCCCGGCGCACCACTCGACCCGAAAACCATGGTCGATCCCGTCACCCTCGCACCAGCGACCGCACCCGCCGCCCAGCCCTGAGGCCTCGAACACACCCCTTATCTCACGACTCGATCCACCACACAGGTACCATGAGCGCTCACTCCACCGACCATCACGACGATCATCATCACAATCCGGGATTCCTCTCGAAATATGTGTTCTCAACCGACCACAAAATGATCGGCATCCAGTACGGCATCACCGCCCTGCTGTTCCTCGCTTTCGGTTTCTACCTGATGATGGTGATGCGCTGGAGCATCGCCTACCCGCACCAACCACTGCCCGAGTGGATGAGCTGGATCTTCACCGACAACTGGAAAGCCCGCTGGCTCCAGGACGGCAAGGTCACTGGCGACACCTACAACATGTTCGGCGCGATGCACGGCACGATCATGGTGTTCCTCGGCATCGTGCCCCTCGGCTTCGGCGCCTTCGGCAACTACGTCACCCCGCTCCAAATCGGCGCGCCCGACATGGCATTCCCCCGCCTCAACATGATGAGCTACTGGATCTACCTCGCCGGTGGCCTCGTGATGTGCGCCTCGTTCTTCATGGAGTCCGGCGCCGCGAAATCAGGTTGGACCAACTACTCGCCACTATCCGGATTTGCCGATGGCCAAATCGTCAACCAATGGCTGGCCGGTCAAACCCAATGGCTCATTGGACTGGTGCTGCTGATCACCTCCTCGCTACTCGGCTCGGTGAACTTCATCACCACCATCATCAACCTCCGCGCCCGCGGCCTCACCTGGATGCGCATGCCCTTCTTCGTGTGGTCGATGCTCGTCACCGGTTTCCTTCTTCTGCTCGCCTTCCCGCCACTCGAAGCCGCCGGCATCATGCAGCTCATGGACCGCGTGGTCCACTCGTCCTTCTTCATGCCCTCCGGCCTCTTCACCAAGAGCGAAGGCCTCGCCGATCTCTCCGGCGGCGGCTCACCACTGCTCTTCCAACACCTCTTCTGGTTCCTCGGCCACCCGGAAGTCTATGTGCTTCTCCTGCCAGCCTTTGCCTGCGTCGCGGAAATTATACCCGCTCACACCCGCAAGCCACTCTGGGGTTACAAATCGATGGTCTACTCGGTCCTCGTGCTCGGTTTCCTCTCCTTCATCGTGTGGGCACACCACATGTACATGACCGGTATGGGCCCGGCAGTTTCGACCTTCTTCCAAACCACCACCGTGCTGATCTCGGTGCCTTCCGTGGTCATCATCACCGCGATGCTCATCTCACTCTGGGGCGGCTCGATCCGCTTCACGCCACCCATGATGTGGGCCTGCGCATTCATCCCGATGTTCGGCATCGGCGGTCTCACGGGTCTCCCGCTCGCCTTCAACCTCGCCGACCTCCACCTGCACGACACCTACTACGTGATCGGCCACTTCCACTATGTCGTGGCACCCGGCATCCTCTTCGGTTTCTTCGCCGGCATCCTCCACTGGTATCCGAAAATCACCGGCCGCTTCATGAGCCCCTTCCTCAACCAGCTGCACTTCTGGCCCAGCCTCATCTGCATGAACATCATCTTCTTCCCGATGCTCCTTCAAGGCATGGCCGGCTTCCACCGCCGCTGGTACAACGGTGGCGATGCCTACCTCTCCAAGGCCGCCGACAGCACCAATGTCTTCGGCAACACGGTCGCCCAATACATCGACATGAACATTCTTATGTCGATGGGCGCATGGACGCTCGCCGTCGCGCAAATCCCCTTCATCATCAACCTTCTCCTCTCATGGAAAATCGGTCGCAAGGTCACCAGCGACAACCCATGGAATGCCACCACCCTCGAGTGGGCCACCCCGACACCTCCAGGCCACGGCAACTTCGAATTCGAACCCGCCGTCTATCGCGGCCCCTACGAATACAGCCGCCCGGATCACGCCGAGGACTTCATCCCGCAATGGGAAGAACCCAAACGCACCGACTCCTCAGCCCCCACCAAGCCCTCACATTGATTCCGGTTTTTTCCAATTAAACCGACAACCTCAATCAAGCCACCCCTCTCCATGGAAATTCCCTTCGTAGTCCAACCGCGCAAGGACACCGGCCTCTTCAACTCGAAGATCGCCATCTGGCTGTTCCTTGCATCGGAAGTCATGCTCTTCGGCGGCTTCTTCTCCGCCTATGTCTTCCTCCGCCTCGGCGCCGATTACCCCTGGCCCGAACGCACGCTGCCCGTCCTCCCGGGCCTCATCAACACCTTCATCCTCATCGGCTCATCAGTCACCGTGGTCTTCGCATGGGCCTCGCTCAAACTCGGCCATTGGGGCCGCTTCAAAATCTTCATGGGCATCACGGTCGCCTGCGCCGCAATCTTCATGGTTTTCAAAGGCATCGAGTACAATGTGAAGTTCCACCACCAAGGCGTGCGCCTCAAGGACTACACGGTCATCGAAGGCCACCTCGGCTACGAAAAGGAAAACGGCAAGCCGGTCCTCAACCACCACGGCAAAAAAATCGAGGAAAACCAAATTCTCATCGAAACCAGCGGGCTCACCTACAATACGGTCCGCTTCCACAAACCATGGATCGAGGAAGCCCTCACCCAGGCCAAACACCGCGGCTCAAAGATCCTCCTCAAGGAGGACGTCAGCGCCGTGACGAAACCCGGCCAACCGGCTGAAACCATCGCCAAGGCCGGCGACGAACTCAGCGTCGCCCTCCTCGAACGCGTCAAAACCGCCCACCTCGCTGCCCGCGCCCACAACGGCAAGCTGCGCACCAGCGCACTCCGCCAGGAATGGAAGGAAGCAAAAGCCGCCAACCCCGGCAAACGCGATTGGCAAATCTCCTCCGGCGTCAACATCGACACCGCTGCCCTCGCACCCCAACTCCTTACCGAAATCCCCTCCGTCGCCTTCAAAGTCGATCCACCATCGCGCTTCGACTTCAAGCCCCGCGACATCAAACACGGCGAAACTCAATCGCGCCTGCGCGACGACACCAGCGTCGAAGGCAAGCTCCTCGATAGCCCGATGGTCTTCCACTATGTCGATGCCATCGACTTCCGCCACCTCGCGATGGTAGCGGTCAAAAAAGGCGTCGACCCGATTACCGCGATCGAAAATTCCTGGCTCATCAAGAACGACAAAGCCGCACGCGAAGCATGGGAATGGAACAAACTCCAAACAGCTCGCCTCGAAAAAGAACTTCTCGAGCAATACGGCGTCGATGAAAAAACCGGCAAACCGAAACGCGAACCGACCGCCAAGGAACGCTACCGCATCGGTTGGAAAGAGCTCGTCGCCAAAGCCGATGGCGTGAATCGCGACCAGCAAAAGGTCACGATCAAGGAAGAATTCATGGGCCCCGATTACCAAGGCCGCGAAGCAAAACACACCTTCCCCCACCTCTCCGTCCCACGAAACGAAATCCGCTTCGCATCAAAATTCACCCCCGCCTGGAACACCTACTACGCGATCTACTTCACGGTCACCGCCCTCCACGGCCTCCATGTGATCGGTGGCGCACTCGTGCTGGCCTACTACCTGTTCTTCGGTCGCAAGATGTACGAAACCAACCCGGAATGGCTTGCCAACCGCGTCGAAGTCGGCGGCCTCTTCTGGCACTTCGTCGACCTAGTCTGGATCTTCGCATTCCCGATCTTCTATTTGATGTAATCCAACTTCCCAATTTCACCATCACCCCCTTCATCCCATGGCCGACACCCCCGAAGCCGTCCGCAAATCAATCCGCACCTACCTCTTCGTCGGCGCCGTCCTCTTCGTCGGCACCGTCCTGACCGTGCTCGTCGCCACCGTACCCGCACTCGATATCGGCCATCACGGCTTCGATGTATGGGACGCGATCCTCGGCCTCGCCATCGCATCGACGAAGGCCGCCCTCGTCGCCTTCATCTTCATGCACCTCAATCACGAGAAAAAAGCGGTCTACTGGATCTTCGGCTCCGGCCTCGTTTTTGTGATCGCACTCTTCGCCCTCTTCGCCCTCGCGAAATACGACCCGATCTTCGACAACTTTTTCTACGACCCCACTGGCACTGCCGTGAAACCGATGGCACTCTGACATCAACCCACCACCACCATGTCACTCCGGAACTTCCACATCGTCTTCGTCAGCGTGAGCTCTGCACTCTTCGCGTTCCTCACCCTCTGGTCGTTCCTCTTCGCCCCCGAAAAATCCAGCCTCACCCACACGATCGGCATCACCGGAATCGCAGGCCTCGTCCTTATGCTCGCCTACGGCATCTACTTCCTCCGCAAAACCCGCCAACTGGAAAACTGAACCGCCACATCTTAGCCCCAAACCAAGCGCCAACCACCATGATCCACCTCTCCATGCTCGCCTGCTCAACCTGCCGCGTCTCGATGATCGAAGGCGGCGGCGACGCTGCCGGATGGTCGATCTTCTTCCTGCTAATCGTCATCCTAGCCATGCTCGGCACGATCGCATTTTTCATGTTCCGCATCGCACGCCGCGAAAAAGAACACCTCGATCCCGCGCTCAACGATCACTACGAAGGCTGATCCCGCCAGCGCCACATTTTCTTTCCCCTCAACGCAACTTCCCACCTCCCATCCATGAGCCCCTCGAAACTCCTCGGCATTCCTGAAAACTTCTCCGCCCACGGAGGCCAGGTCGACCACATGATCGATGTGGTCCACTGGTTCATGTTCGCGCTCTTCATCGGTTGGACGATTTTCTTCCTCTACTGCATCGTGCGCTTCTGGCACCGCAACAACCCAAAGGCCTCCTACCACGGCGTCAAAAGCCACCTCTCCACGCACCTTGAAGTCGGCGTGATCATCATCGAGGCAGTCCTCCTCCTCGGCTTCGCTTTCCCGCTCTGGGCCGAACGCACCGATAGCTGGAAGGAAGTTCAAAACCTCAACCCGGTTCGCTCGCGCGTCGTCGGTTGGCAGTTCGGCTGGACCTACCACTACCCCGGCAACGATGGTAAATTCGGCCGCGTCGACCCCGCCCTCATTTCCGGCACCAACGATCTCGGCATCGACTTCGAAGACCCGAACGCATGGGACGATTTCACCAGCCCGATCCTCAAAATCCCGGTGAACCGCCCCGCCGTCCTCAACATCGGCAGCAAGGATGTCATCCACAACTACTCAATCGTGCCCATGCGCATCCAACAGGACGCCATCCCCGGCCGCGAAATCCCCATGTGGTTCACTCCGATCAAAACACTCGAAACCTATGTCGTCTGCGGCCAGCTCTGCGGCGAAGGCCACGGCAACATGATCGGCACCATGGAAGTGGTCGACTCGAAGGCCTTCGAAACTTGGGCCACCGCCCAGTCCGACGAGGCCCTCAAGGTTCACAAGAAGTAATTCCCCAGCCCGATCAGGACTTGCGGGCAATCATCAAAAATGGCGCCGGCGCCTTGGTGCCGACCATCGCGTATTTGGCCACACGCCAAGCATCCGCCGCACGCGCGTTCATCCACCGCTCCACACATGCGGCCTCCTCGGCTCCCTGTGGATGACCAGGATAACACACGACCGACAACACGGCGCCTGACTTCAAAACCACGCCAGCCGCATCAAGCGCGCGCATGGTCTCTGCCGCCTCGGTCGCCAAGGCATGATCCTCCCCCGGCAAGTACCCAAGGTTGAACATCACGGCCGCCACACTGCCAGCCTCGGCAAATTCGGCCATCCGCGCGTGACTCGCGAGATGAAATTCAACCCGCTCTTCCAGCCCTACCTCACGCAACCTCTCGCGGGTCGAACGCATCGCCGCCTCTTGCACATCGAAGGCCAACACCCGACCCGTTGCCCCGACACAGCCCGCCAAAAATTGCGTGTCATGCCCATTGCCCGCCGTCGCATCAATCACCACATCCCCCTCGCGCAACAACTCACCAATCGTCTGCTGCGCCAACCGCGTCGGCCTCGGCGGAAATTCCATCATCACCAAAAGCTGCGAAAACCGGAGACCCCATTCAACCCGAAATCCGCAAATATCCGGGATTCTGCCGATGAAGAATTGCGAATTTGCACGACGCCGACCGCGCATGATCAGCGAGGTAAGCACCGTGCTTCCCCGCATGGCACGAAGCCCCTGCCGCATGTTGATTGCTCCTGTGGAATTCCACAATCCAGCGCCATGACCATTATCACATCGAAACGAACGGCTCCCATCAAGATCGTCACCATCGGAAATACACTGTCCTGCACGGTGGCATTGATCGCCTTTGCATCGCCAATGCTTGCGACCTTGCCCGCCCGCGCCGAAACACCAGCGACACCCACAAAGATGGCGACCGTAGATGCCCAAGTCGTGCTCAACGCCTACCAAGGCCTGGTCGAAGAACACCTGTCCGGCGTGATGCATAGCATCAAGGTCATCGCTGAAAGCCCCGAAGCGAAATCCGCAAACTGGGAGCGCACGAGACCGATGCTCGACCGCCTCGACAAGGATCTCGAGACCGACGCTTCCGTGTGGTACGCGATGCCCAACGGCAGTTACTACTCGACCAGTGCAGAAGGGCTCACCGAGCAAAACCTCGGCGA
>JBKDYW010000297.1:0-3913 GCA_046308575.1 Verrucomicrobiota bacterium
TGAGCGAAAAATTTTAGCGAAAGCTATCAGTATGCTCGGTACTTTCACCCGGCGTTTGTGGCATCAGCACATCGAATTTCATTCCCTTCAGCTTGGGTCTCAAGGCGGGAGGAAAGTCATCGGCCTTGATGAGCAATTGGACGATTTTCTTTCCTGGTGAGCTTGGGTCGTCAGTGACGCTGTCGACGATAGCATGGCTTACGGTTTTTCCGACGACCGAGCGAACGGGCACGGATTTATTCGGTACTGCGGATTCCGCAATCTGCGCGGGAATAGTCACCGGCAGCAAATAAGAATTGTTGTTGCCGATTGTAAAAACATGGGCCGCTACGGCGACGGGTTTGCCGACATCGATGATCACTTCAGTGACCGTTCCATCCATGGGAGCGCGGAAAAACCTTTTTTCGTACTGACTTTTCCAATGCTCGTATTGGATTTCCTGCGTTTTCTCCGCATCCAATTGCATCTCGTAAGTACCACGGTACATCTTTTCCATGGCAATGGCCCAGCTCAGGCGCGATTCTTCCATCTTGCGGCGCCGCACGGCTTCTTCGGTTTCTTCGCGCGATACCCGCCATGCCTCGGCATGACCTTCCGCGGCTTCGATGTTCGACTTTGAATCGAGAGCTTGTTTTGCGAGATCGAGTTGGAGTTTGGTTGCGTCGAGTTCCAGATGACCAAGAAGTTGGCCTTTTCGAACCAAATCCCCGGGCTTCACGAAAACTGCAAACATCACGCCTTGTACCGGCGAGCGCACTTTTTCCGCCGAGCGGGCAGCGGCTGTGGATTCGCACAAAATCGTCTCGCCCGGTAACATTTGCTCGGGAGCTTGGGCGAGCGCGCTGCATGGCCACGACAAAGTGAGCGCGACAAGAGCGGTTGTGCAAATGATGCTGAAAATTGGATGTCCGTGGCGGATGCGGTGATTGGATCCATTCATAGCTCGCAAGCTATGCGCCTCATGGCGATTTTCAATCATCAATGTGCAATTCGCAGTTGGGGCAAAGTCCATGGTGCCGATCAAACTGGGGCAGGGAAGAGGTCTCACTCGGGGTGTGGTGCATTTACGCGGTTTTTGCAGACCAAGCGCGATGGATGGCGTGTTTGCCTTGCCCGGCGCGCGGCTTCGTGTTTCGCTCCGCGCCGTCATGAAAATCGTCGTCGCTTACTCGGGTGGTCTTGATACCTCGGTCCTTCTGCTTTGGCTCAAGGAGAAATACAATGCGGAGATCATCGCGTACTGCGCGGATGTCGGCCAAGGCGACGAGCTCGACGGGCTTGAGGCCAAGGCGACATCGACCGGTGCCTCGAAATGTTTCATCGGCGACCTCAAGGAGGACTTCGCCGCGAACTACATTTTCCCTATGATCCAAGCGAACGCGATTTACGAAGGTCGCTATCTTTTGGGAACATCGATCGCACGCCCATGCATCACCAAAGCGATGATGGATGTCGCGATCGCCGAAGGTGCCGATGCCATCGCGCACGGTGCGACCGGCAAGGGCAACGACCAGGTGCGCTTCGAGCTTTCCGCCGCAGCACTCGCGCCGAATGTGAAATGCATCGCTCCCTGGCGTGACGCATCATTTCGCGCGCAATTCCCAGGTCGTTCGGAAATGATCGCATACGCCGAGGCACACAACATTCCGATCAAGGCCTCGATGAAGAAGCCATATTCGATGGACCGCAACCTGCTGCATATTTCTTTCGAAGCGGGTGCGATGGAGGATCCGTGGTACGATGCGACGACTCCCGCCGATCGTGATATGTATGTGCTCTCGGTTTCGCCAGAGGATGCGCCGGATCGCCCTGAGTATGTGGAAATCCTTTTTGAAAAGGGCAATGCCATCGGCCTGCGTCATGAGAATCTCGATGCCATCATCGCCGAGCTTGGCGATGTGAAGGTAAGCGGCCAGCGCGATGGTTATGCACTGATGAGCCCTTACGGCGTGATGCGCGTACTCAATCTACTTGGTGGCCGCAATGGCATCGGCCGCGTCGACATCGTCGAGAATCGCTTTGTCGGCATGAAGTCCCGCGGCATTTACGAAACTCCCGGCGGCACGATCCTGCTCGCCGCGCACCGTGACCTCGAGACGCTTGTTGTCGACCGCGAAGCGATGCACATCCGCGACAGCCTCATTCCGAAGTACGCGCAACTTGTGTACAATGGATTCTGGTTCGCGCCCGAGCGCGAGGCGATCCAAGCCTTGGTCACCGAGACACAGAAAACCGTCAGCGGCGAAGTGCGGCTCAAGCTTTACAAAGGCAATGTCATGCAAGCCGGTCGACGCTCGCCTTTCAGCATGTATTCCGAAGCGGTGGCCACCATGGAAGGCGGCCAAGAGGAAGCCTACAACCAGGACGACGCCACCGGATTCATCGCGCTTAACGCACTGCGCCTCAAGGCCAGCGCGCGTCAGGCGAAGTGAGGAGGTTTGTTTGCTTCGTCACCCCCGATGCGCAAAGCACAGCCAAACGAAAGCGAGACCAAGAGGCGGATGCTGGAAGTGGCGGCCGCGTTGTTGGCGGAGCATGGCTTTGAGGTGGTGTCGGTGCGTGATGTCACGCAGGCAGCCAAAGTGAATGTGGCGGCGGTGAATTATCATTTCGGCAGCCGCGATGGTCTCATCGCGCGCGTCATGGAAGAAGCGGTGCGATATTTCAACGAAGAGCGCTTGGCGCGGCTTGAGGGGCTGGAAAAACGCTTTGCAGGCAAGCCTGCGCCGTTGGAGGAAGTGCTTGAGGCATGGCTCAAGCCGCTGGCCTCCGCAGCGCAACGCTCGAGCTGGAAGGATCCCGTGACGGCTCCGCTGATCGGACGCGTTCTTACTTTACAGGTCGACAAGGTTCCGGCGGAAATTTCTCAAACGCATGCGGGCATCGATGAGCGGGTAAGGCGATTGCTAAGTAAAACGCTGTCGCCGCTTTCCGTGGGTGAAATCTCATGGCGCATGCATGGGCTGCTCGGCGCCCTGGCGCACACGCTGGTGTCGCCGACGGTTTCTGGCTTGCTCGACGCTGCCAGCGTCGAGGCAGTCATAGCAAGATTCGTGAAGTTTGCCGCTGCCGCAATGCGAGAGGGAGCAGAGTCTCTGCCACCGGCAAAAAACAGTCCGCAGGCGACTTTTGATTTTTGATCGCGAGCTACTTCACACATGCAAGCGCAAATCCCGAACGCTCCATAACAAGTCGGCCGCAGGGCGCGCGCTGCCTCTCAATTTTCGCGCGCCATCTTTGCGCTTCGCGCCGAAGCGCTCCCTCGCGCCGGCGAAGGCTTCGTTGACAAATGCCTTGCTGCCAATCACCGCGCCGTCGGTGAAATACCGCACGCGGCATCGCAGCATTTCTGCCATGCCGAGGTCGTGCAATAAGGTTCCGTTTTCCTTCGCTTCCAGAGCTTCCGCAGTGTTCATCTGCGGTCTCACCACACCTTTTTCCACACTGGCACTTCCACTCTTGCGCCCCAAGGCGAACCCCATGGTACGTCGATAGATGCGCGATATTTCTTTCCATCGATCCGCCTCAAAGCCTGCTCCCTGATGACTCATGCAGGCTCGAACAAGCCCCTCGCGTGCCTTCTTGGCATTGCCCTTCGGCCCGCCTCCCACCGCTTCGCCATAGCTGCTCCAGCGATATTCGGCGGGGTCGGAGACCATCCCCGCGCGAACTGGATTGAGATCGATGTACGCCGCCATCGTACGCGCCGCGATGCCGCTTTCAACGATCACGCTTTTGTAGCGCTCTTCCCATAGGGTGCCAGTGCGGTTGCGCGTGCGGTTGAACCAACGCGTGAAGCGCTGCAGCACGGTCTTCATGAACTCGCTCAGATCGTGCATGCGATAGGTGAAGCGGGCATGAATTTCGGCCACGAGGGCCGCGTTTCCAGCCTTGCGCGCATCGGACAATTCCT
>JBKDYW010000298.1:0-7568 GCA_046308575.1 Verrucomicrobiota bacterium
CAAGCATAAAACGCATGGCTATAACACGCCATGGTCAGTCTATCAGGGGGTGTTGAGCCAAGCCGCCTGACCCGATCGGCGACGTAGCGGGTGAGGCTCCATTACGAGTCTTCCGCTACGCTACAGCCGCTCCATTCCACCTCACCCGCTACGAAACCAACCCAAACGAACCCGCCCCCAAGGACCCGCAAAGAGCATCAACAAACCTGACAAAAAACTGGCAACGAAAAGAAGACCACTTTAGGAATCCAAATAAAGATTTATGACAGGACGCAGATCAGGCTATACGAGCAGATATTTGTCGCCAATGTCTTTACTTTAGGTTCCGTTTCAACCCTTGGTGTCAGGGCTGGCGGAGTTATTTTCGACCTAGGTGCCAACTGCGGGTTTTTTACAGTTCGCGCTCTTGATTTTTTCCCTAAAGCTCAAATTTATGCTTTTGAACCAAATGGCGATTGTATTTCAAAACTTAACGAAACCTTAATACTAAATAATCTAACTAACAATGTAAAAGTATTTAATGTTGCGGTTGGAGAGTCGAGTGGAGTAGGGACATTTTATCAGAATAGATCTTCAATATCTTCTTCATTGGTTAAGGAAAAAGTTCTTCGTAGACGCCTCTCTAAGAAATCCCAGATAAAAGTAATATCTTTGGATGATTTTTGCTTAACACATGGCATCACGGTTATCGATATTCTAAAAATTGATGTAGAGGGTTTTGAAAATCAGGTTCTCCGAGGAGCACGTAAAATATTGGCGGCTACCAGAATGATTTTTGTCGAAATTCACCCACCATTCGCATCCATTACAAGTATCGAGCAGATTTTACTGCCATTGGGATTTGTACGCCGCGTAGATCTAGAGCGGCTACAAAAAACGGCAACAGACTTAGTTTACACGAAACTGCGCTCCGACCAAATCTCGCCGTCTAGTCATGCCGGATAAGCACAGTAGAGTCCAGAGTGATTGATTGTAAAGTGGTCTCCGTTTCGTTGCCAGTATTTTGTCAGGTTTGCTGATGCTTTTTGCGGATGCTTGGGAGCGGATTTGTTTGGTTTAGTTGTAAGGGCTCAACAGAGCACCTCTTGCAGTTTTGTCAGAGATCTTGTGGCTCTGGCTCCTATGCTATGCGGCTCTCGATGATTTGAGAGACGGCGGGGCGGGTTTTGATCCAGTGGGCTGGAAGGAGCTCTTCTCGCCCTTGAGCGCCTCGGCGGCGATACGGGCTTTGAACTCGGCGGTAAGGTGTCTTCTTTTTCGTTTCATCGGTCTGATTTTGGGGGTGATTTGCCCCTCTCAGACCAGCTAAAGTTTCAACAAGCCACTGGCTCCGTTTTGCGGGACCACTCCAGTTAAGCTCACTCGCGCATAAATGCTTGTGTGTTCATTAGAAACACCCATACAAACTTCTCCCGCGCCTTCGAGTCAGCCTCGTATTCGAAGGCTGCTCCAAGTTGCGCAAGAAACTGCCCATCATGGAGCAAAACGCCCCAATCCAAAGATGAACGAAGAAAAGCCGTTGCTAATCCATACCGAAGCGTCCCTGGGCTGGGGTGGCCAAGAAATCCGCATTCTCACCGAGTGCTTGTGGTTTCGCGAGCAGGGCTTTCGCTGCATCCTGATGGCAAACTCCAGCAGCAAAATTTTTGAAGTCTTTTCCCGCTATGGCTTTGAGACGATCGATGTTGCATTCACAAAAAAATCCCAAATTGGGGATTTTTTGCTTTGTCTGGATCGATTTCGTCATTTGAGGCCCAACATGGTCGGCACGCATTCGAACATTGATACCCGAGTCGCCCTGGCCGCAGCAGCTGCAGCAGGCGTGCCGAAAAGAATTCGTTACCGCCATGTGAGCATTCCCGTGGAAAGTTCACCATGGAACCGAATCATTTATCGGAAGCTTGCCACAGGTGTGATTACGACCGCGTGTTCGATTTCTTCGGCTTTGCAGGCAGACTTCAATCTTCGGCCCAATCATATCAGAACGATTCCCACTGGGGTGGATTCGACCATTCTTGGCGATCGTGTTGAAGCGCGAGATGCCATTCGCAGGCATTTGAATATCGCGCCGGATTCCCTCATTGTGAGCCAGATTTCCGTGCTGCGCGCGTGGAAAGGGCACCAATATCTGTTTGAGGCCTTCGATGCGCTTGCCGCGGAAAATCCACGCCTGCATCTTGTTTTGGTGGGTGGAGGCCCCGGCATGGACTATCTGCCCCAGCAAGCGCATGCTTTGGCGAGTCGCGATAGGATTCACTTTGTGGGCCATGTGGAGGACCCATACCCGTTTTTCAAAGCGTCCGATGTGGTTGCCTTGGCCAGCTTTGGCGGCGAAGGAGTACCGCAAAGCGTTCTGCAATGCTTTGCCTGTAAAACGCCCTTTGTGGGTACGCGTGTGGGTGGCATTCCCGACATTGTCAAAGATGGAGACAATGGTCTACTAGTTGAGCCGCAAAACTCAAAGCAACTGGCCGAAGCGATACTCAAGATCCTTGCCAATCCTCTATTGGCAGATAGCTTGGCGGAAAGAGGTCTTGCTACTTTTGACGAAAAGGGAACGATCTACCGAATGGGGGCATCATTAATGGAATTTTTGCAACTTGATAGGGACGAGCCGCTGCACGAGTCATGAAAATATTGATTTGCAGACGCGGTTGGTCGCCATCCGGAGGGGCTGAACGCTTTATTGGCCGTTTTGCCGAAGGCTTGAACGAAATAGGGATCGAGCCCGTTTTGATCGCGGACAGTCGTTGGCCAGAAGATCAATGGAAATTCGGCAAAATTGAACGAGTTGCATCAGAGGGCCCTCGTGGATTTGCTCGTGAGGTCATAAGCGTTAAGAAGCGTCATCCCGGAGCGGTACTGTTTTCCATGGAAAGAGTGCCTGGTGCTGATGTGTATCGCGCGGGTGACGGGCTGCACTCCTCCTGGCTCCAACGTCTTGAGTCGGAGCAAGGTTTTGTCGCTGGATGGTTGAGGAGAATAAAAAAAAATCATCGTGAGATTCTTTCGCTAGAGCGTGAGATGCTGAAAGATTCAGACTTAAGAATCATATGCAACAGTAAGATGGTTGCCGATGAATTGCTCCATCGATATCACTTTTCAGACGATCGAATTGCTGTGATTCACAATGGGTATGATCCTAAACCGATAGATGGAGCTGCAATTCGGTTAAGGCGTGAAAATCTCCGTAACAAATTACAAATACCCGAAACCGCAACCGTTTTCCTGTTTGTCGGAACTGGTTGGAAAAGGAAGGGGGCCCAAATTCTGATTCATGCATTTCATCAACTGAAAAACCCCAACGCATGGCTGCTTCTTGTTGGCAAGGGATCAGCCATGGATATGTCGCATCCTCGCATCCGGCACGTCGGGGTGATTAAAGATCCAACAGACTTTTATCTAGCATCTGATATTTTTGTGCTGCCGACACTTTATGATCCGTTCTCGAATGCTTGCTTGGAAGCTGCGTCCTATGGGATGCCGGTGATAACGTCGGATGGGAATGGTTTTAGGGAAGTCATCAACGTATGGCCAGAGGCAGGTCAAATCGTCCCCCTTCCGAGACGGTCGGAACTATGGAGAGACGCGCTGGACCGCTGGATGGAACCTGAAATCCGCCAAAAGGCAGGGCAATCATTGGCCTGCATTCCCAAGCAGTATACGATTGCAAAAAACGTACAGAAAACCATTGATTTTCTAAATGGCAAATTCCACAGCTAGCGGGTGGCAAATGAATTTTGAGCCTCTTCCGATCACAGTATGCATGATGTGCCTTAATGAGGCTCGTCACATGCCACGTGCCTTGGCCCAATCCGCGGCTTTTGCCGAGTGGATCGTTCTCGACACGGGAAGTACGGATGAAACGGTGTCCTTGGCCAAGCAGGGCGGTGTTCGGGTAGAAAAATTGGCATGGATGGGCTTTTCGGAAACCCGTAGGCGATTATTTTTGATGGCAAGCCAGCCATGGATTCTCTGGATCGATGCAGACGAGGAGATCACCTCGGAATTTGTGAGTGAATTGCAGACTCTGTTTAGCCGAGCACCCCAGCATTCGGCTTACAAAATCAATCGAACCATGTTTTTTGAGGGAAGGTGGATCCGGCACGGTGAATGGTATCCGGATTTTGTCCTTAGGTTATTTCGTTCCGACTCTTGGACTATTACTCCATCTTCAGTTCATGAATCGATCATCATCAATGGCAGTTGTGGGAATCTGAAAACTAGCCTTCCTCATTATTCTTATCATACTTGGAGCGATCGAAATAGGCGTATTCGCGACTATGCCCTACTCTGGGCCAAGCAAGAGGCGAAGAAGGATAAAAAATCATCGGAAACAGAGGCGATCCTTCGCGCGATTTGGCGTTTTTTCAGGGCTTATGTCATTAAAGCAGGAGCTCTCGATGGCAGGCTTGGATTTAAAATCGCATGCTCATGCGCCATGGAGGTTTATTTGAAGTATATGGCCCTAGCCATTTTGCTGAGGCATCAAATTAGTCGAAGCGGGGTCAATGGTTAATTGCCCATTTTACATACTTCTCCACGCCGTTTCTAAGTGGTGTGGCGGGTGTGTAGTCAAGGATGCGGCCAGCTTTGGAAACATCCGCATAGGTGAGCGGAACATCACCCGGTTGTTCCGGCAGGCGATGGATGCGCGCTTTCATGCCGGTGGCTTCCTCGAGGCAGGAGATGAGTTGGGCAAGCGTGTTGGTCGCCGAGCCGCCGAGGTTGATGATTTCGAAAGGGGTGGCGCTGTAACGGCCTGCGGCCATGACGCCTTGAATGATGTCGTCGATGTAGGTGTAATCGCGAGCGGTACTGCCATCGCCGTACTGATCGATCGGCTCGCCCGCCATGATGTTGCGGGTGAACTTGGAGATGGCGAGGTCCGGCCGTTGGCGTGGGCCGTAGACCGTGAAAAAACGCAGGCAGATGCAGCGGATGCCGTGAAGGTGGGAGTAATTGGAGCAGAGTTGCTCGCCCGCCAGCTTGGTGGCGGCGTAGGGAGAAATGGTCCGCTGGATCAGGTCGTTCTCTGCAAAGGGGACTTTTTTATTCACGCCGTAGACGGAAGAAGATGAGGCAAAGACAAAGTGTTTCACTCCATTTTTGCGGCAGGCTTCCAGCAGGTTGAGCGTGCCATCGACATTGGTGCTCACATACAGACGCGGATCGGATATGGATGGTCGGACGCCCGCGCGGGCAGCGAGATGGAAGACCTTGTCGAAGCGGTGCCGAGCAAACAGCGAGTCGACTAACCCGGCATCGCGAATGTCACCCTCGACCAGCGTGACGCGCTCACGGATGGCGGCGATATTGGCATGCTTCATGGATGGGTCGTAGAAATTGTTGAAGTCATCGATCACGACCACATCAGTACCACGCGCCAGGAGGGCTTCGCAGAGGTGCGAGCCAATGAAGCCGGCGCCGCCGGTGACTAAGACTTTTTCCGAAGTGGAGCTCATCGAGAAAGAAAGATTTGATGCCGCTCACTTACCGCCCGCATACAACTGCGGATTAAGCGCCGGGTCGTTGTACATCTTGAACTGGTAGTAGACCGAGAAGCTGCGGGTTCGCGCGATGATGGCCTCGATGAGTTCGCTGAGGCATTGGGTGAGGTCGCTGCGCTGGTGGAGGATGCGGGCAAGTTTTGCCGCGCAATTCGCACGGTGCTCTTCGCTCGCGTCGCTGCGCTCGGCTTCCTCGCGCATGTGGAATTCCTTGAGGGCGAGGATCGAGAGGCGGTCGATGATCATGCCCGGGGTTTCGGAATTTTTCGGCACGCCGGATTCGGCCGGTTGGAGGTCGGCGACGAGCATTTTGTCCATTTCCTCGATGAAGTTGTTGCGCTGCTGGTTGTAATGGTCGATCGCGCGTTTGGCTTGATGAACCCGCTCGGAGCCGAGGTCGTCGCGGCGGGCGATGTCTTCCTCGTGCCAGAGCATGAAGTTGAAGTAATGGTTTTTTCGCAGCAGCAGATCGAAGCCTTCGCCTTCCGCGCTGGGTTCGACCTGGTGCCAGAGGTCGGTGAGGCTCGTTTGCAAACCGGCGATTTCTTTAGGGTCGTATTTCATGCGCGAGGTGGCCTTGTAGGGCATTTACGATTGCAGGCCGGCGTGCGACAGGCAAGCCTTCTGACGGTGACCACGAGATCCGTTTCCCATGCCCCTAAGAGTCTGTTGGTGATCAAGCCCTCCTCGCTGGGAGACATCGTGCACGCCTTGCAGGTGCTGCAGCCGGTGGCCCGAAAATTTCCCGAGTGCAAGATCACTTGGGTCGCGCGCGATCGCTTTGCGCCCTTGGTTGAGGCGGCGCCGTTCATCGACGAGGTGATTCACTTCAATCGCAAGGAGGGCCTGCGCGGGATATGGAATGTGATGAAGCGGCTGCGGGCGCGGCACTTCGATGTCGTGTGGGACATGCAGGGGCTTTTGCGCTCCGGCCTGATGGCGGCCGCGGCGAGATCGCCGATGAAGTGGGGTCGGCACGACAGCCGCGAGGGAGCGGGCTTGTTCACGCGTCGGGTAGAGATGCCCGCGGGCGCGGGGCCGCATCATGCGATCGCGATTTTGCAGAAGTTCGCGCGCACACTCGGATTGGACGAGGAGGCGGCAGTTCCCTTGGAGCTGAAGCCACCGGCGGAATTTGCATGGCGCCCGTTTTTTGAGGGTGAGCGTGAGAAGCGCTTTGTGATTTTCACGGACAGTCGTGGCGCAGAAAAAGAATGGGGCGGTTTCAGCGAGCTGACGCGATTGATTTTTGAGAATATCCCCGACAGTCGTGTGGCTTGGTGCGCAGGGGCGCGCACCGCGCCGGAGTTTGAGGTGCCGGCGGGGCGTTTTTTGAACCTGAGCGGTTGTCCTTTCGACGAGATGCTGGCCTTGGCGCGCCAGCCCTCGGTTTTCATCGGCAATGACAGCGGGCCGATGCATTTGTCGGCCGCATCGGGCAATCTGGTGCTGGCGATCTTCGGGCCCACACCGCCAGAGAAATTTGGCCCTTGGCCGATCGGCTCGTCTCGCACGGCCTCGGTTCGCGCGCCCGGCGGAGACCTCAAGGCCTTGAGCGCGGAAGAGGTGTTTGGCTGCCTTGAGAGGTTGTTGGGTAAATTCTGAAATGCCGAATACCTTGTTAGCTTTAGCGAACTTGAAGAGTCAAGCGCAGCTCACTTGGCATGGACGGAACGGAGTGAATTCAAAACGTCGAAGGCTTGTTGCCGTCTAGGGCAGGAACTCGCGAAGCGAGTGATACCAAACAAAAATAACATCTGGACATTCTTCTAATATGAGCCACACTTGCGCATGCTCGGAAGAAAATTGCAGTTGGGCTGCCCGAAAGTGGCGGCGGTAATCGATGAAAAACACCGTGCGGAGAAGCCCGGTTGGCGCAAACAGCGTTTATTGGCCATCAAATTGGCAGCACTTGGAGAGCACACTGGCACCGAAATCGGCGACTTGTGCAGCCTCTCGCGGGCCAGCGTGTTTGCGTTGGTCAAGGCTGTTCGCGAAGGAGGCCTTGAGGCCATATCGGAACGCAATCCAGGAGGTCGCCCCGAAGGTTGGCGCAAA
>JBKDYW010000299.1:0-4090 GCA_046308575.1 Verrucomicrobiota bacterium
TTACATCTGCGATGTGAAGAACGACCCGCAATGGGTGCGCGAGTTCCGCCACAAGGCGCTCAAGGTGTTCAACGAAAAACCGATGCCCACCAACTGGGCGACCAAGGATCTCGACAACATCCACTTCGACGACATCCGCTATTATCTCTCCGATGGTGAAAAGCCGAAGCGTTCGTGGGACGAGGTGCCCGAGGAAGTGCTCAAAACATTCGAGCGTCTCGGCATCCCCGAGCAGGAGCGCGCGTTCCTTGCGGGCGTAGAGGCCCAGTACGATTCGGAGGCGGCCTACTCGAACATGAAGGAGGAGCTCACCAAGCAGGGAGTGATCTTCGTCAACTCGACCGAAGGCCTTAAGGAGTACGAGGAAATTTTCCGCCCGTGGTTCGGCAAGGTGATTCCGACTGGCGACAACAAATTTTCCGCTCTCAACAGCGCGGTGTTTTCCGGCGGATCGTTCATTTACATTCCGAAAGGCGTGAAGCTCAAGCAGCCGTTGCAGGCGTACTTCCGCATCAACTCGGAAAGCTTCGGGCAGTTCGAGCGCACGCTCATCATCGCCGACGAAGGCGCCGAGGTGATGTACATGGAAGGCTGTACCGCGCCGAAGTTCGAGACCGCCACGCTGCACTCGGCAGTGGTCGAGCTGGTCGCGCTCAAGGGCGCGAAGATCCAGTATGTGACCGTGCAAAACTGGAGCAGCAATGTCTTCAACCTCGTCACCAAGCGCGGTCTCGCGATGGAAGATGCGGAGGTCCGCTGGATCGATTGCAACATCGGCTCGCGTCTCACCATGAAGTATCCCGGTGTGATCATGAAAGGTCGCCGCGCACGCGGTGAGGTGATCTCGATCGCACTCGCCAACACCGGCCAGCATCAGGACACCGGCGCAAAAATGATCCACGCCGCCGACGAGACAACTTCCAACATCGTTTCCAAATCCATCTCGGTCGGCGAAGGTCGCGCGACCTATCGCGGCCAAGTCCACATCCCCAAGCACCTCAAAGGCTGCAAGAACAACACCGAGTGCGACGCGTTGCTCATCAACAGCCACTCGCGCACCGATACCTACCCGGCCATCACCGTGCGCGGCAATCGTCACGCGACCCAGCACGAGGCCTCGGTCTCACAGGTGTCCGAGGAAATGCTCTTCTACATGCAACAGCGCGGCCTCGACGAAGGACAGGCGATGTCCCTCGCCGTCAATGGCTTCATCAACGACCTCGTCCGCGAATTTCCGATGGAATACTCGGTCGAACTCAAACGCCTCATCGACCTCGAAATGGAAGGCAGCGTGGGCTGATTTTTTGAATCATGAATCAAGGCAGCGAAATTCGAATGAACCGCAGCGTCGCGAAAGTCGTGCCGCTGAATGGTGACGATGCGCGAAGCCTTGAATATTGGTTGCAAAAGACCCCACAGGAAAGGCTATCCGCACTCGAGGTGCTGAGATCACAAATGTATGGACCCGCAAATGGAAATCCCCCGCGACTTCAAAGAGTGCATCGAGTTGTTGCAGTCCCGCAATGTTGAGTTCGTCGTCGTTGGTGGATATGCCTTGGCCGCCCACGGGCGCCCCAGATACACCGGCGACATCGACCTTTTCATTCGCAAGTCACCCGAAAACGCGCAAAGAGTGGTTGCTGCGTTGCACGAATTTTTTGGCCCTTTGCCGGAAATCAGCGTTGATAATTTTCTTGATGAAAAACGCATGAGCCAATTTGGCCTCGAGCCATTGCGAATCGATTTTCTGGTCCACATCAAAGGTGTCGATTTTGACACCGTCTGGAACAACCGGGTGATTATCCGCTATTCGGGTCTCGATATTCCATTCATCTCTCTGGCCGATTTGCTAGCTAATAAGCGTGCTGTCGGCCGCGCCAAGGATCTTGCCGATCTTTCGCTCCTCGAATCGCCGAAGTCCGATGAGCCTTGAAAACAACTCTAATTCTTAATCTTCACACCACATGTCCGCGCCCACAACATCCTCCTCCACCCTTCCCGCATGGTTCACAGAAAGGCAGCAAGCCGCACGCGCGCGCTACGAATCGCTGCCTGCGCCGAAGCGCAATGACGAGACCTGGCGTTTCTCGAACCTCAAGCAACTCGACTTCGCTGGCTTTGAAGTGGCCGCAAGCATTGCGTCCGCAAACGATTTGAGCGCGCGCTCACATGGCCTCGGCAAAACAGCCGCAAAGTTTGTTTTTGCCAACGATCAACTGATTCACTCCGAATGCCATGTCGCCGCCGGCATCGTCTGCTTGCCGCTGGCCGATGCGCTCGTTTCGCACGGCGATCTGGTGAAGGCGCATTTCATGAAACAGGAAACGCGCCTTGGCTCGGCGAAGTTTGCTGCCTTGCACGAAGCCTCGGTTTCCAACGGGCTTTTCGTGCATGTGCCAGACAATACCGAGGTCGCAGGCACGATCGAAGTTCACCACTGGACCTGCGGCGCCAACACGATGAGCTTCCCGCACACGCTTGTGGTCACGGGAAAATCCTCGAAGGTGCGCGTGATCGATATTTTCCGCTCGGCCGACGAACTCAGCCCCGGCGTGGTCATCGCTTACAACGACCTCGCGGCGGGACAAAATTCGCAGCTCGATTATGTTGCGATTCAAGCGGTCAACGAAGTCACTCGCGTCATCCAGATCAACGAAACCTCCACCGCGCGCGATGCCTCGGCCAAAGGCTTCATCCTCAACACCGGCGCTTCGTGGGCGCGCAATGAATCACTCTCAAGACTCGAAGGAGCGGGTTCGCGATCGGACATGCTCTCGGTCTCGATTCCCGCACGCGAGCAGGAATACGACCAGCGCACTTTTCAACATCATGTTTCACCCGGCGCCTACTCGGACCTGCTCTACAAGAACTCGCTTTACGATCACTCGCGCACGATTTTCTCGGGCCTGATCTTTGTCGATGAGAGCGCGCACCACACCGATGCCTACCAGACCTGCCGCAACCTTCTGATGAGCGACACCTGCGAGGCGAATTCGATGCCCGGACTCGAGATCAATGCCGACCAGGTGAAATGCTCGCATGGCAGCACCTCGTCGCAGATCAGCGATGAGGAAATTTTCTACCTCCGCGCCCGCGGCATCGATCCGGTCCGCGCCCGCCAGCTCATCGCACGCGGGTTCTCGGTCGAGGTGGTCGAGCGACTCAACGACGAAGCCACCGAGGCACTCGTACTCAGCTTCATCGACGACAAGTTCGCGCACATCGCCAGCGGCGGCGCTTGAGGTGCATGCAAAGCATATTCATTTTGTCTGGGAAAATGTAGAGGGGCTTTAAAGTCAAAAGTCCGCCGCAGCCAACATTCAGCCCTTGCAAAAGTATAAAAAAACGGAAATATGCTTTTATGCGCACGACCATTGATCTTCCAGACCCGTTGTTTCGCGAGGTGAAGGCCACCGCCGCGCGACAAGGCATGCGTCTCAAGGATTATGTCACCGAGGCGTTGCGGGACAAACTGGCCAATCGACCGGTACAGGCGAAGAGGCCGTGGATGAAGTTTGCGGGAATCGCCGCCAATGACCCGGAGATGGTGGCTGAACTCAAGCGCATCGAACAAATCGTGGAGGAGAACTTCGAGCAAATCGAAGAGGAGGACTGGAAATGATTCTTGATACCAACGGCCTTTCCGGCTGGTGGCTGAATGAGCCCTCCCTCATCCGGCATCTCGAGCGCGCGGACTGTCTTTGCGTTCCTGTTCCGGCTTTGGCGGAATTTCGCTTTGGCATTTTGAAATCCCGTTTTCGGGAAAGGATGACCACATGGCTTGATGATGCACTTGCCAGCACTTCGGTGCTGGTGGCCGACGAGACCACAACGAGCCATTATGCAGAGATCCGTCTTCAGCTTGCATCTGCAGGCACTCCTATCCCGATGAATGATCTTTGGATCGCCGCTATCGCCCGCCAACACAAGCTACCGGTCATTAGTCGTGATGCCCATTTCGATAAAGTTGTCGGGCTTATGAGGGTCGATTGGTGAACATTCCGTGAGCCTCGAAAATCGAATGCATCTTGCCCTAGGGAGGCACGACATTCCTGTCGTGCAATCTGCGTGGTGAAAGAGCCCGACAAGA
>JBKDYW010000300.1:0-5130 GCA_046308575.1 Verrucomicrobiota bacterium
GCCCGCCGAAAAAGCCGGTGTGCTCTCACGGGGATCAAGCTCCGAATGCTCACTGTTTCACAAGTGCGACGAGCACCGCTTTTTGCGCGTGGAGGCGGTTTTCGGCTTGTTGGAAAATGGTGTCGGCGTGGAGTTCGAGGATCTCCTCGCTGATTTCTTTGCCGCGGTAGGCTGGGAGGCAGTGGAGCACGATGTGGTCCTCGGCGGCGCTGGCGAGCAGCTCGGCATTCACTTGGAAGCCTGCGAACTCAAGTTCTTTTTCCTTTTGATCCTCCTGGCCCATCGAGAGCCAGACATCGGTGTTGATGACATGAGCGCCGTTGACCGCGACCTGCGGATCATCGCTGACCGAGACATTCGGCGCATCGAGTTGCGCGAGAAATTCCGCCGGTGGTTGGCAGGCTGGCGGTGAGGCCACGGCGAGTTCGAAGCCGAGGTGCTTGGCGGCCCACATCCACGAGCGTGTCATGTTGGAAAAGCCATCGCCGATGAATGCGATCTTGCGGTTTTCCCAGGTGCCGAGTTTTTCGCGGATCGTGAGAAGGTCGGCGAGGATCTGGCACGGGTGTTCGTCGTCGGTGAGAGCGTTGATTGTTGGAATGCCCGAATACGCGGCGAATTGCACGACATCGGATTGCGCGTAGGTGCGGATGACCGCGCCGTGGACCATGCGGCCGAGCACGCGGGCGGTGTCCTTGATGAGTTCGCCGCGGCCGAGTTGGATGTCGTTTTTTGAAAGAAACATCGGGAATCCGCCAAGCTCGCGGATGCCGACTTCGAATGAGACGCGGGTGCGCGTCGATGACTTCGTGAAAATCAGCGCCCATGTTTGGCCGGCAAGCGGTTGACCGCCTCGTCCGCGCGTGGCTTTGAGGTGTGCGGCGGAATCGATGAGCCAGCCGATCTCGTCATCGGTGAGTTGTTCGATCGAAAGGAGGTGCTTCATGGCGGTGGTGTTTCAGATGGCGATCAGGCCTTCGCGCAAGATCGCGAGCGCCGCGTCGATTTCATCGGCGGTGACATTGAGTGGAGGGAGCAGGCGAATGGTGTTGGGTCCGGCGGGTGGAACCAGCAGGCCAAGTTCCATGAGTTTGCTCACGACCACCAGCGCGGGAGTTTTGCCCTCAGGTGTCGGGATCAACGCCGGATCAAGCGCGACGCCGAGCAGCAGTCCGCTGCCGCGGATTTCGGTGATCATCGGAAGTTTCCATGAAAGGATCGTTTCGCGGATGCGGGTCTCCATGCGGATCGCATGGCTTGCGAGATTTTGTTCGCGGATTTCTTTGAGCACCGCAAGCGAGGCCGCACAGACGAGCGGGTTGCCGCCGTAGGTTGAGCCGTGCGAGCCGGGACCCATCAGCGATGAAAGTGCGGTGCCATCGGCGTCGATCGCGCGATCGCTGAGCCAGAATGATCCGATCGGGACGCCACCGCCCATGCCCTTTGCCCATGAGATGCCATCGGGTTCGACTTCGGGAGCGATCATGCGCCATGCCATCGCATCGCCGCAGCGGCCGAAGCCGGCCTGCACTTCATCGATGAGCAGAAGCAGATCGTATTTTTTGCAAAGTGCGGCGACCGCGCGCAGGAATTCCGGCGTGGCGGTGTTGATGCCGCCCTCGCCTTGGATTGGCTCGAGCAAAATCGCCGCCGTCTCCGGGCGCACGGCATGTTCGAGTGCCGCGATGTCGTTGTAAGGAAGATAGCGAAAGCCGGGCAGCAGCGGATCGAAGCCTTCCTGAATTTTTGCCTGACCGGTGGCCGACATCGAACCGAGCGTGCGGCCGTGGAATGACTGCAGGAAGGTGAGCACTTCGTAGCGTGGCGAGCCATCCGCTTGCGGGCGTTTGTGACCGAAGCGGCGAGCCGACTTGATAAGCCCATCATTTGCTTCGGCGCCAGAGTTGGAGAAGAACACCTTGCCCGGCAGGCGGACATGATGGGTGTTGATTTCCTCCGCGAGTTCCGCCTGCAGCGGGATCTGATAGAGGTTCGAGCAATGGATCAATTTGCCGGCTTGCTCGCGGATCGCTTCGACCAAGCGCGGGTGACAATGGCCGAGCGAACACACGGCGATGCCGGTGCAAAAATCGTAGTAATGTTTCCCGTCCGCATCCCAAAGGTGGCAACCCTCGCCACGCTCCGGCACTAGCGCGAAACGCCCATAGGTGGGAAGGACATGCTGCTGAAACTGTTCGGCGGTGGACATCGAAGGGGTGGACCATAGCGACGAACCCGCGATTGGCAAAGCGTGAAATGAACGCCCGCGGTGAGGCCGAAACACTGAGTTTTCCGACGATTCCGCTCGCGGGACCCGCTGTTTGCGGGTTCGATCGGCGTGGCGCTCATCGCCTGTGGATCCATGCGACTCAAACTCACCATCGCCTACGACGGACGCCCCTACAATGGCTGGCAATCGCAGGCCTGCGGCAACACCGTGCAGGACTTTATTCTACGCGCGTTGGAGGAGGTAGCGAAACAACCGATCAAGCTCCAAGGCTCCGGCCGCACCGACACCGGCGTGCACGCGCTCGGGCAGATCGCGCATTTCGACGCTCCTGCGGAGCTGACGATGAATGCGTACAATTGGGTGCCTGCGCTCAACACCAAACTTCCGGCAACCATTCGCATCATGGCCTGCGAGGAAGTGCCGGCGGACTTCCACAGCCGCTTTTCGGCGATCGGAAAAATTTATCATTACGACATCTGCACGGATCCTGTGCTGCCACCCTTGAAGGCTGGCCTCGCATGGCATTTGCCTCGCGCGCTCGATGCTGTCGAGTTGCAACGCGCGCTGGATTTTTTTACTGGCCGTCACGATTTCCATGCTTTCGCCGCGTACCGTGGCAACGAGCAAGCCGACATGGATTGGTATCGCACGATTCACCGGGCGGAGCTTGAGGCGCTCGCCGACGGCTATCGCATCACATTTGTCGGCGATGGATTTTTGTACAAAATGGTGAGGCTGCTCACCGGTGCTGCCGTGCACGCCGCACAAGGCCGCACGCGCATGGATGATCTGGCCGCCATGCTGGATCAGCCGCCCGGCCTGCCCTTGGGGAAATCGCCCAACTGCGCGCCATCGGATGGCTTATATTTGCAGGAGGTGCTTTATTCTGAATGACTTTTGTCAAACCGAGCACATCTTGGCCAGCGGTAGTGCACGAATGCCATCCGCCAGTTCGTATTCGCGATCACCTGGATAGACCACCAACAACTCGCGAAGTTTAAGGTCGTTCATCGAAATACGCATCGAGCGTGTCAGACGCGGCGCATCCTGATATTTGATTTCTACTCCCGTGGCACTGGAGGGAAAATACAGGTCCAATTCTGAGCCGCTGTGGATCGCATAAAAATACGCATCCTCATCTCGACGCGATCGGAGAATCTGTTCCAATGCAAAGCCCTCCCATGACGCGCCGAGTTTTGGATGGACTACCATTTCCGCATGGCTAGCGATCCCTTGCAGCGAATGAAAAATCCCGCTGTCTCGAAAATAAATCTTCGGTGTTTTGACGAGGCGTTTCCCTACATTCGCATGCCATGGTAGCAAGCGACGAATCATGTAGGTCTGCTCAAGCGCATCAAGATAGTGGCGCGCTGTGGTTGGCGAAACACCCATCGAGGCAGCGATCTCATTTCCATTCCAAAGTTGACCATGATAATGCGCGAGCATCGTCCAGAAGCGGCCTATTGCTTGCGGCGATCTCGTAAAACCGAGCCCAGCCAAATCCCGCTCTAGAAAGGTTCGTATGAAATTTCGTCGCCAGTCGAAACTGTCACGATCCGTTCTAGCAAGAAACGATCGTGGAAAACCGCCTCTCGTCCATAGACATCGTTGATCCTTCGCCTCCAGCTCGGAAATTCCAAAGCCTCCCATCTCCACCATTTCCACCCGACCGGCCAAGGATTCCGCAGCTTGTCGCGACAACTCCGGTGACGCGCTACCCAAAATCAGAAATTTCGCCGTTTGGTCCACGCGATCCGCCAGTACCCGCAGCACCGGAAATAGCTCAGGTGCTCGCTGCGCTTCATCAATAACCACCAGCCCACTTAAGCCCTCCAAAGCGCTCATCGGTTGCTCCAAAGCTCTGGCGACTACCGGGTTCTCCAAATCCAAATAACTCGACACGCCCTCTTTCATCAGCTGCCTAGCCAGCGTTGTCTTTCCACACTGCCGTGGTCCGATCAGCGCCACTATCGGCCCGCGGCCAAGCCCGGTGCGAACTTCTTTGAGGTAAGAGCGCCGCTCAATCATACTCGAAATTGTCCAACTAAAATGGATGATTTCAAGTTTAAATTTGAAAATTTCCCTTTCTGGGCTCTTTTGTCAAAATGAACTGGCGCGCCAGTGTATGGTCTGTAAATGCAAGAGGTGCTATATGAAAGAGTTCCTTGAATCGATCACTTCGTTGGAAGGCGTGGGGCTTGGCCTTGCTTGGACGATCACGGCTTGTTTGCTCATCGCTGGATTTGTGGGCTGCATCTTGCCTTTGGTGCCGGGTCATTTGCTTTTGCTGATGGCGGCGCTTGGGCATCGGCTGATGCTTGGTGCGGAGGGTTCGGGGCTGAGTTGGTGGTCGCTGGGTTTCTTGGCATTGATTGCGGTCATTTCGCAGGTGCTTGAGACCATGAGTGGCGCGGCTGGGGCGAAACGATTTGGCAGCACGCGTTGGGGAGTGATCGGTGCTTTGGTCGGCGGTGTGCTCGGAATGTTTTTCATGCCGATCGGCCTGCTGGCGGGTCCGCTGCTTGGCGCGATTATCTGCGAGCTCGCATTTGCCAGAGAGCAAATGGCCGCAGCGTTGCGTTCGGGCGTGGGCTCATTGGTCGGCACGGTCGCCGGCATGGGCATCAAGCTGATCTTTGGCATCGTGATGATTCTTTGGTTTTTTCTTGATGTGTTTTTGATCGGGTGAAACTCCGTTTCATTGGCGCTTCACGGGTCTGCTGGTACATCTTTTCCTTGGACTTCATCGCGAACGGGGGCATCCTCTCCCTTGCCGCTCCCCGGACGGTCGCAATTTTCGCGCAAGCGGATGTTGAGGAAAGTCCGGACACCACAGGGCAGCGCGCCTCATGAAAGTGAGGGACGGGAACCGCGAGGGACCCGGACGGAAAGTGCAGCAG
>JBKDYW010000301.1:0-2717 GCA_046308575.1 Verrucomicrobiota bacterium
GGATTGTAGGAAATGCCTGATAGCCCGCCGATCTCGACTCCGCCAACGACCGTCGCGGTCGCGATGGTCTGCGAGCCGACGTAGGTCAAGGTCTGACTCAAGGCCGAGCCAAAGCTGCAGAACGCCAACAAAAAACAAAGAGCCCTGCCGACCAAGCGGCACCGACGAATTTGGAAATGGATATTCATGAAATGGGTTATTTCTTATCAGTAAACCGTGCACTCAATCTGTCAATCTATCATGTATACCCATAAGAAATGACGGACACCACCTCATGCGGCGATCCCACATATTTTGTACTGCAGCTCTTCAGAATGTGTCGGCGCCGCGACCCGCGTCGCCCTACCGATTTGAAGAATCAAGACTTCAAGATTCAAGATGAAGAAGTGGCTACCTCATTCAAAATTCAAAATTCAACATTCTCCCCTACGCCAAGCGCGCGAGAGCCGTCAGCGCATACAGCGGAATGTTGAGAATGTTCCCATCCTTGCGCAGATTCAGAAGCGTGCTGCGCAGCAATTGGGCGGGCTGATATTTTTCATCATAGACACGCAAACTCTTGCTCTTGGTGTTGATCCCCGCCTTGGCCTCGAGCGGGAGAATGTCGCCTTGTTGGGTTGACCAAAGAAAATCCACCTCGGCAGTGGCCGATTCGTTTTTCCAGTAATGAAGTCCGCCGCTTTCCATTCCAACCAAGGTCTGCGCGACATAATTTTCAATGAACGCCCCCTTGAATTCCTGAAACAGATCGTGCCCGCGCACCAGAATCTCAGGCATGGTCCGCGACATCGCCCCAAGGAGCCCGACATCAAGCGCGTAGACCTTGAACGCGCTGCGGTCCTCATAGGCGGAGAGTGGCTGCGCGGGCTTGGTGTTCAAAAAACACCTCAGAGTCAAACCCGCATTCTCAAGCCACAGAATGGCATTTTCATAGTCGCGGGCGCGGGCGGTCTTCTTCAGCGCGGTGAACTGGAATTTTCGATTTTCGCGCGCCAGCTGTGCAGGCATGGAATCCCACACCTGCATGAGCTTCGGAATGTCGGCCGTCGATGCATGCTTGGCAAAGTCCAACACATAGGCATTGAGGATTTCCCGCTGAATCACCCTCACCTCGTTCAAATCCCGATTCTTCGTATAGCTGTCCACCGCCTCCGGCATGCCACCCACAAAAAGGTATCGCTTCAACCAATCAACCAGATCCTCGTGAAACGGAGCGGGAAAAGAAACCGCATCCGATACGCCATCTATGAGCTGACGATATCGCGACTCGCCCACCGCATCCAAAAACTCAAGAAATGACATCGGCCGCAAATCTAAAAAATTCACCTTGCCCACCGGAAACGACATCGGCTGCGAGAGCTTGACCCCAAGCAAGGAACCAGCAGCGGCAATGTGATAATCATTGGCCTGCTCCTGAAAATACTTCAGCGAATTCAAAGCCTCGTTGCATGCTTGGATTTCGTCGAAAATGATCAAGTCCCTGCCCGGCTTGATTCCTTCGTTGCGATAAATCCCCAAGGCCTCGATCAACGCCGTCGGTCTGAGACTGCGCGCGAACAAATCCTTCAGCCTCGGGTCTTCCTCAAAATTGAAATAGGCCACCCCCGCGTATTCCTTGGCACCAAATTCCTTCAACAAATGCGTCTTCCCCGTCTGCCTCGCACCCCGGAGAATCAATGGCTTGCGACGCCTCGATTTTTTCCAGCCACACAATTCCCAATAAAGATCGCGTTTCACGGAAAAATACTAGCAATTTGAGTAAAATAGTCAATTATTCATTGGAATTTTGTGAATAAAATCACGAAATAATCGAACAAGTGAAGAGGTGGGCTCTTCTTTGGTTTCACAAAACTTGAAGCGGGACGCTCCAAGGACGACCTGGAGCAAGATGCTGCAGCCACAAGAAGAAGTGGGCGGATTAATTCAAAAATGACTCACGCGCGCCGCCCGCGCGTTAGGACCTGCGGGCCATGTCACTCGCTGCGCGAGTTCCTGTCCAAAACGGCTACATGCCTTGGCTGTTTTTCAAAATTCAAAATTCAACATTTCTCTCCCCTCTCTCACCCAATCTCCAATGTCTTATCCTAAGGCCTGTACGATCGCACCGAACCGCTCACAGGATCGATCTGGAGCGTGACGAAGTTGAGCGGAGGCCTTGTGGCGTTAGTGCCGCCTACGCGGTCATCGCGATGGGTTTCGGCCAAGCCCGATCGCGTGGCATGGATGGTGACAAACCAGTTGCCAGTGGGGCTGAGATTGGTCGAGCCATCTGGGCGAAACTGAAAGGCTTTGGCGTCGTAGTTTTTACCGTTGCTACCAAGTGGGATTTGGGGATCCGGCCCTGAATCCGCAGTCCAGTCTTCTTTTTTCGGCAGGTTCGCGATCAAGGTCGAATTCGCCGCCGCCTCATTCATCAGCACCGAGCGTGGGAGCCGGGTGATGCGACCGACGGGGGTGACCTTGTTGCTCTCGTCGATCAGAAACGCCTGCATCGCGCAAAACGTTCTATATTCTTTTCCAGCAAGACGGATAGATTCATGGTGTTCGAGCTTGTAGAAACGCACCTCGACCCGCCGGTTGCGGGCGATCGCTGTTTGACGGGCGAAGGCGAGGCTTTCCTGCACCGCTTGCTGGGAACGGTTGATGTCATTGGCGCCGAGCATCGAATCGATCGATGGCGCGGCAAAGGTCGCCAGCAGGGCGATCATGGCGATCAC
>JBKDYW010000302.1:0-5613 GCA_046308575.1 Verrucomicrobiota bacterium
CCGGAGCTGTGGTACGAGAAATCCGAGATCGAGCCGGTGCACAAGGGCTACATCGAGCGGGTGACCTTTTACAACCGCTACCCGAAGATCCCGCGCGGGCTTTACCTGAATGTCGCCAAACCGCCCTTGGACAAGCTCGATGTGAGGATCGGCATCCAGCACGCGATGAATTGGCAAAAAGTGATCGATGTGATGTTCCGCGGTGATTGCCAGCGCCTCAACGCGTTCAACGAAGGCTATGTGACCTTCAGTGATCCATCGATCCGCTCGCGGCCCTACTCGATCGAGCTCGCACGCGCGGCCTTCCGCAAGGCCGGCTACACGGTCGAAGGCAAGGACGGCATCCTGTCCAAGCCCGACGGCACACGACTCTCTGTTTCGGTCAGCTATCCGGTGATGCCCGTTTACGACCGCATGTTCGCGATCCTTTGCGAGGAGGCCAAGGCCTGCGGTTTCGAACTTCGCCTCAACGGCCTCGAAGCGACGGTGTCGTACAAAAAGGTCATGCAAAAGCAGCATGAAATGACGCTCTCGAGTTGGATGATCTCGCCACCGATCCCCGACTTTCATCAGTTCCTGCATTCGTCGAACGCGGTCGATGACAAAGGCGCGCTCAAGCCGCAAACCAACAACATCTTTTCATGGCGCCGCGCCGACACCGACGAGCTGAGTGAAAAAGTGCGCACCGCGCGCAATGCGGAGGAACTTCGCGACGCGGCATGGAAGTTGCAACGCATCATGCACGACGAAGCGATCTTCGTGCCGGCCTACGCCGTCGATTACATGCGCCTCGGATCATGGCGCTGGGTGAGGTGGCCCGATTGCCCAGAGACGCGCTTCAGCCCGCCGGTGGTGTTCGATCCTCATGAGGTCTTTGTGTTCTGGATCGATGAAAAGACACGCGAGGAAACCCAAAACGCGCGGCGAAATGGCGAGGTGTTTCCCGAGTCCACTCGCGTGATCGATGATTACCGAATCACCGCACCCGCGGAAGGAGGTGCGCCATGAATGATCCGAAACAAGCGCTGCTGGTGGTCGACAAGCTGATCACCTCGTTCGATACCGATCGCGGATTTCTGCGGGCAGTTGACCAAGTTTCATTTTCAATTCCAGCCGGTGGTACCGTGGGCATCGTGGGCGAATCGGGTTGCGGCAAAAGCGTGACTGCGATGTCGATCGTGCGGCTGCTGCCACAACCCGCAGGAAAAATCATTGGCGGGCACGTGTGGTTCAAAGGTGAGGACCTGCTGCGTGCCGACGATGATCGCATGAGAAAAATTCGCGGCGGCGAAATTGGCGTGATCTTTCAGGAGCCGATGTCGGCATTGAACCCGCTGCACCGCATCGGCCGCCAGGTCGCGGAGGTGTTTTTGCTGCACCGCAACATTTCCAAAAACGACGCATGGGACCAAGCGCTCGAAATGCTCAAGCTGGTCGGGATTCCTGCGCCGGAAAAACGCATGATGGAATACCCGCATCAACTTTCCGGCGGCATGCGGCAACGCGTGGTGATCGCTCTCGCACTCGCATGCCGACCCTCGCTGGTGATCGCCGACGAACCCACCACCGCACTCGATGTGACCGTGCAGGCACAGATCCTCGACCTCATGGCACGCCTTCGCGCCGAGATGAACATGTCGATGATGCTGATCACCCACGACCTTGGAGTTATCGCCGAGAACTGCGATGAGGTGGTTGTGATGTACGCCGGCCGTGTGGTGGAGAAAGGCCCGGTTTCGGAAATTTTCGCCAAACCTTTGCACGCCTATACGCGCGGGCTTTTGCGATCGATGCCGACACTCGATTCCAAACCCAAATCACTGCTGCCCGTGATCCCCGGCATGGTGGCATCGCTCGGCGAACACTCGCACGGCTGCCGTTTCTGCCAACGCATGGGCGTTCCTAGCTCCGAACTTCGCGAAAGACCCGCACTCATCGAAATCACACCAGGACACTGGGTGGAAAATTGCCCGAGATGCCTAGGCGGCGAACATTGAACATCCAACATCCAACATCCAACATCCAACATCCAACATCCAACATCGAACATCGAACATTGAAATGAAGAGCGACCTGCCGCGAACTTACGACTTGGATGAGCGCCTTTTGAGCTATGGCGCGAGCATCATCAACCTCACGCGCGTCATGACTTCGGACTACGCCGGGCGCCATGTCGGAAATCAGTTGCTGCGGGCAGGAACAGCTCCGCTATCCCACCACGGCGAAGCGCAAGCAGCAGAGTCACCCGCCGACTTCATCCACAAGATGAGAATGGCATTGAAAGAACTTCGCGAATCCGAGAGATGGCTCAAGCTCATTCAAAAAACCAATCTTCTCACGCGCCAAGATGCACTCCCCCATGCTCTAGACGAAACCGACCAACTGATTCGCATCTTTGTCACCAGTATCGCCACTGCAGAAGCGCGCAAGAAATAGCCTCACTACTTCGATGTTCAATGTTGGATGTTCGATGTTCGATGTTCAAACCCCATGCATAATCTCCTAACAGTCTCAAACCTCCAAATGCACTTTGCTGTGCGTGGCGGCGTCATTCCGCGCCAGGTTGGTGCGGTAAAGGCCGTCGATGGGGTTTCGCTGCACATTGGTCCGGGCGAGACGCTTGGGCTTGTGGGTGAGTCGGGCTGCGGGAAATCGACCTTGGGCAAAGCGGTCGTCCGTTTGCTCAAGCCGACTTCGGGCAGCATCGGCTTCAACGGCACGGACATCACCCGCATGAGTCAGCGCGCGCTGCGTCCCTTGCGTCGTGATTTCCAAATGATTTTCCAAGATCCTGTCGAATCACTCGACCCGCGGATGAGCGTGCGTTCGATCATCGAGGAACCGCTGTTGATCCATCGCATTGGCTCGCGGTCGGACAGGATTCGCATGGTCAATGAATTGCTGGACCGCGTCGGACTCCCCTCTTCCGCTGCCGAGCGTTATCCGTTCGAGTTTTCCGGCGGTCAACGCCAGCGCATCGGCATCGCCCGCGCGCTTGCCTTGAAACCAAAGCTCATCGTCTGCGACGAACCGGTCTCGGCGCTCGATGTCTCAATCCAATCGCAAATTTTGAACCTGCTCGTCGAGCTCCAGCGCGAACTCGGGCTTTCGTATCTCTTCATCGCCCACGACCTCTCGGTCGTAAAACATGTGAGCGACCGCGTGGCGGTGATGTATCTCGGAAAAATTGTCGAGCTCGCGCCATCCGAAAGCATTTATCGCGATCCGCGGCACGCCTACACGAAGGCCCTTCTTTCGGCGATTCCATCGACGGATCCCAGCGCATCACGCGAACGCATCCTGCTCGAAGGTGAAATCCCCTCACCGATCGATCCGCCGCGCGGCAGCGCCTTTGGCCATCGCATCAAACACCCGCGCTACGATGAAACGATCGGCATGGAATTGCCGCTGCGCGAAATCACGCCGGGCCACTGGGTGGCGGCCGACCCCTGCTGCGTCAGCGCCGACGATTGGAAAAAACTCTCCGCGCAAAAGTAAGCGGCAAACACGCCACTCATCATCGCTCACAAGCCGCGCGCGATTTTCTGCACCAAGACCGGGCCTTGATAAATCAGCGAGGTGTAGATCTGCACGAGCGAGGCGCCGGCCGCAATTTTTTCGCGGGCATCCTCGAGCGATGAAATTCCGCCGACGCCGATGATCGGAATGCGCGCGCCAAGATGACTTGAAAATTGGCGAAGCACTTCGGTGCTCTTGGCCTGCACCGGCCTGCCGGAAAGCCCGCCAGCTTCTTCAGCAAATCGATGCCCGCGCACCGCATCACGATCGAGCGTGGTGTTGGTGGCGATGAGGCCATCGAGCCCGCCATCAAGAAACACCCGCGAGAGATCGCGAATGTGTGCTTCGTCGAGATCGGGCGCGACCTTGAAAAGTAGCGGCACATGTTTGCCATGCTCGGCACTGAGTTTTTGCTGCTCTTTTTTCAGCGTCTCCAACAAACGCGCACTGGCTTCGGCGCCCTGCAAATCACGCAAGCCCGGCGTGTTGGGCGATGAAAGATTGACCGCGATGTAGTCGGCCACGCCATATGCCTTGCGCAAGCAGGCGAGATAATCATCCGCCGCGTTTTCATTCGGCGTGTCCTTGTTCTTGCCGATGTTGAATCCGATGACGCCGCGAAACAATTTGCTGCGCCGCACATTTTCAACACCGGCATCGATGCCCGGATTGTTGAAGCCCATGCGATTGATGATCGCTTCGTGCGGCACGAGGCGAAACAAGCGCGGCTTCGGATTGCCCGCTTGCGGGCGCGGCGTGATGGTGCCGATTTCAACAAAGCCGAAGCCCAAGCGCCCAAGCGCATCGATGGTGTTGCCTTCCTTGTCGAGACCAGCCGCAAGACCAATGCGGTTGGGAAATTTCAAACCCATCACCTCGATCGGTGAAATCAACTCGTCCTCGGGAAAAGCCAAACGCAGCAATCCACTGCGTTCCGCAAATCTCAACGAGGCCATGCCAAGGTGATGCGCCACCTCGGCATCGAGCTTGAAAATCAACGGCCGCAACAGGGGGTAAAGGGCATCGGTCACGCCCGCGAGCCTGCTCACGCAGCCAGACTTTTGTCGAACCTGATCAAAGGGCAAAACCGGCGCTCAAAACCAACGCCAATCGACCCATTTCGCGGGGGCCTTGGGGAAAGATTCAACGATTCCCGCGTCAATTTGTCTCAATTGGTGGACAGGCTGTCCAAATCTGGCGAGGCCGATTCAGACAATTTTTACCAACACATTCATTATCAACGATTTATGAAATCAAAATCAAAGGCACGGGGAATGCTGGAATCCCTATTGAGAGGTCTGCGGGCCCCCATAATTCCCCGAAATTGTATTTACAAATACTATTCAATGCATTTATCTGCAATTAAAGGGAATAAAAGTCCCCTTGGCTTCGTTTAACCAGTAACCCCCAAACGCATATGGCATACGAATCAGAAGGCAGTTTGAAACTCTATCTCCGTGAGATTTCCAGAACGCCGTTGCTCACGGCCGAGGAAGAGGTGGAGCTCGCAGAGCGCATCAAGCAAGGCGACCCGGAGGCGCGATCGCACATGATCCGGGCCAACCTGCGCCTGGTCGTGAAAATCGCCCAGGACTATGCCAACTACGGCATGCCGGTCACCGACCTGATCTCGGAGGGCAACATCGGCCTGATGAAGGCCGTCGAGCGTTTCGATCCGGAAAAGGGCGGCAAGCTCTCGACCTACGCCGCGTGGTGGATCAAACAATCAATCAAGCGCGCGCTGGCCAATCAGTCGAAAACCATCCGCCTGCCCGTCCACATGGTCGACAAGATCGCCAAGATGCGCCGCATCGCCGCGATCCTCACCGAGGCACTCGGCCGCGAGCCGACCGACGAGGAATTGGCCGATGAAATCGGCGTGCCACGCCGCAAACTTGCGATGCTGCGCCAAGCCTCGCACCGCCCGACCTCGCTCGATGCGCCGATCAACGAAGGCGAGGCCACGGAATACAGTGAGGTCATCAGCGACGATCGCGCGGTCAACCCGCTCGACATGCTCGCCGACAAGAATTTGCACGGCGAACTCGATGGCCTGCTCTCGGTGCTCGACGAGCGCGAGCGCAAGATCATCGA
>JBKDYW010000303.1:0-3723 GCA_046308575.1 Verrucomicrobiota bacterium
TGTCGGCATGGCTGGCGAAGAGCCGCGAGTGCATGGGTATCGCGAATTTGCGGACAATGTGCTGCCACGCATCAAGGCAGCGGGATACAACACCGTGCAGCTGATGGCGGTGCAGGAGCATCCGTATTACGGGTCGTTTGGATATCATGTTTCGTCGTTTTTTGCGCCATGCTCGCGCTTTGGAACGCCCGATGATTTGAAACATCTCATCGACACCGCGCATGGTCTCGGCATCGCGGTGTTGCTCGACATCGTCCACTCGCATGCGGTCAAAAACACGGCCGAGGGCCTCAATGATTTCGATGGTTCGGGTCATCAGTATTTTCACGCTGGAGCGCGTGGCGATCATCCGTCATGGGACTCCAAGTGCTTTGATTACGGCCGGACGGAGGTGCGGCATTTCCTGCTTTCCAACATTCGCTACTGGCTCGAGGAATTCCGCTTCGATGGGTTCCGCTTCGATGGGGTCACCTCGATGCTCTATCACTCTCGCGGCAATCGAGCATTTGGCTCATACGATGATTACTTCAGCGGCGATGCCGACGAGGATGCGATCCTTTACCTTCAGCTTGCCACACAACTCGCCCGCGAGATTCGGCCCGATGCTTTGCTCGTCGCCGAGGACATGTCGGGCATGCCGGGGCTGTGCCGGCCGATCGATGAAGGTGGCGTCGGTTTCACGCATCGGCTCGCGATGGGCATTCCCGATTATTGGATCAAGCTGCTCAAGCACCGCCGTGATGAGGACTGGGATCTCGGTGAGTTATGGAGCGTGCTCGCCAACCGTAGGCTGGGCGAAGCAAACATCGCCTATGCCGAGAGCCACGACCAAGCTCTCGTCGGTGACAAGACGCTGGCATTTCGCCTGATGGATCAGGAAATGTACTGGCACATGGCAATCGATGATCCCCATCCGGTCATCGAACGCGGCGTCGCATTGCACACGATGATCCGCCTCTTCACGATGGCGATCGGTGGTGAGGGTTGGCTCAATTTCATGGGCAACGAGTTTGGTCATCCCGAGTGGCTGGATTTCCCGCGCGAGGGCAACAGCTGGTCGTATCATTACTGCCGCCGCCAGTGGTCATTGGTCGATGATTCATCCTTGAAATACCGCTGGCTTGCGGATTTCGATCGCGACCTCATGCGGCTTGCGACTCGCACTCAGTTACTCGAGTCCGCGCCCGCGCGGTGTTTGTACATCGATCATGCGAAAAAAATCATCGTCGCCGAGCGGGCGAACCTGATTTTCGTTTTCAACTTCTCAGTTAGCGAATCACCATTTGGATATCCGGTGCATGTCGGCGCGGGCGATCTGCACGAGTTGGGGATTGATACCGACCTCAGTGATTTCGGCGGGCACGGACGACTTGATCCGTCGGTCGCATTTCCCGTCGATGAGGATGGCATCATGCGCGTGTACAGCCCATCGCGGTCAGCGCAAGTCTACGCGCCAAAACAGAGACTTTTCTCCGAAAGGTCCGCTGCGAATGAGGGGCCTGTGATCCGCGAATGAAAAAGGGGAGTGCGTGCATCCTGCCCGCATCATTGGCGCATGGAGAGATGATTACGGCGTTGTGAGACCGCATCAACCTAGCGATATAGATGAGCTATCTCATTTCCGGTAGGGGTGGCTTGCCTTCGTTGAGTGCCAGCCATCCGCGAGCGATTCGATAAATCGCCCAGATCGCGAGGATGAGAAATCCGATGAACCATGTGGCGAAGCCGACGAGCACGATCATCAGAACGAGCGACACCATGCCGACTAGGCATGCCCACGCGAGGGAGTACCAAAAAGTCTGAATCTGCCACTTGAAGTGTGGCTCTAGCCATGTGCCGCGCGCTTCGGAGCGTTTCACGTAGTTGATAATGACTGCGACAATAGACGGCCAGCCAAAGAGGAAGCTGCCGATCACCGTGGCGGCACCAAAGGCGCCAAGCACGAGGCTCACGGCATGCAAGGCATAAACCAAGTGGGTGGCCTGCACGAGGCCTTGGGATGGAGTTCTGGTTTCGTTCATAATCTTAAGTTTAACATGACTTTCTTTGCGATGTATTCAAGCAAATCCAAGGGGGTTCTCAACCAAGCCAGTTGATGAACCATGTGATGTTGATCGCGTTGGTGATGTCGACAAACATGCCGCCAACGGTGGGGACGATGATGAAGGCGCGGTGAGCGGGGCCGAAGCGGTGAGCGATGCTATTCATGTTTGCCACGGCATTGGAGGTGGCTCCAAGGCCGAAGCCGCATAAGCCGGAGGCCATCACTGCCGCGTCATAGTCGCGGCCCATGAACCGGTAGGTGATGAAGTAGGCGAACAGCGATATTAGCAGCACTTGTGACAGTAAAATCACCAGCATGGGTAGCGCGCTTGTGGCAAGCTCCAGCAGATCGAGCGACATCATGGCCATGGCGAGGAAGATCGCGAGAAGCACGCCGCCGATCTGATTCACAAGTGCGCTGTCGATCCACTGGCATTCGCAAAGCTCGAGCGTGTTTCTCACTGCAAGACCAAGCACAAGTGCGCCCATGTAGGCTGGGAAAACCAGTCCGGCTTGTTGTAGCCCCCAGCTGATCCATGCGCCACCCTTGATCAGAAATGCAAGCAAGAGCAGGTGAAACAAGGCCCGCCGACCTTGTTGGGCAAGCGCCCGCATGCTGTCGATGATGCCTGGTTCGTTGAGGTTTTCTTCGATCATGTGCGCCTCATCATCCGTCATGCGATCTGTGCCCAACGCCTTAGGGGTTTTGATGTCATGGCATTTGATCAATCTCGATGCTAGTGGTCCTCCGACGAGGCTTCCAAAGATCAACCCGAAAGTTGCGGCGGCGGCGCCAACCGATGCGGCCTGCGCGAAGCCTGCTTTCACCAGCGTATCGGCGAAACCAAGCGCCGTGCCATGACCGCCGGTCAGGCTCAAGCTGCCACAGATCAGCCCGAGCAGCGGATTTTCGCCCATGGCTCTGGCGAGCGTGACACCGAGCGCGTTTTGCATCACGGCGAGGGTGGTGGAGATCATGAGGAAAATCGGGATTTGCCAACTGCCTTTGCGGAGCACGCCCCATGTGGCATTGAGTCCGATACAGGTGAAAAAACCGATCAGAAAGGGGAGGTTGATTCCTTTTTCGGGCTGTTTTATCCACTCGGGTTCGGGTGTGACCAGCCAAGTCCACCATGCGGCATCGACCTTGTTGAAAAACTTGATGCTCGCCGTGCCGCTTAAGTTGATCGTCAGAAAGAGAAAGCTGATGAGAAGTCCGCCGACCACTGGCATGGGGATGTTGTAGTGGTCCAGCCAGGAGATACGCCGCCGCGTCCACTCGCCGATGATGAGTACGGGAATGGACAAAGCGAGCAGGTACCAGGCGGATAATTGGAGGTTCATGATTGGGTGGGTAGAAATATTAAAATATTGGAAGGGTTAGGATTTTCTGGATCTACGATCTTCACCAGGATTGGGATGCTAGGATTTATGCAATGTAAATCCCAATGTCTGATGTATTGGCGTGCTTTGGGCGCACGCTTTGCTTAATAGCTTTTTTTACAAATTCCCAGACAAATTGTACAGATTCTTCTTGCGATCGGGGTTGGCTGTGGTTATTGGTGGGGCATGAGCAGCAAGCGATGGTTGGCGCCGTGGAAGGATTCGGCGGATAAGCCGGCGATTTATCACTGCATCAGCCGTGTAGTGGATCGGCGGTTTGTGTTTGAGCAGGCCGAG
>JBKDYW010000304.1:0-4329 GCA_046308575.1 Verrucomicrobiota bacterium
GTGACCGTCTCGATCAAGATTGGTGCCTATGACTTTGGGCCTGGGTATTCCAACATCATCGGTGGAGCTAGTCCTACTTATCATGACATTTCCTACAGCCAGTATCGTGCTGCATACGAGGCCGACGCCGGCTCGGATGCCGATTTCGCGGTCTTGGCGACCTTGTCGAGCGGCCCGAGCTACCAGCGTTACGTCAATGCTGTTTATCCTGGGTGGAATGTTTTCATCGACAGCAATCGTTACATCTCGATGCATGATAACGTGAGGCTGGCTGGCGCCAATGCCAAGGCGCTTGGTTTTTCATTGGGTCCAGCGGACGCCGCGGATGCGATGATCAATTTCAATACTGCCGTAGGTTTCGATTACGACCGTACCGATGGCATATCGCCGGGCATGATGGATTTCGTCGGTGTTGCCGCTCATGAAATAGGGCACGCACTAGGTTTCACATCGATCGTCAATGACGTCGATTCGGGTCAAAATTTTATGACCGTTCTTCCCAGCATGCCGATGGACTTTATTCGTTACTCGGCCCAGAGCGAACAATGGGCAGTGCATGATGTTTCGATCGAGAGTTCTTACGCCACCCAGAGGCGATATATCAAGATTGGCGATACCAACATTCCCATGAGCACCGGACTGGTGAATGGTGACGGCTATCAGGCTTCACATTTTCTGAATGATGTGACGGCCGGAGGGGTATTGGGCCTCATGGATCCGAATATTGCTTTGGGTGAAACATTGAACATCAGCGACTATGACTTACTCGTTTTTGATGCGATCGGCTGGAATCTAGCAGTTCCTGAGCCGTCCACATGCTGCATTGTCATCAGTGCATCGATTGTCATGCTGCTGCGTCGGAAGCGATGTGTGTTGAATTGAGTAGCAGAAATGAAGAGAGGGAGAATTGAACATTGAAAAAAGTTTCAATTTTTAGTGTATTCTGTTTCAAGAGAAGAAAATGAAGAAGTGGCTTGTTCAGGCAGGGACCTTTGTCCCAAAGGTCCGTTGTTGAATGCTTGGTAAATGAACAGGCAACTTCTTCGAACGGGAGCGCGGGCATCTTGCCCACTTTGGTGTCTGGGTTGATGGTTGCGGCTCAGCGAGGCCTGACTACTTGATGTGAACGGTCTGTGTTGGGGTGGTACCACTGCGATGAGTACACATGATTGCGTGGCATGAATATATGGAGGTGTGTGTGGATGGCATGAAGTGAGAGACTTCATGATGGTCGACGCGATTTTGACTTTTATGCGGTTTTGCCAAAGTGAATGAAGTTGCGTATCCATACATCATGAAAAAAATAATCGATTGTGCAGGGTATTTCACGGCTTTGTGGCAAGGATGGTTTTCTCCGTGGGCGCTTGCTTTTGGTATGATCCTCTCTGCGTTGCCGCTCGTTGGTGCGGAGCAAGCTGGCGGGATTGAGCGGACTGTGCTTCCGATTCCCGAGCCGGCGCATGATCCGATCGAGACCATGGATGCCCGCGAGGCCAAGGCGCCACCGCGTTTCGAAGTGAAAGCTCCGGCAGGCGCGCCGAATGTGGTCATTGTGTTGATTGATGACATCGGCTTTGGTGTGAGCAGTGCTTTTGGTGGCCCGATCCAGATGCCGACCTTGGAAAAACTTGCGTCGCAGGGGCTCAAGTACAACCGCTTTCATACGACCGCACTGTGTTCGCCGACGCGTGTGTCATTGCTGACGGGGCACAATCATCATGCCAACAATGCGGGGGCGATCATGGAGCTGGCGACTGCTTTTCCCGGCAACACCGGCATCAGGCCGCGAACCATCACGACGCTTGCCTCGATCTTGCGTCACAATGGTTTCAGTACTGCGGCGTTTGGCAAATACCACGAGACACCGCCGTGGGAGGTTTCGGTTTCGGGTCCGTATGATCGTTGGCCGACAGGTTCGGGTTTCGACAAGTTTTATGGTTTCATCGGTGGTGAGACCAATCAATGGGCGCCAGCGATTTTTGATGGTGTGACGCGTGTGGAGCCACCGGCGACGCCCGGTTACCATTTCACAAGCGACATGACTGACAAGGCGATCCAATGGGTGAGCGCGCAGAAATCACTGACACCGGACAAGCCGTTTTACATGTATTTCGCGCCGGGTGCGACGCATGCGCCTCATCATGTTCCCAAGGAATGGCCGGCAAAATACAAAGGCAGGTTTGCTGCAGGTTGGGATGCGTTGCGCGAGGAGATTTTTGCGCGTCAGAAGGAACTGGGTGTGATTCCGCAGGAGACAAAGCTCACGCCGCGGCCGAAGGAGATTCCCGCATGGGCCGATATGAGTGAGCAGCAGAAGCGGCTTTTTGAAAAACAGATGGAGACTTTTGCAGGGTTTGCAGAGCACACGGACCACGAAGTTGGGCGGCTTGTCGCGCAGCTTGAAAAGATCGGCGCTTTGGATAACACGCTGCTTTTTTACATTGTTGGCGACAACGGCGCATCGGCCGAGGGTGGTCCCGAGGGCACCTACAACGAGATGATGGCGCTCAACGGCATTCCCGGCAAAGCCGAGCAGATGATGGGGCACATTGATGAGTGGGGTGGGCCGACTACTTTCCCGCACTACGCGATTGGTTGGGCGTGGGCTACCAACACTCCGTTTCAGTGGACCAAGCAAGTTGCATCGCACTTTGGCGGCACGCGTAACGGCATGGTGATGCATTGGCCGAAGGGTGTCGATGGCAACGGTAGTGTGCGCAGCCAGTTTCACCATGTTGTTGATGTCGCTCCCACTGTGCTCGAGGCGGCGAAGATTCCGCAGCCGAAGTCGGTGGATGGGATTGCGCAGCGTCCGATGGACGGTGTGTCGATGCTTTACTCCACTGCCGACGCAAAGGCCGAGGGGCGTCGCAAGACCCAGTATTTTGAGATGTTTGGCAACCGTGCGATCTACCACGAAGGCTGGGTGGCGGCGACGCGGCATTCGATCCCTTGGCTGCTGACGCAAAATCCACCGCTCAAGGACGATGTCTGGGAGCTTTACCATGTGGATGAGGACTTCAGTCAGGCCGAGAACCTCGCGGATCAGAATCCCGCCAAGCTCAAGGAACTCCAGGCCGTCTTTGAAAAGGAAGCCATTCGCAACAATGTCTTTCCCATTGATGACCGCCGTTCTGAGCGCTTCGACCCCGAGATCGCGGGGCGTCCAGATTTGCTTGGTGGGCGCAAGTCGCTCACAGTTTATCCGGGGATGACCGGGATGATGGAGAATGCTTTCATCAATGTGAAAGGCCGTCATCACACGGTCGAGGCCGAGCTTGAATTGAGTGACGACAAAACCTCCGGTGTCATCATTGCCCAAGCCGGCTATTTTGGTGGCTGGACGCTTTACTTCAAGGATGGCAAGCCGCGCCACGAGTACAACTTCTTCGCGCTCGAGCGCACCAACATCGGTGGCGATGTCGCATTAGCTGCCGGCAAGCACACGATCGGATATGAATTCATCCCCGATTCGGACAAACCCGGCACGGGCGGCAAATCCATCCTCAGTGTGAACGGCAAGAAAGTCGCGGAAGCTCAGATTCCGAAGACCCAACCTTTTTTGTTTTCTGCCGATGAGGGTGCCGATGTCGGTATCGATTCGGAAACCAATGTGTCGCCTGATTATCAACCTGGTCTGCCCAGCAGCTTCACTGGCAAGATCATCAAGGTGACGGTGACGCAGAGATGAGAGAGGATTTGAACATTGAAGATTGGAGGAAGTTTCAAGATTCAAGCGTTCAGTTTCAAGAGAAGAGAATGAAGAGACGCCTGCTGGAGAAGACGCGAGACTTGAAGAAGCAAGACACAAGAGAAGAAACTGCGGTTTCATTTGCCTTCTCAAAACATGGAGTGGGACGCTCCATGGACGGCCTGGAGCAGGATGCTCCAGCAACGGGAAAGATGGAGCTGGCTTTTTAATCAGCCCACTGGCGTGACGCCTTTTTTGAGGAGGAGGTTGCCGTATTTGGCGGTCTCGCCGGTCATGACAACGGCGAAGGCGGCTTTTGCGCGGTCGTAGAATGCGAAGCGGTCGATGCGGGTGGGGGACTTGGCATTGGGCACATGGCGTTTGACCACGCTCATGTACTGCGCTTCGACGGCGGGGTCGAGTTGGTCGCCGGCGACGGCTTGCATCATCACAAGAGGATCGGCGTAGCTATCGAGTTCGAACAGTGGCAGGATGCCATCGAGCAGGGTGCCAACGCCGAGACCGTCGGCGCGGATCACGCGTGGGTTGACGCTGTGAGCGGGGAAGTGGGCATCGGCGAGGATGATTTCATCGCCATGGCCCATTTCGGCGAGGATCTTGAGGAGTTCGGGGCTGAT
>JBKDYW010000305.1:0-3334 GCA_046308575.1 Verrucomicrobiota bacterium
TCACCGCTGCAAACAGCTACACCGGCGGCACCACGATCAACAGTGGCTCGCTGTTGACTTCTACCGCCAATCGCTTGGCCGATAGCGGCGGGGTCACCGTTGCTTCGGGTGCGATTTTTCAGCTTGGCGGCAACGAAACCATCGCTTCGCTGTCCGGCGCGGGCCAGGTGAAAGTAGGAACGGCCAGGCTGACCACTGGTGCGTCCCACAGCACATTTTCTGGCACCCTTTTTGGTACCGGCGATCTCGTCAAGGTGGGTGGGGGCATCTTCACGCTCAGCGGCAATAACAGCTTATCCACTTTCACCGGCAACGCCATCATCAATGACGGTACGCTGGTGCTCGCCAGCGCCAACGCGCTCAATGCCGGCACGGTGCTGACCATGAACGGCGGAACACTCACCGTGAACCAACGCACGATCATCGGTGCGCTCGAGCAAGGGACAGGCGTGGTCAACGGCACGGGCGAGCTGGTTTCGGCACTCACCGTGACCAGTAGCGGCGCACTCAACAGCATTCTCGCCGACGGCGTCGATTACGCCGCGGGCATCCTCAAGCGATCCGAGGAAATGACCACCATCGGCGCGGCCAATACCTTCACCGGAGTGATCAAAGTTCAGGGAGGAATTCTGCGACTCGTCGAAGGCGGTTCGTTTGACGCCGACAGTTCGCTCAACATGTCGGCGGGTGGCACGATGGACCTGAACAACAAGTCGCAAAGCTTCTCTGCCGTGAACGGCACGGGTGGCACGGTGGCTCTCGGCAGCGGCACGCTCGGCGTCGATGGCAGCTCAGACTCCAATTTTGCGGGCTCAATCACCGGCAACGGCTCGCTTACCAAAGACGGCAGCGGCACGCTCGCCCTGACTGGCACCAGCAGCTATACCGGCGCAACCGTCGTTTCCGACGGCTTGCTGGTCGTCAACGGTAACATCTCCACCTCCACCATGACCACAATCCAAAACGGTGCGACTCTCGGCGGCTCTGGCTCAGTGGGTACACTGACCGTCGAGTCGGGCGGCACCGTGACTCCCGGCAACAGCCCCGGCATTCTGATGACGGGCGATTACAACCAAGCGGGAACTCTTAGCCTGGAGTTGGATGGCACACTCGCGGGGGTTGAATACGACCAAGTCAATGTTAGCGGCACGGTCAATCTCAGCGGCCAGCTCACGGCCACCGTCGGGTACTCGCCCGTGAATGACCAAATGCTGTTCATTCTGATCAACGACGGCAGCGATGCGATCGTTGGCAACTTCTCCGGCATGGCCCACATGGACACCGTACTTCTCGACGGCTACCTTTGGCAGATCAGCTACACAGCCAACTACTCAGGGTCTAACACCGGCACCTTCACTGGCGGCAACGACATCGCCCTCAAGGCGGTCCCCGAGCCATCAGCACTTGTGCTCTTTGGCCTCAGCACGTTCTGCCTCGTCACCCGCCGCCGCCGCACGGCTTGAGTGAATGCTGACAGGTGGTGCTCCCACCCCTCCAAATGTTCCCGTTCGCGCATGATTTGGGTCATTGATCCAAAATTTTATCAAATATGCCAGATCGGGAACTTTTAACTTGATCGACAGATGAATTCATTGAATATTCCCGATCAGGAACTATGAAAATCATCGATGCAAAAAGCCTTGGTCAAGCGATACGCGAGCAGAGACGACGCTTGAAGGTGACTCAGAAGGATTTGGCCATGACCTCGGGCACGGGGTTGCGCTTCATCATTGATTTGGAAAAGGGCAAGACGACCTGCCAGTTGGGCAAGACACTGGAGATCGCTAGGGCCTTGGGATTGAACTTGGAGATTTGCGAGCCATGAAATCCTTGATCGTTCACATGCATGGCAAGCGGGTCGGCGTGCTTGAAGATGACGCCGAACAACTGGTCTTTCGCTATGACACACAATGGTTGGCCCAAGAGGATGCATACGCTCTGTCGAGGCAGTTGCCGCTGCAACCCGAGCCATTCGATGGCCAGCGGGCGGGCCTCTTCTTCGGTGGCTTGTTGCCGGAGGCCGAAGCGCGGGATCAGGTGGCTAGGAATCTGGGCATCAGCGTGAACAACGACTTTGCGATGCTGGAGCGAATCGGTGGCGAATGTGCCGGAGCCATTTCACTCGTGCCGGAGGAGGCGATGAATGAAACTCGATCGAATGCCGAAGTGCGCTGGCTGAACGAAGCGGATGCGGCAGAAATCATGACGCTCTTACCGCAACGGCCGCTGCTAGCTGGTGAGAAAGGATTGCGACTCTCGCTCGCCGGGGCTCAGGTCAAGCTGCCGGTGGTGATCGATACCAAACCGGATGGCACTCACCAATTTGGCTTACCATTAGGTGACACCCCAAGCACGCACATCATCAAGCCAGAGCCTGTGCGTTTTCCGGGGCTTAGCGAAAATGAAGCTTGGTGCATGGCACTTGCCCGCCGCATCGGATTGGATGCCGCCGAGGTATGGGAAGAGAACATCGGAAGCGTGCCGTGCCTGATCGCGAAACGATATGATCGTGTCAGGGAGTCAGGCATAGTAACCAAACGTCTGCATCAGGAAGATTTTTGCCAGGCTTTGGGCTATCCATCGTCGCGCAAATATCAGCAGGAGGGCGGCCCCTCATTGCGGGAATGCTTTCAACTGATCCGCGATTGGTCCACCACGCCGGTGCTGGACATTCGGAACATGCTGGATGCCGTGATCTTCGCGGTGGTGACGGGCAATGCGGATGCACACGCAAAAAACCACTCGTTTCTCTATGCGAAAAAAACCCGCAGGATGGCACCGCTTTACGATCAAGTGTGCACGATGGTATGGCCAGAGCTTTCAAGCGCGCTCTCGATGAAGATCGGCAGTGCTTCGTCGCTAACAGAGGTTTCACCCGAGCATTTCAAACAACTCTGCGGCCAGTCAAAACTCGGTTGGCCGATGGTTCGAGAAAGAATCGGCGAGCTTTGTCGCAAGACCATCGAAACCATTCATGACAGAGAGGGCCTACCAACATTGCGAAATCAAGCGGTCATCGACATCGTCGCACAACGAAGCGATCGCATGCTGGGATTATTGGAGAAATTCAGCGGCTGATTTGCAAACGAGCTCACCCCGTTTCAATACTCTTTTTCTTCATCGCACCGCGCGTCTTTTGGTTTGAGCTACGAGACCACGCTCAGGCTTGGCTGAAACTTTGAAGGCGAAATACGAAGTCGAAATATGATTTGGATCATTTCAACCACGGATTCCTAAATCTTAAATTCTAAATCCTAAATTCGAAACGGAAGACAAAAGAGAAGATGGCTCGCGCAGAGGTGCAGCTTTGGTGATTTTTCTTTATCTGCGCGAT
>JBKDYW010000306.1:0-5215 GCA_046308575.1 Verrucomicrobiota bacterium
CTCATCGCTCAGGCGATCTTAGTTCTAGTTCTCTGGATGCCGGGGTAGCCGCTGAAAATCAAGAAGAAGCACAACAAGTCGGCACATTCAACGGCGGGTAACGTCCTTCTTTGAATTCGGGCTTCTATACCCGCCGTGCATGGCCTATACGTTCGCTTCAAAATGAGCTTGCTCGACAATCCATATCGCCAGACTGCCACTGATGCAGAAGACCTCGCCTATCCACCAAATGGTGGGCGCGGCAAGTTGATTGCGCTTGGTATTGTTCTTCCTATCGGTGTGTTGATCTATGCGGCACACATCTGGATCACCAAGGAGGCTTACTGGCCTGGTGGACGTGGAAGCTCAGGCATGACCGTAACAGGTGACACTGCTAGGGCGATGAGTGTTGGATACGCTTTCTTGAGTTCGTTCAGCCACTTCAGGTGGTTCTGGGGGCTTGTTCCTCACTACCTGACATTCCGGATCGGAACGACGATTTCACTACTTGGTTTCCTTGCAGCCCTGTGTTCCTCGTTCTACTTCCTCTTCCAATGAAGAACAACAAAGCGAACAAGACGGTCGTGGCAACGGCGGGCAACGTCCTTCTTTCGCTTCGCTCTGTCAGCCGTTTTCGCCGCCGTGCCACACCTTGACGTTCTGCAAAAAATCATGACACCTAGTGAAGCTAAAGAACTCAGCCACTTGCTGGCACGCGTCGGTGGATTACTCAATCAGAGTGCTGCATTCGTTCGCGACCACGATACCGAGGAGAACTTCATTGGATACCGAACAGTAGTTGGGAAGCTCATGGGTGACTTGTTCCTTGATGCGATGACGCCACTTTACAAGCGGTTCCCTGATTTGCTTCCTGATTACTTGGGGGGACCCTATAAGATCCCTGAGTCAGCCTACATGCCATTGTTTTACGACACCACCGTAGAGCACCACGTGGTGCACGTAACCAACCAGAAAAGTGACCAGCAGAACAAGTCATGCGAGGCAACCGGCGATAACGTCCCTAGTTGAATCGTAGATTGACCCGGCGGTGCCTCCACATCAAACGTTCGATAGAAAATGATGGATACAGCGGCAAAGTGGGAGTTAGCGGCGAAGTGGGGCTGTTCGCTTCCTCTCATAATCATCGCCCTACTGCCGTTCATCGGCTATCCCATAAGAGAATTTCAAACATCAAATGGCAGAAAGACTCTTCCGGCAGATGCTACTCATGTGAAAGAAGACCTGATCCATGGCTTTTTTGGTGGAGATCACACCAGACTCTTGATGGCTTCCATGCCAGCAATACGCTTTTCGGAATATGCAAAGTCACTCGGCTTGTACCAACGATTTGATCCAGGCGTGCATCAAGGCTTCAAATCTATCCTGAACACAAAGATTGGCGGAGCTCCTCTTTGGTGGACTCCGCCAGAGGTGGATTCAACGACCTATTTTGAGCATAAGAATGGCGACGATTATCTGAGGGTTTTACGATATCACAACGGGACAGTTTATTTGCTCGAAAGTTCATGGTAGCTAAAAATCCAAGAATCGAACAAGTCGAGACACAGAAACCCCTATCAGCCGCCCTGTTCCATGCTCTTTCGTGTTTTTAACCTCAAACCCTTGATCGACGCTCGCCTCCACTGATAGGTGTGCGTGCTCTTTTACGTTCGGTCAGAAAATATTATGCTCTACGCAGTCACAGCTTTTGCACCTTCCTTCGTCTGGCTTGCAGCGCTGGCATTTACTCCCGGCCTAGGTTTTGCAATCCAAGGAGGAACTGAGGATGTGTTCTCGCTTTACACGGAAGTCATATGGGCTCTGTTTCCGGTTATTTCGGTTTTTATTGCTCTCACCTTTAAGCAGTGGATTCTTTCGTGCCGCCGCTGGAGGATGTTCATACCTGCAATTGTGCTTCCATGGATTGGCAGCTTGGTGATAGCCCTGGCATGTGGTATTGCGCTCGCACATCAGTTGCATTCAATTTGTATGGGAAATAGTTTGACGGACACAGAACTACGGCGTGCATGGCAGGCTCGCCAACTAGCCACCATGCCGCCGATCGTTAGGCAAAAAGATCATGAACCCACATAACCATTTGGACGATTCTTCCATCCTGAATGCGGAGATTGCTGAAGAGCGTGAACTCCAACGAGTCCTCGAACGAACGCGGCTTGAAGAAGCTGCTGCTAGGCCAATTTCTTTTTGGAGCGGGTGGAGCATCAGCATTTTTATAGGTATTCCCGTCGTCCTGTATTTGCAAGAGAGGCACCAAGAGATTTGGGTGGTTATTCTGCTCCTTATCTTGAAGCTGATATATTCAATTTACACCGGAATTCACGCCCGGATTGATGCGCTTGTTGAGCTTGGAAGCCTGAAGAATCCTTCCCCCTTTACAACGAAGGAAACACAAGCACAACAAGACGTTCCATCCAACGGCGAGTAACGCTCCAGTTTGAATTCAGGCTTTAATTCCTGCCGTGGATAAGCTACAGGTCAGTTTGACTGGGAAATAGTGCACGTTCAATTTCATTTTACTTACATTTCAATCGCCCCCGTAGGAGCACTCAAACATTCGCTGAAGAAATGACCCTGACTCGCATCGTAATTTTCGTGTTCGCAGCGTTTCTTGTTTGCGGGTGTGGTGACACCGTTACAAGCCGATACGAGACCAGAGCAGACGCCGAAGCCGACAAGCTATTCCAGCGAGGATGGCTTCCCAGCATCATCCCCAAGTCGAGCTACGATATTACGACCAAGAATGATTTGGACATCAATGTGTCGGAAGGACAGTTCTCATTTGCGCCCGCCCACGCCGAAGAATTTATCAAACACCTGCAAAAGATGGACGCATCTGAATTTTCTGGGATTGATTCGGTGGACTTCATGGAACGGGGCTATTGGCCCCACTACTTTCGAAATGAGAATTCGTGGTGGCAGTTTTTCATCAATATTGAGAAAGGGCACTGCAAATACCGAATGGGCCTATCACGCAAAACAAAGGGCTAACAAGCCGACGCCCCCAAAGGCGAATAACGCCCCATCTTGAATTCAAGCTTTGCTACTCTAGGTGGATGGCTTATATGTTCTCAAAATAAATGAAGAAAATCATAAGATGTTTCGCGATTTGTGCAGGTCTGGTATGCCTATACCTTGGCGCCTACGTGCATGGCTCTAATCGTGCCAATAAAAAGTCATCACAAGAGATAGTCAGCACGGGCTATTGGAGCGAATCTACAAATTTATATCATGCGCAAGAAGCATTAAAGGTTCTACGGCCTAAAGATAATCGTGAGGCTTACGACTTGGTTTCAAGGAGTTTTTGTAGGTCATTGGTAGCCACAATAAAGTATCGCAATTTAATGAACCAAGAAGAATGGGATATGTCCCTTGTGGATCGTAACATTAATCAATATAAAGAATTCATCTCTAAAAACCCATCAATCAAAGATTTTGCGGCAACAATGCCAGATGGTTCTGAAATCCCCCCATTATTCAGAAAGAGCACATATACAGAACTTTTTGAACAAGTTAAATAGACGGAGAACAAGACGGTACAATTCAGTTTGACCGGAAAATAGTGCACGGCAACGACAACCCTAACCCCGTAAGTGACACTCGCCACCGCTCACAGTGGCGGATGTGCTCTACGTTCCAAAAAAAATGATTCGAAGATACACCATCGCCTCTTTCCTCACACTTGCAGCATTGTTTGCTTTTGCCCAAAGCGTATGGTTGATCACGGTGCCAGAGCCAGCCCCAGAGCTTAGCGGGTGGCTCGCGGAATATCGAATCACATCGTCAATCGAGTCTTTTGGTGTGGCATCGTTGTTGATCGCCCTCGCTTTGGGTTTGTGGCGATTCCCTCATAAAGCGATCTATGGGTTGTCCCTTTTGCTGCTTCTGCTCGTTGCGTGGTTGTATTTGGGCCGTGAACTTTTCGCGCATTTTGTGGAGATACCAAAAAGATTTGAAGGATCGGACGTTTCGTTGCCTCCGTATTTTTCGTTCAAGCAACCATTGGTAGCGATACCTCGCGCCATGTGGCATCTGCTTATTCCCATTTCTGTCGCTCTTACCCTTGGTTTGCTTCTCATGAAAAGAGACATCGAACAGGATGCTCCATCCAAGGACGGGTAATGCTTTTGTATGAATTCAGGCTTCCACCCCGTCGCGGATGAGCTAGACGCTCTGCGGGAAAAGAAGATGAATTTTCCTCGCAATGCGCGTAATTGGGCATAGATTAGCGACATGAGTATAGCTGAAGTCCGTAAACTTCCTTTGCGCGAAAAATTTCAGATTCTTGAAGTAATCTGGGATGATTTAAGCGTGCATATGGAAGAAATGGCCGTATCCCCAGCAGTGTGTGATCTACTGGACAGTAGGCTTGAGCGCATCGCGAATGGATCGGCAGAAGTGCATGACTGGGATTCCGTAAAGTTTTCAATTGGACAGCGATGATACGGGTTCGTGTATCGAGCGACGCGCTTGAAGACTTGAACGATGGGTTTATTTTTTATGAGTTTCAAGATCCGGGCCTGGGTGATTATTTTTTATCTCAATTACGTGCTGATATCGACGGATTGAAGATCACGGCAGGCATCCATCGCCAGCCGCACCGACACCTGCACAGGTTATTCAGCCGGAGATTCCCATATGCCATATTTTATGAGTTCAAGGACTCAGAGGCATTGGTTGTAGCAATAGTTGATTGCAGGAGAGATCCTGACTGGATTAGTTCGCACCTCGATAGGTAATTCCGGAGAATTCCAGGAGCGCAACAAGACGCGCAGTGACAACACCTACCAGTCGTTCTTTCTAAATGTATCTGGCATGGCGGTTGAAAATTGCGGAAACTAGATAGTTTTTTTCTTCCGCCATGTCGCTACGCTTCATTGCCGCCACTTTTTGCGGCCACACAATTTCTCGAAATGCTCTTAAAAAGCTGGCGGATCAGTGAGACGCGTGGTGAATGGCGATGAGCTTTACCAAGAGGTCTTCGATGAACTCGAGTGGGATTTGGTTGGGTCCGTCGGAAACGGCATTGGCAGGATCCGAGTGTACTTCCATGAAAAGTCCGTCGACGCCGGTGGCTACGGCCGCGCGCGCGAGTACTGGCGCAAGCTCGCCATCGCCGCCGGTTGTGCCGCCAAGCCCGCCGGGCCGCTGCACCGAGTGCGTGGCATCGAAGATCACGGGCAGGCCTTCCTTGCGCATCCAATAAAGCGAGCGCATG
>JBKDYW010000307.1:0-6028 GCA_046308575.1 Verrucomicrobiota bacterium
CGTGATCAACCCGACCCACGAGCAACGCGAAAACAGCGACCTTGATCTGGTCTATGTCGGCAACAAAACCGATGTCATCATGATCGAAGGCCAGGCCGACGAACTTCCCGAAGCGGAGTTCGTGCAAGCACTGCACCACGCACAACAGGCGGTGCAAAAACTCGTCGAGGTGCAAGAACAACTCGTGAAGCTTGCCGGCAAAGCGAAGCGTGATTTCACGCCGGTGCTCGCCAAGGACAACCTGCTTGAGATCGCTTACGAAATCGCAGGCGACCGCATCGAGTCGGCCATCTACGCGCCGTCGAAGACCGAGCGCGCGAAGAAGGTCGGCGCCCTGCGCGACGAAGTCGAAGCAGCCATCAAGGAGCGTGCTCCCGAAGCGACCGACTTCGATGTCGAGCAAGCCTTCGAATACCTGCAGAAGAAAGCGTTCCGCATTTCGATCATGCAAAAAGGCGTGCGTGCCGACGGTCGCAAGATCGGCGATCTCCGTCCGCTCTATGCAGAAAACAGCCCGCTGCCGCGCGTTCACGGCTCGGCCATTTTCGCCCGCGGCGAAACGCAGGCCCTCGCGATCGCGACGCTCGCACCCGCCGATGAAAAGCAGTTCATGGACAACTACGCGGGCGGCGAAACCGAGAAGCGTTTCATCCTCCACTACAACTTCCCTCCCTTCTCCGTCGGCGAAACCGGCCGCATGGGTGGCATCAACCGCCGCGAGATCGGCCACGGCGCTCTCGCCGAGCGCTCGATCGAACCGGTGATCCCAGCCGTCGAGGATTTCCCCTACGCGATCCGCGTTTCTTCGGAAGTCACCGAATCCAACGGCTCGACATCGATGGCCACCGTTTGCTCGGGCACCATGTCGCTGCTCAGCGCCGGTGTCCCGCTCATCCGCCCCGTCGCTGGCATCTCCGTCGGCCTTGTGACCGAATGGAACGACGATGACACGATGAAGGAGCACAAGTGCCTTCTCGACATCATCGGCTCCGAGGACTTCTACGGCGACATGGACTTCAAACTCTGCGGCACCAGCCAAGGCGTCACCGGTTACCAGCTCGACCTCAAGCTCCCCGGCCTGCCGCTCTCGATCCTCGAGGAAGCCATCACCATCGCCAAGAACGCCCGCGGCACCATCCTCGACAAGATGGCCGAAGCGATCTCCGCACCCGCCGAGCTCAGTCCGCATGCCCCGCGCATCGTGTCCCTCAAGATCCCCGCCGATCGCATCGGTGAGCTCATCGGACCTGGCGGCAAAAACATCAAGGGCATCCAGGCCGAGTCCGGCGCCGAGATCAACATCGAGGACGACGGCACCGTGCACATCTACGCTTCCAAGCAGCAAGGTCTCGACCGCGCCAAGGAAATGATCGATCGCATGTTCCAAGAAATCGAAGTTGGCAAGGTCTACACCGGCAAGGTTGTTTCCATCACCGCCTTCGGCGCGTTCATGGAAGTGCTGCCCGGCAAGGACGGACTCATCCACGTTTCCGAACTCGCAGAAGGCCGCACCGAAAAGGTCGAGGATGTCGTCAAGAAAGGCGATGTCGTCACCGCCAAGTGCCTCGGTGTCGATGAGAAAGGCCGCGTGAAAATGTCACGCCGCGCCTGGCTCCGCGATCAAGCCGCCGCCGATGCGGAAAGCGCAGGCAGCGCAGAATAATCAAAGCGAAAAGCAAAACATCAAACAAACCGGCGTCCTCACCAAGGGCGCCGGTTTTTTGTTAGATTTACCGCAAAGCCGCAAAGGTCGCAAAGGAACGCAGAGAAGAAGCGATTGTGAATGATGGATGAAATCGCTGCTTCTTCGTCTTCTCTTGAAACTGAACTCTGACCACTTGAAACTTCCTCATCTCCTTTTGCTCGCCCGCAGATACTGTGACGCATAGCGCAGTGATGCGGGAGCCGCTTGCATGAGGGAGGGCAGGGTGCGGTCGAGTGGTCGCCACAGCCATGCGTGATTTGGGTTTTCGGGAAAGCCGAGTCGCACGCGCAGGGTTGCGGGAAGGAACTCGAAAGCCAGCGCGCGAAACACCGGCGACAGCGCGCGCATCGCCCATGGCGCATCGGGTTTCACCACCGCGCGCGCCACTTCGCCACAAAGCGGATGCGAGCCGAGAAGATCTCCCTGCATCATCTCGTCCCAATAAGTTTCGAACGCACTCCATGTTTGCGGCAAGGCATCGGGCGCGACGCCGAACACGGTGCCGAAGCGCGCGTTTTCGCGAAGAAAGGCATTGAGCTCGTCGATGCTCAATGGTCCGACATAGCGCCGGTACATCGTTGCGCTCGCCATCACGAGTGTGGCCATCACCCAAAGCTGCGCGCCGGGATCGAAGGCGGAGTAGGCCTCGGGTGAAGTCCCCCGCACCGCACGATGCGCGCGCCCCACCGATTCGCGAACGCGATCAACCTCTTCCCCACTGCCGAAGGCGACGGCATAAACCGCATCGAGCGTGCGCCGCAGGCGGCCAATCGAATCACGCCGAAACTTGCTGTGCGCGGCCACGCCCATCGCGACTTGCGGATGCGCCGCTTGCAAAACGGCGGCCGCTGGGCCCGCCAACAAGACGACGCGCTCGCGATTGATGCGCCACATCATCGAGTCGCGCGCAAAGGGCTCGAATCCACCCGCGACACTCATGGCGTGCGAAGCATTTCGTTTTTCAAAACCGTGTAGGCGGCGGTGAGTTGACGCGACACTTCCTCCCAATCGGCATCGGTCATTTTGCCATCGCGCCGCGCGTCGCGATAGACCATCGCATAGGTGCGCAGCAGGGCGGATTCCATCGCTTCTTTTTCGCCGACTCCGTGGATGAAGCCCGAGAGTCGCGCGATCGTGCGGGCATACTGCGCGGGTGGCACATCGCGGCGGCGCTCCTGCCACCATTGCAGTTCCAATCGCGCCGCCTCACTGACATCGAATTCAATCCGCGTCGCATGCCGCACGATGCCGTAGTACGACTCGAGTTGGCCGATGCATCGAGGGTCATTGGTCTCTTGGCGAAAGTACATCGCCGCGATCGCCGCATGCGTGGAAAGCCGCGCGCCATCCCACCATGAGAATCCATATTGACCGCAGGAAACTTGCATCGTCTGGCCGATCAAGCGCAGCCATCGGCCATCGTAATAGCTCCGCCACATCGCGGATTCCAAACGGCCCATTTCCTGCGGATCAAAACCTCGCGGATCCGGACGCGCGATGCGGTCCTGCGCGAACACCAGCACAAGCCCTGCGGCCAAGGCCAAAAGACCGATGCGGCAGAGGGATTTGATCCGCATGGTCATGGCGATCACATCAGCCTCGCGCCGGCCTCCGCGAGTTCCGAACGCTCGCCGCGGTTGAGCGCGACATGCGCGACAAAGTCCTGGCCCTTGAGCCGGTTGCGCGTGTAGACGAGGCCATTGCTGCGGCTGTCGACATAGGGGTTGTCGATCTGCGCCGGGTCGCCGACGAGCACGAGCTTCGAGTCGCGCGACATGCGGGTGACGATCGTCTTGGCTTCCTGCGGCGTGAGTTGCTGCGCTTCGTCAAGGATGAAAAAGCGGTTCGGGATCGAACGACCGCGGATGTAGCAGAGCGCTTCAATTTCAAGAATGCCCTGCTCCATCAAAATTTCGTAAGGCTTCTTCACGCCAGCGGGATTGGGATTCGCATTTGCCTTCTGCTGCTTGCGGCGCGGACCGAGCGGCGTGCTTGGGCGCATGAGCAGATCGAGCGCGTCGTGGATCGGCTGTAACCAAGGACGCATTTTTTCATCCAGCGATCCAGGGAGGAAGCCAAGCTGCTCACCCATCGCCACCACCGGGCGGCTCACGGTGATGCCGTTGTAGCGGCGGTTGAACATTTCGTGTAAGCCGGCAGCGACCGCGACGAGCGTCTTGCCGGTGCCGGCATGACCATAACAAGTCACGAGTGAAATCTCCGGGTTGAGCAACGCGTCGATGAGGCATCGCTGGCCGAGGTTGAGCGGCTTGAGCGACTGACCATCGGGGATCTTGAGCGCCTCGGGAAAATTGAGCCGCACGAATCTGCCATCGGCCACACGGCGCGCGGGCATGGTTTGTTTTTCACAAACTCCGAGCAGCACATACTCGTTTACGACCACACCGGCGCAACGCTCCTCGTCGAGCACGATCTCGCCCGCGCTCGCGAAGCGCTGCAGCTCACTGGGGTCAACCTCAATACGATGAACCTCGTAGTTCGACACCTCGCGCAAATCAACCTTGTCGTTGAGGTAATCCTGACACTCGATGCCGACCGCGCGGGCCTTGAGCTGCATGTTGATGTCTTTGGTGACGAGCACCACCGGCGCCGAGTTGTGCTGCATCAACAGCAAGCAAGCTGCGAGAATGCGGTGATCAACGCGCTCGCGGTCGGGAAAGATGCGGTGAAAAAGATTGAGCTGCTCGGAGTTCTTCGGGCAGATCGCCGGATCGTAGATCACCATGCGCACCGTGCCGCCGAAGGGCGTGGCAACGCCGCGCGTGACTTTCTCCGAACAGGAAAACATTTCGGTGAGCCTGCGGTGCACGCGGCGCGCGTTGGCCCCGCGCTCGGTCTGCTCGGACTTAAACTTGTCGAGCTCCGCCAACACATCCACCGGAATGCACAGGTGGTTTTCCTTGAAGCGCTCAAGCGATGCCGGATCGTGCAGCAGCACATTGGTATCGAGCACATAGTTTTTGACGATCTGCGAGGGGGCGGTGAGACCGAAATCTTCGGGCTGGGAAAGTTTTGACGAATTGCGCCGCGGTTTTTTCAGGCGATCCAACGCATGAGGTTCCTCAAACAGGGCACATTGCGATTCTTGTTCAGCTTGATTGATCATGGATATGGGAGTGAGGGGAAATGAACCTCGGTGGAGCGCGAAACATCGGCGGCGAGCCCACAGACAGCATGCATGGTGCCAAAACAACCGATCAAACTTCCACCTGCTATAATCAAGATAACATGACTATCGCGATATCCTTGAAAATGACAATCGCAATCTTGGCTGAGTCGTGAAATTTGTAGAAGAAGCAAAACGACAAGATTCAGACGCAAGAGAAGAGCTGTGCGATGTGGATCCATCCATTGCGTGTCGGCTTGACGCCTCGCGGAGTGCGCGGCATTTTTCGCGGGAAATGAAGTTTTTGAAGCTCACCACCACCTGGGCCGCTCCATGTTTATTGGCGATCATCGCCCTCAGTTCTTGCGGCCCCTCGGGCCCTGCCCGCTCCGGTTACATGGCAGGCGTGGGGCCGATCAAAAAACAAGCCAGCAACGGCCCGCACCACCCACCGCCCGCGATCCCCGACGATGTCTCGTACTGGGACGGCGACGGCGTGCAAGGCAGCCCGCTGGTCAGGATCAACCGGAGTCAGCAAAAGGCCTTTTTCTACAAAGGCGGCGTGCTGGTCGGTGTGTCGCGGATTTCAAGCGGCAGCGAGGGCCACGACACCCCACCGGGCAACTACAAGATCACGCAAAAGAGCAAGGATCACAAATCCTCGCTCTACGGTGTCTTCAAGGACAGACAAACCGGCGCAATGATCAATGACAACGTCGACATCCGCGTCGACAAGGTCCCGCCCGGCGCGATCTACTACCCCGCGCCGATGCCGAATTTCATGCGCTTTTTCGGTGGCATCGGCATGCACACCGGCTACCTGCCCGGATATGCCGCCTCGCACGGCTGCATCCGCATGCCCCACCACATGTCCGAAAAGTTTTTCCAAAATGTCTCGGTCGGCACCCCGGTGATCGTTGAATAAATCCGAAGCCGTCGCCGTCGAATTCCCCATGCTACCCGACCCACAAGCACAAATTGAGGTCAGCCCTGCCGATGTCGCAAGCTGGATCCAACTTCCGCCACAAGAGCGCCCGCGCCTGATCGATTGCCGAGAGCGCGAGGAGCTCGAAATTTGCCAGATTGCCGGCAACGAGTGGTTTCCACTCAGCACGCTGGCCGAGACCCTCGATGGCCTCACATCCGACACCGAGCGCGGCATCGTGGTCTATTGCCACCACGGCATGCGCTCGCAG
>JBKDYW010000308.1:0-2489 GCA_046308575.1 Verrucomicrobiota bacterium
CGCTTCACCAAAGGCACCGAGGTTTTTGCTTGGATAGAAACTGTGGCATTCGATGTCTGCGATGCCACCCACCCGGCGATCTTTGTAATATGAACCTTGAGCTTGTGCGTTATCAATCGCGAGCTTCAATCCATGCTTGGAAGCAATGGCCATCAGCGAATCATAATCACATGGTTGCCCATACAGATTTACTGAGAGGATGACCTTGGTGCGTGCAGTGACCGCATCCTCAACGCGAGTGGGATCGAGGTTGAAAGTAGCGGGATCTGGTTCGACCGCAACCGGAGTGGCGCCCACTTGCGTGACTGCCAACCATGTGGCGATGTAGGTATTGGATGGGACGATGACTTCATCACCCGGCCCAATGTCCATCGCGCGCAGGGCCAAATGGAGGGCATCGAGGCCGTTGGCGACGCCGACACAGTGTTTTGCTTCGCCATAGTGCGCATACTCTTCTTCGAAGGCGGTGAGTTCCTTGCCGAGTACATACCAACCCGACTCCATGAATCGAAAATACGCATCATCGAGTTCAGCTTTTAGTTCATGGTATGCTGCCTTGAAGTCTTGGAATGGAACGGACATGGAATAAACCGATTAAGGATGAAATGCGGGTTAATGTTACTTTTTCAAAGCGCCTTGTTCTGCACAATTGCCAGAAATTCCTCATAATTCCTGAGATAGTCGTTTGAATCGTATTCGTGTGATGCGAAGACGGCCAGAACCGAGTTGGGTGAGTACTGATACTGGGCAGCCCAAACCTTTGGATGAATGTGCAGTCCTACCGCTGGATCATTGAGAATCCATTGTCCTCGTTCTGAGCCGTTGTCGGCGGCGACTGTAACGGAGCCTTGTAAGCAAACCAGTAGCTGATGACACTCCTTGTGGCCATGTTCTCCGCGCACATGATGCGATGGCACATGAGTGATGAAGAATGCGCGCCTCACAGGAAAAGGAATCTGTTTCGAGAAGTCGGTTGCCATGAGATCCCCACGCATGTCTGATGCAGTGGTAAAGCGCACCCAAGAAATACCTGGTATCGTGTCAGCAAATTCTGTCTGTTTTGGCTGTTTTGGCAGTGATTCTTGCGCATCGCTGACATAGCCAGTGATCCGCGCGGGATTTCCTTTTACGATCGCATGAGATGGCACATCGCGTGTCACCACTGCCCCAGCTGCGACCATTGCGTTGCGGCCAATGGTGATTCCTGGCAGAATCGTGGCATTCGCCCCGATGGACGCGCCTGCTTTAACAATGGTTCTAGCATACGAATCAGGATGTTGGCGGGATCGTGGAAAACGGTCATTGGTGAATGTTGCGTTTGGTCCCACAAACACATCGTCCTCGAGAGTGATGCCATCCCAAAGTTGCACACCGCACTTCACCGTTACTCGGTTGCCAATCAAAACATCGTTCTCGACGAAGACGTGAGAACAAATGTTGCAGTCGGCTCCAATCCTTGCGCCTGGAAGAACGATGCAATATTGCCATACTTTTGTGCCGTCACCTACCTGGGATGATTGAACATCAGAATTCGAATGGATGAATGGTTTCGGCATAATTTATTTATTAAAAATTAAATCAGGATGATTATTTGTGAATGATGGCCATTTTTAGTTTAACCAAGTTTTCTCAGATAATCCGCATAGCTTGTTTTTCCCAGAGCTTTGATCGAAGCCTGGAGCTGTGCCTTGTCCATCCAGCCTTTGTGGAACGCGATTTCCTCCAAGCATGCGACTTTGAAGCCTTGATGCTGCTCAATGGTATGAACGAATTGGGAAGCTTCGAGCAGTGATTCGTGAGTGCCGGTGTCGAGCCATGTGTAGCCTCGGCCGAGCAACTCGACATGGAGGTCGCCAGCTTCAAGGTAGGCACGATTCACGCAGGTGATTTCCAGCTCACCGCGAGGTGAGGGTTTGACTTGCTTGGCGATTTCGACAATCCGTTGGTCGTAAAAGTAGAGCCCCGTGACCGCGAAGTTTGATTTTGGATTTTTGGGTTTTTCTTCGATGGAAATGGCTTTGCCGGTCTCGTCGAATTCGACGACGCCGAAGCGCTCGGGGTCCTTAACTTCGTAACCGAAAACCGTGGCTCCAGTGCCACGCTGCACGGCTGCCTTGAGCTTGGGTGAGAAGCCCTGGCCATAGAAGATGTTGTCGCCAAGCACCAGGGCGCAAGAGTCGCCATTGATGAATTCCTCGCCGATGAGAAAGGCCTGCGCCAGGCCATCGGGTGAGGGCTGCTCGGCGTAGGAGAGGTTGATCCCAAAACGCGAACCGTCCCCAAGCAAACGCCGATAAAGTGGCAGGTCATGCGGTGTGGAAATGATCAAAATGTCCCGAATTCCAGCCAACATGGGCACGGATAACGGGTAATAAATCATCGGCTTGTCATAAACCGGGAGCAGCTGCTTGCTCACAGCCATGGTGACCGGGTAAAGGCGCGTACCGGAACCGCCGGCGAGGAGGATGGCTTTCATGGGGAAGAGGGTG
>JBKDYW010000309.1:0-2105 GCA_046308575.1 Verrucomicrobiota bacterium
TCCGGACCCCAATGGCCATGAAAGTCGGCGCGCCATGCTCGATATCCGCGTCATCCGCGAAAACGCCCCCGCCATCCAGGAACGCCTCAAGCTTCGCGGTGGCGATCATTGGAAGCTCGTCGACGCGGTGCTTGCCTGCGATGAGAAGCGTCGCAAGGCCGAGACCGAAAAGCAGCAACTGCAAAATTCGCGCAAGACCATCTCCAAGCAGATCGGGATGCTCAAGGGCAAGGGCGAGGATACCTCGGCGATCGAGGCCGAGGTGCGCGGTATCAATGAGCAAATCGTCGCGCTCGATGTCGTTGCCGAAGATGCCGCGGCCGAGCAGGCGGACCTTTTGCTCAACATTCCCAACCTGACGCATGATGCCTGCCCGGTGGGCAGCGACGAATCGGCCAATCCGGTGGTGCGCGAGTGGGGAGAAAAACCGGCGATCGCCGAAGCGAAGGATCATGTCGAAATCGCGATGCAGCATGGCTTGATCAATTGGGATGACGGCACGCGTGTCGCGGGTTCCGGCTTTGTGGTGTATCGCGGGCTTGGTGCGCGCCTTGAGCGGGCATTGATCAACTTCCTTTTGGATACGCAGGCCGCGAATGGATACGAGGAAGTGAATGTGCCGCACTTGGTCAAGCGCGAGTGCATGGAGGGCACCGGACAGTTGCCGAAGTTTGAGGACGACATGTACGGCACGGACCCGGGCGAGGATGGGATCAACCGCGTGTTTCTCGCGCCGACCGCCGAGGTGCCGGTGACCAATCTTTATCGCGACATGATTCTCGCCGAGTCGGACCTTCCGGTGAAAATGGTTGCTTACACGCCGTGTTTTCGCCGCGAGGCGGGATCAGCCGGTCGCGACAACAAGGGCATCATCCGCATGCACCAATTCGACAAAGTCGAGCTCGTGCAGATCGTACATCCCGACAAGGGCTTTGAGGTGTTAGAGCAGCTCACTGGTCATGCTGAGTCGATTCTGCAAAAGCTTGGGCTGCATTATCGCGTCATCGAGTTGTGCTCGGGCGACATCGGTTTTTCATCGTCCAAGACATACGACATTGAGGTCTGGGCGCCGGGTCATGGCAAGTACTTGGAAGTCTCGAGTTGCTCGTGCTTCACCGATTACCAGGCGCGCCGGATGAAGCTGCGCTTCAAGGATGAGGAAGGGAAAAACCGTTTTCCTCACACGCTCAATGGCTCGGGCACCGCGTTGCCGCGTCTTTATGTGGCCTTGCTCGAGCAGTACCAGCAGCCTGATGGATCGGTGCGCATTCCCGACGCGTTGGTGCCGTACTTCGGCGCTGAAAAGATCGGTTGAACAACAGCAAATTCAGGCCATTTTCCCAATTCACATCGCCGGTGTTCCGGCAATTTCTCTCCAATAACCAATCCAACCCCCACACATCATGTCCAACGAATCAAAATGCCCGTTCAATCACGGCCAAGTTTCCGGAGGTCAGGCCTCCTCGGCCGGCACCTCAAACCGCGACTGGTGGCCCAATCAGCTTAACCTGCGCATTCTTCATCAGCACACCGCCAAGTCTGATCCGATGGGCGAATGTTTTGATTACGGCGCCGAGTTCAAGAGCCTTGATCTCGATGCGGTGAAGAAGGATCTGCATGCCTTGATGACCGACTCGCAGGAATGGTGGCCGGCAGACTTCGGTCACTACGGACCTTTCTTCATCCGCATGGCGTGGCACAGCGCGGGCACTTATCGCACCGGTGATGGCCGCGGCGGAGCAGGCAATGGTAGTCAGCGATTTGCGCCGCTCAACAGTTGGCCGGACAATGGGAACCTCGATAAGGCGCGTCGTTTGCTGTGGCCGATCAAGAAAAAGTATGGCCGCAAAATTTCGTGGGCCGACCTGATGATTTTGGCGGGCAATGTCGCGTTGGATTCGATGGGCTTCAAGTCCTTCGGTTTTGGCGGCGGTCGTGCCGACATTTGGGAGCCGGAGGAGGACATCTATTGGGGCATGGAAAAAGAATGGCTTGCCGACAAGCGTTATTCCGGCGACCGCGAATTGGAAAACCCGCTTGCCGCGGTGCAGATGGGCTTGATTTATGTCAACCCCGAGGGCCCCAACGGTAATCCTGATCCGCTC
>JBKDYW010000310.1:0-4477 GCA_046308575.1 Verrucomicrobiota bacterium
GGTTCCGTGGCAAAGCGGAAAAAGAGATTCGCGACATGATCGAGCACGGCATGAACGGTGTCGAACGGCCTCTGCCTGGAAGAAACAACGGGCGTGGCGAGTTCGAGCCCGACTTTGATCTGTTGGCCTCGCTGATCGATGCGGGGCGTCGCGCTGGATTCAGCGACCGCCCGATGCCATTGCAGCTTTTAAGCTCGGTGAATATTTACTTTGAAAAACACGGAATCGAGAAACCCGGTCGACATCTCAAGGATGTCAAAATGCCGCCGCAGGCTTACTTCGATGACTTCACCAAGCTGATCGAGCGCATCGAGACCGAGCGTAAAAAGAGAGGGTGGCCCGAGTTCCTTTACTACCCGCTGGATGAGCCAGAGCCTATTGGTGGGCCTGATGTCGTGCCCTTTGTGGCAAAGCTCATGGAGTCGATCAAGAAGGTGCCCGGTGTCCGCACCTACATGACCGGCGACCCGATCAACGAGCGCGGTGGTGCGCCATGGGATCCCGTTTATCCCTTCATCGATGTCTGGTGCAACCAACCCTTCAAGCCCAACTACGAAACCATTAAGGCTCAGGCAGGCCCCCGTAAAGATGCGGAATACTGGTGCTATCCCAACCATGTCTGCGGCGAGTTCGACAAAACCCGGAACATTGGTGCGCGGATGACTTATGGCTTTGGTTTTTGGCGTTCGGGCTACAGCGGTCTCATTCCCTGGATGTATCAATGGGACAGGGGTAATCCCTGGAACTATCTCGACGGGGAATTCTCCGACGGGATGGTGCGCACCGCCGATGACGGCTCGCCGATTCCTGTGGTGACATGGGAGGTTTACCGCGAGGGAATCGATGACATGCGCTACATCACCACGCTCGAGCATTGGATCGAGCGCGCCAAAGCCGCCGGCCGGGAGGACCTCGCCAAGGCCGGTCGCGACGACCTCGACGCGATTTGGAACTCCATCGAGGTCCAGGTGAAATACAAGGACGATGGCCAGCCGGAAGTGTTTTGGCACAACACAAACAAGCCCCCGGTGACGCCTGTGGGTGGTCGCTTGGAAAACGGCATGTGGGAGCCACCAGTTTTTGACGCCCATCGATGGACGATCGCCAAGCGGATTTTGGAAATTCAAAACGCACTCTCCAATCGCTGACGCCGAGGCGTTCATTTCTATCCGCCATGCAAATCATTCCGATCAACGAAGCAGAGGCGATCCTCGATCCGTTTTGGGATCCGGCCCAAAGCGAATTGAACCAATGGACCATTGAGCCTGGCGCATCGCACGGCCTGGCGGTGCGGCAGACTTGGGATAAAGTCGTTTATGAGTGGGCGCGGCGGTCTGACAAGGGACCTGCTCTGCGGATGTCGCGCCGTTGCGAAGTGGCCTGCGATGATTACGACCGGCTGGTGCTTTCGGTCATGGCACCCGAGGCTGCGGTGATCCGCTTGATGGCATCGACTGATCGGGGCGAATGCCGATTTGAAGCAAAACAATCCGGTCCCAAGAAGCAGGAGATCGCAATGGATCTTGCGGGAGCAACGCGTTTAAAATCGGTGACGATCGAGATCGAGGCCGCCGGTGACGGCATTGCCCAAGGTTGGTTCAACTGGCTCGGGCTGCAAGACAGCGCTCGCTTGGCGCGCATGCTCAAGCCCCACTCGGTGTGGGATGCGCGTTGGGAAAAGCATCTCAAGGATGAGTCTTACGAGCCGCAATTCGCGCCGACCTACGGACTGGTCTTGAACGGCGATGAACTCAACACGCTGCGCGAACGACATGCCGCGTTGACGGCGAATGGCAGTGCCTCGCCGTTTGTGACAGCGGCCGAAGCGGCATCGGCCCGCGCTCCGGAGACGATGATCCACGACTTCGTCAATTTCTGGAGCGACACCCGTTACAACCGGGTGCGCGATCACGATTCGTTCATCCTCAACCACGGCCTTAATGCCGCCATCGCCGGACATCTCCTCAAAGACAAGCGTCTGCTTCGCTTGGCCGCGCGCTACGCTCTGAGCATCGGCATGTGCAAGAATTGGGACGATGGCTTCATCTGCCGCTTTCCCGGCAGCACTTTCGAGCACCGCTGTTTTGTGCAGAGCCTCTGCGCCCACGAAGTTGCCGGCATTCTCGATCTGGCGGGCGAATGCTTCACCGAGCTCGGGCGTGATTTCCTTCTGCGCCGATTGTCGGAGGAAGCCATCGGCACCATTCAGTTCAACACATGGAAGCATGATTACATTTTCAACTGCAACCAGCTCGCGTGGTTTACCCCCGGTCGCATGCTGGCACTTGGTGTGATGCAGCGCCACTGGCCGCGGGTGCGCTCCTACATGGACATTGCCTACGGCGAACTTTGCGAAAACTTGGAACGCAGCATTTTGCCCGACGGTGGCTATATCGAGGGTCCGATGTATTTCCGCTGCATCGGCCGCGACGCGGGGCTCGGCCTTTACTACTACAGTCGCGCACTGGATCGGCCGCTCGGCGAGCTTGTTCCGGAATCGATGCGGCGCTGCGGCGATTTCGGTGAGGCCTTGATCAGCACCGATGAGGAAAGCGATGTCATTCCGATCTGCGATGCCATCAAGGGCCATGAGATCGCCTCGCAAGCGATGATGGCCGGCCTGCTGCCGCAGAGCGCGTGGGCGCGGATGCTGCGCAAAACTGTTGCCCGTACCGGTGCTTGGCCAATCGGTGGGGGGGGACATGGGAGCAGCGTGCCGGCGATGGTCGATGCCGCGATCTCTTGGGGATTGATCGAGCGCTTGCCCGCTGAAAATTCCGTGCCGCAGCCACTCGTTTCCTTGCCCATGATGGGCCCGCTCGTGTCGCAGCGCCAACTGGGCGATGCATGGGTAAAACTTTTCATCCAAGGCAATCGTGCCAATGCCGGTCACACCCACGAAGACAAGGGAAGTTTCATTCTCGAATTCGCCGGCGATACTTTCGCGTTCGATCCCGGAAGCTGCGACTACAGCCTCCCGTTGGCGACGGAACTCAGGAACTGTGAACGCCACAACATGCTCGTGCCATTCGGCATGTCGGAGCGGCCTCATCCCACCTGCCCGCTACCAGTCGATGTCAAACCTGTCGGCAAAGGCGATGCGGTGTCATTCCATGCCGAGCTCGATGTGACTCCCGGTTGGGAGTCTTGCTATCGCCGCTGGCACCGCACCTGGGACTCACCAAGTGCGGATGTGTTGATCATCACCGACGACTACGAACTCAGCGCCGGCGAAGGGGTTGATTTTTTTTGGCAGACCCGCCTGCCGGTGACCATTGATGGTTGCCGTGCAGTCATCACCGGCGTGCGCGGTCGCGTTGAATTGACGGCTCCCGAAGGATGCGCCTGGCGGGTTGATGAATTGCCTTTGATCGATGGCATCCAGCACCGAATCGCCTTTCGACATGCAGGCACGGCCGGAAAATTCAGCGTGAGTGCCCGGCTCTTTTGAACTTCCAATTCCATGACTTCACTTTGCAAAGCACTTGATCACTTTGAGCCGGCCCTCCAACTCGAGGAGGCGCTGCGCAAGACCGCCGCGCCTTCGCCATGGCCGGGTCTGGTGGATGCCTCCAAGCGCGCAAAGGCCATCGCACTGGCGCGCGAGAACGGACTCTTCGAGCGCCTGGCGGAGCGTCTTGCCGGACAGGGAGAGGGATCTGCGTATTGGGGCAAATCTCCCTATAGCCATGCCTCCACTCCGCAGCCACATCCCATCAAGCGGCTCGACTGGAGCGCCATCCAGGAATACCACCGCACTGGAAAATGGATCGACGGAGAGATCATTTACGATGCCCTTGGTCGCATTCAGGATGAGGCTCTCGCGCTGTGGCTGGATCATCCATCGGCGGACGCAGGTCGATTGGAGGAAACCCTCTGGGCCTTCTGCGACTTTGCGCTTTGGATGCCGCAGGAATGCGCGAAGCTCCATGCGGCGGATCTTTTCTCAACCCAATGCGGTGCGGTGCTTTCCGAGTTGTTGCTCGCGGTCGGCGACCGCCTCGACCCGCAAGTGGTCCGGCGCGTTGGTCAACGCATCGAGGAGCGAGTCCTGGCCGCCGCACTCGATTGGCGCAACCTGCCAATCTGGATGTGCCGTCGGAACAACTGGAACCATGCCTGTTTTTCCAATGTGATCCAGATGGCGCTCCACCGCATGAAGGAGCCGCGCCCGCTGGCCTCCCTGCTTGTTCTCTGCACGCACATGATGGAATTCTGCATGACGGGGTTCAGCGAGGATGGCGGTTGTGCCGAGGGACCGATGTATTGGGGCTACGGCTTCGGACATTTCCTCGAGGCTGCCATCGTGCTGCGCGAGGTGAGCGGCGGGCTGTTGAATCTGATGGACTCGGAGCTTGCGCAACGCATCGCCCGCTATCCGCTGGCGGTCTGGTTGGAAGGAAGTGACCGTTGTCTCTTCGCCGATTCCAACAGTGGCTTCATGCGGGCCTGCGAGGCGCTCATGGTGAACGCATTC
>JBKDYW010000311.1:0-10379 GCA_046308575.1 Verrucomicrobiota bacterium
CCGATGCAACTTACGAGCTGGATTTCGCGCAAAACCACAACATGCTCGTGCCGTTCGTGAAGTCCGGCAAGCGCCCGGCAGCCACCAATCCGGCATCCGTCGCGGTGATTCCTGAAGCCACCGGCGATGCCAACGCCTTCAACGCATCGATCGATGGCGGAGTCCTCTGGCCGGATTTTTACAAATCATGGAAACGGAGTTTCACTTCTCCCTCGTATGGTGAAATCACCATCAGGGATGATTATGAGCTAACCAATGGCGATGGCGTCGAGTTCCTCTGGCACACGCCGCTGCCCGTCAAAAACGAAAACGGCCAGGTCATCATCAGCGGCGCCCGTGGTCGGGCAGTCATCACGCCACCTGCTGGCACCACGGTGGAAATCACCCCAAGCCGCAAGCTTGGCATGAGGGATCTCTCGACCATTCGTTTCCGCAGCGATGCGAAATCCGGAAGCTTGGAAACGAAGGTTCTCCTTGAACCGGCGAAGTGATTATGAACAAACCGATCGAAACAGTCATTGCCGGCCTTGGCCGTGCGGGGTGGGACATTCATTGGCACCAACTGCTCAAGGGGCATCCCGCCTTTCGCATGGCCGGAGTCATCGAGCCGATGGCCGAGCGGCGCGCCGAGGCGGAGGCCGAGATGGGCTGCCGCGGATATGCTTCGCTCCATGACTTTCTCGCGGATCCCGTCGGTGAGTTGGTTATCCTTGCCACCCCCAGTGGCGAGCACGGCCCGGAAGCGCTCGCGTGTCTGCACGCCGGGCGCCATGTGGTGGTGGACAAACCGATGTGCCAAGGGGTGGCCGAGGCGGATGCTCTGATCAAGGCTGCCGCGGAAAGCGGCCGCGTCCTGAGCTGCTATCATCCCTACCGATTCAAAGAGGATTTTGTGACGATCCGTGAGGTGCTCCGCTCGGGGCGTCTAGGCCGCTTGGTGGAAATCAAATGCAACCGCAGCAGCTTCGGTCGCAGGAACGATTGGATCATGCGCAAGGCCAAGGGCGGCGGGCAGCACAATGTCTGGGGATCGCACACCATCGACCAGTGCTTGCAATTCGCACAGAGCCCGGTGCGTGATGTGTTTTCCGATCTCCAGTGCACCGTGACGCCCGGCGATGCCGACGATCATTGCAAGATTGTCCTCCGTTGCGAAAGCGGAGTGCTGGTCGATGCGGAGGTCTCCGATTGCATGGCCTTTCCGCCGCAACCGGAGTGGATGGTGGCCGGCACCTGCGGTGGACTGGTCAGCTCGCCGGAGGGCGTGAAAGTCAAATGGTTCGATCCGAACGAAGCCCCGCCTATTGAGATGAATGACGGCCCCGCGGTCGGCCGGAAGTATGGCAACGATGACCGTCTGCCGTGGCGTGAAGAAACCATTCCCTACCCAAAAACGCGCGGTTTCGTGGAGTTTTACGACAATGTTGCCGCAGCCATTCGTGAGGGAGCACCCTTAATTATCACCCCCGAAAGTGTTCGTGAAACCATCGCCGTGCTCGAAACCTGTCGCCGCCAGAATCCGCACATCTGGGCCGGTGTCTAATAAGCGGAACCGCATGAATCAAAACTCCCACATCTGATGAGGCCCGGTCTTCTTTCCATCACCTTCCGCCAGTACTCACCGCAGCAGATTATCGATCTTTGCGTCACAAACCGTCTCCAAACGATCGAATGGGGTGGAGATGTGCATGTGCCTCACGGCGACTTGGCGGCGGCTGCGGAGGTCGGTAAAAACACGCGCCGCCATGGGCTCGATGTGACTGCGTATGGCTCATACTACGAACTAGCCGCCAGCCCCGCCAATGGTCTCGAGTTTGCGAGTGTTCTCGACACCGCTGTCGCTTTGGAAACCAAGGCGATCCGCGTCTGGGCCGGCAATCGTGGATCGGCGCTTGCCGACGCAGCGTTTCGCCAAGCGGTAATCGACGACGCCCTGCGCTGTGCCGATCTCGCTGCGACAAAGGGCATCCTGATTTGTTACGAATATCACATTCATACCCTCACGGACACGCTCGAATCCGCCTGTAAATTGCTTGCGGCCACTGAGCATCCGTTCATCAAGGCTCTATGGCAGCCAACAGTCGGCGCTACGCGCGAGGAGTGCCTTGCCGGACTTCGGCGATTGGCACCGCGCCTCCATCATGTGCATGCGTTCCACTGGTGGCCGGACTACTCGCAGCGCCACCCATTGCGCGATGGTGAGGAAAATTGGTCGGCCTATGTTGCGGAACTGCGTGCCCATGGCTACGATCCTGACATCTTACTCGAATTTGTCGTGGGAGATGATCCCGCATCTTTGACGGATGATGCCCTTTTTCTGAACGAGCTTCTCGATTCACAGCGCGAAGAACATCCCAAGCTGCTCTCTTGATTTCATCAAACATCAACGCCCGCTTCATGAACACACACCCCGCTCCAAGCCTACCCTGCAAGCCAGATCAAATCGATGATTTCCTTTCAGAACCAAGCCCAGAGGTAGTGACCGCCGCCCATTCCATGAAGGGACCCGTCGGCGTTCTCGGTGCGGGAGGAAAAATGGGACTTCATGTGACTGTGATGCTGCGCAAGGCCTTGGACAGGGCGGGACGCAGTGAAGTGACCGTGTATGCGGTCTCGAGATTCGGCTCCGTGCAGTCGCGCGATTCGTTTGAAAAATTTGGTGTCCAAGTCATTTCCGCCGATCTGATGGATGAGGCAGCACTCGAAGCCATTCCCGACTTAGGGACCGTGTTTTTTCTCGCTGGCATCAAATTCGGAACGGAGAATGATCCGAACTCGCTGAAGCGATTCAATGAAGAGATGCCCGCCATGGTCGCGAACCGATTCCGCTCGGCTGTCATCGTGGCCCTCTCGACGGGATGCGTTTATCCATTCGTCTCCATCAAATCCAACGGATGCAGCGAAGAGGATGAGCCCGCACCCTCCGGGGATTATGCCGTTTCCTGTCGGGGACGCGAGTTGGCTTTTGAAAAAGTCTCGGCGCAACACGGCACACCCGTGGTGCTGATCCGTTTGAATTACGCCGTCGAGTTCAGATATGGAGTGCTGACCGATATCGCCCAAAAGCTCATGGACGGAGCTCCGCTGGATGTATCGACCGGATGGGTCAATGTGATCTGGCAGCGAGATGCGGTAGATCACATCATTCGCAGCATCCAGGTGGCGGCAAGCCCTGCCGTGCCCTTGAATATCACAGGAGCTCCCGCCTTGTCCGTGCGCAAGTTGGCGCAGACCTTGGGCGCGATGCTGGGGCGCGATCCGATGATTGTCGGCGAGGAGGAAGCGGCATGCTGGTTGAACAATCCGGCCCGCTCCCACGCTGTCTTCGGAACGCCTCCGGTAAGCCCCGATCAAATGACTTCATGGATCGCCGCATGGATGCTTGCCGGCGGCGGAACCCACGGCAAACCTACCAAGTTCGAAAACCGCGCAGGAAAATTTTAAAACCGACGATATGAACATTCGCAATCACCTACTAGAAGGCCAAGCCATTCCCGCATTGCCACTTGCTCTCGACGGGAACAGGAAACTTTCGGAAAAACATGAAAAGGCGCTGGTCCGGTATTATGTCGCCGCCGGATGCGGTGGGCTTGCCGTGGCGGTGCATTCGACACAGTTTGAAATCCGCGAACCTCAGCACGGGCTCTTCCGTCCCATCTTGGAACTGGCTTCTTGCACGCTCGATGAAGCCCTATTCGCTGCACCAAGGCCGTTTGCAAAAATCGCGGGGGTATGCGGTCATACGCAACAGGCGGTTGCAGAAGCGCAGATTGCCCGCGACCTCGGCTATGAGGCCGCCCTGCTAAGCGTGGCCGCGTGGAAAAATGAGACCGAGGAGCAGATTCTCGAACACTGCCGCATCGTTTCAGATACCATCCCGATCATCGGATTTTATCTCCAATCCTCGGTGGGCGGTCGCCGCCTCAGTTATCGCTTCTGGCGCGGCTTTGCCGATATTGAAAACGCGCTTGCGATCAAGATCGCCCCCTTCAACCGATACCAAACCATCGATGTGGTGCGCGCGGTCGCGGAATCCGGACGCCGGGATTTTGCACTCTACACCGGCAACGATGACAACATCGTGGTGGATCTGCTCAGCCCCTTCCGCATCCAAACAAGTGCCGGCACCGTCGATAAACGCATCATTGGCGGGTTACTCGGGCACTGGGGTGTGTGGAGCCACGCGGCGGTCGGACTCTATGCAAAAATCCGCAGTGCCGCGGGCCAAGCGTCGCTCGATGCGGAGTGGCTTGCGACTGCGAATGCAGTAACAGACATGAATGCGGCGGTCTTCGACACGGCAAACAACTTCGCCGGCTGCATTCCCGGCATTCTCGAAGTCCTCCGGCGCCAGGGGCTTGTTCCCACGCATCATTGTCTCAACCCGCACGAAGTTCTTTCTCCCGGCCAGGCGGAGGAACTCGACAGGGTCTCGGCTGCCTACCCTGAACTCACCGACGACGACTTTGTGAAACAAAACCTCGATGCGTGGCTGGCATGATGCATTTATGAAATTCCCACCATCGTGAGATCCGTCTTCGACATTATCGGCCCTGCGATGATCGGCCCCTCGAGTTCACACACGGCGGGAGCGGTTCGCATCGGCCTTGTGGCGAGACATCTGCTTGGAGCGCCACCCACATCCGCGCGGATCGGGCTTCACGGTTCATTCGCCGCGACCGGCGGTGGGCATGCGACCGACCGTGGCATGGTTGCCGGTCTGCTCGGATGGATGCCGGATGACGAACGTCTCAAGGATTCGCTGCAAGCTGCTACGGAACTGGGCATGCTCGTGGAATTCCACGAAGAGAATCTGGGCGAAACCGCGCACCCCAACTCCGCTCTCGTTGAACTCGTCGCGGGCGATGGCGCCTCGCTTATCCTGCAGGCTGCGTCGACTGGCGGAGGAAACATCGAAACCGTCTCCGTAGACGGATTCGACGCCCGCTTTTCCGGCGCGCTCGATACCCTTGTGATCTGGCATCTGGACAGGCCCGGATTTCTAGCCCATGTCACGGCGCTTTTTGCCTGCATCGAATCGAATGTCGCATCCATCCGCACAGCCAGAACCCATCGCGGGGCGGATGCACTTACGATCATCGAACTCGACGCCGTTCCGCTGCCCGAGGTCATGGCGCTTCTCGAAAAGATCGAGCATGTGCGCAAACTTCGGGTGCTGCCACCTATCTCATGAACCTCCACTTCTCCAAAGCGCTTGAGTTGCTCACCCTTTGCGCGGGCGAGCAAATGTCGATTTGTGAAATCACTCTCGCGCGTGAGATCGCCGAGACGCAGCAGACTCGCGAAGCCGTTCTGGAAAAAATGATGGGATATTTTCGCATTATGAAGGAGTCCGTTCGCAAAGGCCTGGAGATCGATGGTCTTTCACCGAGCGGACTGTCCGGTGGGGATGCCGGAAAGCTCTTCCGCTATTCGCAAAGCGCCGCTCCACTTTTCGGGCCGCAATTTGCAAAGACGATCGCTTACGGGTTTGCCGTTCTTGAAACAAACGCATCCTTCGGGCTCATCGTCGCCACGCCGACGGCGGGCTCGGCGGGAATCGTTCCAGCCTGCATTCTATCCCTTCAGGAAACGCACTCCCTCACCGATGAACAGGCGGCGAAGGCGATCTTCACGGCCGCCGGCATCGGCCACATCATCGGCGCCAACGCCTGCTTCTCTGGTTCGCAGGGAGGTTGCCAGGCAGAGGTTGGCAGCGCATCGAGCATGGCGGCCGCAGCCATTGTCGAGGCTCTCGGCGGCACGCCCCAACAGGCCGTGAACGCCGCGGCATTCGCTCTCATGAACACCCTCGGGCTGGTTTGCGATCCGGTCGGCGGATATGTCGAGGTCCCTTGTGTGAGTCGCAATGGAATGTTTGCCGTGCATTCCTTTCTTGCGGCAACCATGGCACTGGCCGATGCACGCTGCGTGATTCCCTTCGACGATGTCGTGCTGGCCATGCGCGACATCGGCCGCCGCATGCCAAGGGCCTTGAAGGAAACTTCCGAGGCAGGTCTGGCGACAACACCCGCGGGCCTCAGATTTCGTCCAGCTCCTCCCCGCGGCCGCACTCCTTCCGAGTCATGAAATCCTGCCGCGAACTCTTAGAGCGCATGATTGCGTTCGATACCGTCAACGGCGCTCTTTCGCACAAGCCACATCCCGAGCGCGATCTCGCCATTTGCCTTGAGAATATTGCCGTTTCCTGGGGTCTGGCAACTCAACGCTGCCCGGTATCAGGCGAGAACTTCAACCTTTTCATTACCTGCGAATCCGACCCGCATGCCGATTGGCTTCTCTTCGATAGTCATATCGACACAGTGAGCACCGAGGGAATGGACATTGATCCCTTGGTCGCAAAAATTCAGGGCAACCGGATTTATGGAAGAGGCACCTGTGATACAAAAGGCTCCGGCGCAGCAATGCTCTGGGCAATGCGCAACTTTGCACAATCGGAAACGCGAAGGTTCAATGTCGGTTTGCTTTTCTCCCTTGATGAGGAATCCGGCATGACCGGCGCGGCAGCATTCACCCGCGGCAAACTACGTGATCTGCAAACCTGCTCCCGCATCATCGGCATCGTTGTCGGCGAACCCACCGGCATGCGTCCGGTCGTAGCGCACGGCGGCCTGGTTCGAGGAAAAATTACCACCTGCGGCCGTTCCTGTCATTCATCCGATCCATCACAAGGGGCATCCGCAATCAGTCGAATGGTAAAAGTCATTGATGCATTCGAGTCACAATATATTCCCTCCATAAACGCCGCCCACCCGCTCGCGGGCCGCGCCGTGACAAGCGTCAATACGATTCGCGGAGGCTCCCAGGTGAACATCATTCCAGACTACTGCGAGATCGAGTTTGATCGCCGCCTGATGCCTGGTGAGTCCAGCGAAAGTGTTTTGCGGGAAATCGAAATGTTCCTGCAGACCCTGCCAGAAAAAAACTCACTCACTCTTGAGCCCACTTTTACTCTCGAGCCCCTGAACCCGACCGGACATGGTGCATTTCTTGATTTCGTTTCTTCCGCATTGCGCGTGCGGGGCACGGATGCAACACCCATCGGCGCGCCATGGGCAACCAATGCTAGTCACTACAACACGCAATGTCCGGCAGTGGTCCTCGGCCCGGGTGACATCGCACAGGCTCACACCAAGGACGAATGGCTCGATCTCGCCCAGCTAGATCTCGCGGCGGAGATATATCTCAACCTGATGCTCTCCAAGGATAGCTAGCCAAGCCGCTGATGGCAACTCGCGAACGCAGACATATTTTCCTACAGGCGACTGCGAAGATGTGCTTTTCCTGTTTTTCCAAACTTTCATAAATCCGGTTCACAGTTAGCGCCTTCACCACACTGCCAAACCATTCCGCCGGATTGAGTTCCAGACAGAATGGCGGAAGTGGTATCACGCGAATGTTGGCCGCGTCGCCCTACCGGGGTTTGAAGACTTCAACCACGGAATGCACCGAGTGCACGGATTTTTGAGAAGTGGTTTTTGAGTGGTTTTTTCTTAGGCAGGGAACTCTCTCCGCAGCGCTCCGTCCGGTAGGGCGATGCGACCTCGCGGCGCCGACTCCATCGCCGCAGGCGGCAAAAGCGGGCAAGATGCCCGCGCTCCCTTGAAGAAGCGGATTCTTCATTCACCTGCAATCCACGATCTTCTCATTCGCGGCCTCAACCGAGATGGTGAGGATGCGACCACCTGCGGGTGCAGGCGGATGTTCACATCGCTCTTGCCGGAGGTCGAGATAGCAAGGAAGAGGCTGCCGGGTCGACCGAGTGCCATGACGAGTTGGGCGAATTCGAGCGTCGGATCGATGTCGCTCGCCACGACTGTGCGCAGCGCGGGAAAGCCTGTGAGCGGGATGGTGTGATGTTCATGATTTTTTAAATGGGAGATTGTATCGCGGCATTGATTCCTAACGGATCACGATGGCCTCGTGGATGTGGAGCATATCGAGGGTGATCGTGAGCGTTTGGCCTTTGTGTGTCCACTTTGGTTTTGAGCCTTCCCACGCTGCGCTGACCGATGTAGGTGGCTTGGCGGTTTTCATCGTGATGACGATCGGCCCAACCTTGGGGATCTCGTCGATCGCGCCGTTGTTCGGTTGGTTCGGGATGCCGCTGGCACGATTGACGAAGTGGATGATCGAGCGATCCCCTTTGCGGCGCAGCGCGACATCGACGCAGATCGGTGCATGCACGCTGATCGGCATTTTTCCCGCAAGCGCACGCGTCACTTCGCCGATGAAGGCGCGGATCAGCGGATAGCGGTTGTGTTCAAAGTCGCGGCAGACATCGGCCGGGATGTAGGCGACTGCTCCGCGTCCGACGCGGTTGAGCGTCGCGGCGGGATGAGCGAGCAGTTCCGCATCGGTCAGCGCGGTGCGACCGAGCGAGCCGAGCGATTTCGCGGTGGTCGGTTTCACGAGTCGCCATGTCTTGCTGAAGAGCGGCGTGGAGGCATCGGCTGCGGGCACATAGTAGGTGGCATCACTTTCCAACTTACCGGCATTAACGCCGAGAAACGCGCTGCCGAAGCGCTCGAAGGACTGGGCACCGGTGATGAGCAGTTTTCCTCCGCCGTGGACATATTCCTTGAGGGCTTTGACCATTTCCTCGGAGAGCGCATGGCGTTCGGGCACGACGACGACTGGAAACTCCGCGAGTCGAGGCAGCATCGCCCACTCGTCAAGCAGATCGACGCCGTAGTGGTTTTCCAAAAGGGCGAAGATGGCTCCCTTGACCGGCAAAATGTCGGTATCCCACTTCAGGTTTTTGCCTTGCACCGTTCGCCGCAGGTGCGTTTCCGAGTGAAGCACGGCGATCTGCGGGATGCTTTCGCTGCCTTGGCAGAGCGCACGGCGTTTTTTGACGAAGCGGCCGACCTCGGCCATCCGTCGGACACGACTTTCCGCGAGGCGACCGTCGCGCAGGTCGGTCGCAGCCTCATAGAGCTGGACGCTTCCGCCGAAGGAAATCAGCACGGCCGTTTCCTGCATGAGCATCTGCGGCGGCTTCGGCGTCCATGGCGACTCGGGTTTACCCATGCCGTGGGAGCAATAAAAATTCCAGAGCATGATGTCCCAATGTTTGCCGCGGGTGGAAAGGAAGCGGGCCTCGCAGCGGCTGCCATCGAGTCCGTTGACCCACGAGTTGTCGCCGCTGATCCAATCGGTCGGCACCTTCGGTTCGCCCGGATGAGAAAATGTCTGGAGCCAGTTCGAGCAGACGAGCACGCCGGGTTTGTGCGCGTGCACGGCATCGCAGTAGCGCGTGACAAATTCCTCGAAGCTCTCGCGGGTGAAATTCCACCAGAGCGACCAGTCGGGATCGCTTTCCTTGACCGGTGGTTTTTTGCGTCCTGTTGCCTTGGTGTAGGCGGCCTTGCATTTCGAGCAATAGCACGGCTCGACCGCCCAGAGATCACCATCCACCCAGAATCCATCGACTCCGTAGCGGTCGATGAGTTCCTTCATCTGCGGGATCATCAAACCTTCAAGATAGCCTCCACGCGGGCACATTTTTTCACCGGCCGGCGCGCCTGAGTTCTGACCAAGGGGCGCACCTGCCGGTTTGCCGTTGGCGGTAACCACGCACCATTCGGGATGCTTGGCACCTGCGGCTTTGTCCCAGATGCCAGAGTAATGGCAATGGAGCGGTAACCCGAGCGCGCGCGTGGATTCGCGCCACTGCTTCATCGCGTCTTTTTTCAGCATCGGTGGCACCGAGGCGCTTGGCACCTTGCTAAACCAACTTGTGTAACCGTCATGCCCTTTGCAGTCGGTCTGCACAAAATCGGCACCCTTCAGGCGCAGCATCGGTACAAGCTCCTTGGAAGAGCATCTCAGCCCAAGTTCAGTGTCTGTCCCCGTGGCGTGGAGATCGTAGTGGAGTCCGAAGTAATGTTTCGGACCGTGCCAGACGGAGCGAATCTTGGATGTGGATGGCGTGATGTTCATGATTTTTTAAATGGGAGATTGTATCGCGGCATTGATTCCTAACGGATCACAATCGCCTCGTGGATGTGCAGCATATCGAGAGTGATCGTGAGCGTTTGACCTTTGTGTGTCCACTTTGGTTTTGAGCCTTCCCACGCTGCGCTGACCGATGAAGGTGGCTTGGCGGTTTTCATCGTGATGACGATCGGCCCGACCTTGGGGATCTCGTCGATCGCGCCGTTGTTCGGTTGATTGGGAATGCCGCTGGCACGATTGACGAAGTGGATGATCGAGCGATCCCCTTTGCGGCGCAGCGCGACATCAACGCAGAGCGGTGCTTGCACGCTGATCGGCAGTTTTCCTGCAAGCGCGCGCGTCACTTCGCCGATGAAGGCGCGGATCAGCGGATAGCGGTTGTGATCGAAATCGCGGCA
>JBKDYW010000312.1:0-17108 GCA_046308575.1 Verrucomicrobiota bacterium
GTGCAGGCCATGGTGAAGCAAATCCAAAGCGTCCTAGACGGCAATCCCGCAAAACCCGCCCAGCGTGCATTTCGCCCCACCTGGCTTCACGAGGAATGCACATCGAGGTGTATCAAGACAGAAGACTTTGAGACAGAAGACAGAAGATGAAGAAATGGCTTCCTCTTTCTCTTCTCAAAACATGGAGCGGGACGCTCCATGGACGGCCTTGGACAGGATGTCCCAGCTACGATGAAGAAGCGGCTTCTTCATTTTCTTCCTCATTCAAAATTAAAAATTCAACATTCAACATTCCCCCCTCCGGGCTGCACCTGCTGTTTCTTCCAATCACGATATAGCAGCAGCAGGAAGAAAAGCGCCGCGCCGCTCCAGAAGATGATCCATACCGGCAGGAAGCGGTAGGCGTAGTCGCTGCCGTTGTGGATTTTCTTCATCGCATCGATGAACAAACCCGCAAAGAACCCGCCGCAGATCACGCCAAACGAACGCACCAGCGCGTTAGCCGAGCAGAACTGGCCGTAACGCTCGCGCGGCAACACACGCATGTACATCGGCAGCATCATTGCTTCGGTAAGCACGCCGAAGGGGATGTTGATGATGCTGATGGCTATCGCCACCTTGAACGCGATGGCGGGTTCAAAATCGAAGAACAACCATATCAGCCCCAGCGGCAGGAAGAACAGGTTGATGATCTTGACCCACACCAGCACGCGCAGTGGGTGGAAGCGGTCACCGAGAGCCCCGGCGGGATAGGTAAGCAGCATGTTCACGCCGCTGACCATGCCGCTGATGAAACCAATCTGCGCGAGATCAAGCCCGATGGATTTCTGAAGGAACACATTGAAGACTCCGATCGTGTAGGCAATCGACCAGCAGGCATTGCAAAAGAAAAAATTCCAGTAGTACCGCTTGCTGTAGCATTCGACAAAATAGGTTTTCACCTGGGAAACAAAGCCGCTTTCGCCATCCACCGTGGGCGGCGGCGGCGGGTACTCGCCTTCCTTGACCTTGAGGCACATGAGGCCCATTCCCACCGCATAGAGGATGGTGACGCCGACATAGATTTCGGTCATGTGGGTCTCGGCATGCTTGAAGATCAAAAAGTTGTAGAGCATCGCCTGGAGGCCGGCGACCACGCGGAAGAGGCCGAGAAAGCGCCCAAGGAATGCTTGGGGCACCACATCGTTGAAGAGGTACCAGAACACCGACGACACGAACATGTTGAAGAACTGGAAGCAGACCATGAAAACCCCGATGCACATGACGATCACCGAGGTCGGGCTCATGCCCCAGCTGGACGGCAACGCGGTGTGAATGGCGCGGCCGATCTGCTCGGAAAAACCAAGCAGCAGGAGGAACAGCGTCACGAAAGGCAGCGTCCAGAGGATGAACGGAATGCGGCGACCGCGCGGGCCTCGGTGACGATCGCTGGTGTAGCTCACCCACGGGCAGACCGTCATGTTGAGGACGCCGGGCAGCGTGGTGATGATGAGGCCGATCGCCCAGTTTGGTGCGTCGAGGTGATTGAGCTTGAGCGGGATGATCGACGGAGTGATCACCTCCATCATCTGGTAGCAGAAGTCGCCCCAGAGCAACCATCCAAAGAGCGCCACCAAGCCCATCTTACTGTAGGAAAGGGTGCCAACGGTGTAGCGAGGATCCGGCAATGGGCTGCCTGCGACGGTATCGGAATTGGGCGAACTGGACATGAAATCGAATGGTGTCTGCGCAAAGCGCTGATGCTGTGGTCACGCAGCGTCGGATGTGATCCACGGATCATACCGCCAACATGCGTATTTTTAAAAAGCCATGTCTCGACCCTCGGGGGAAGACAATTTTGCCTCACCCTAATCGGCTGCACGGGCGAGCAAGCTATCAAGGGTTTGATCCGTCCACTCGATCAACGCAAAGGCAAGGCCACGGATTTGCTAAATCTTAAATTCTAAATCCTAAATTTTAAACGGAAGAAAAAAGAGAAGATGGCTCGCGCAGGGGCACATCCTTAGCGATTTTGTTTATCTGCGCAATCTGTGTACTCAGTGGTGAATATTTCTAACCACAGAGAGCACGGAAGACACGGAGTGAAGAGAGCTTTTAAGCCGAGAAATGATTGATGAAGCCCCAAACAAAACTCCGTGCACTCTGTGTACTCCGTGGTGAAAAATCTTAACCAAGGAACGCACGGACTTATACTTCTTTTCAAGTCGTGCATATTTGGTGACTTTTATTTATCTGCGCACTCTGTGTATTCTGTGGTCAAAACCTCTTTGTTTGCTTTAGACCTCCAAATTCGGGTTCAAGGTTTTGACCCGTGATTTGATCAACGCAAAGGCAAGGCCACGGACACAGGATGCGTGAGCATCAAGGCAATGGCGATGAAGTAACACAGCAGTCCGAAAAAAAGCATCAGCCCCCCACTGCGGATAGCGGCGACTTTTTCATCGCGGCGCCGCAATACGCGCGCGACCGTCGTAGCGCCATCGTCGCACAACTCGGAGGTCACCCAGTGGATTTTCATCACCCGGCGAATCACGAAAAAGGCGCTCATCAGCACCACGGCCAGGCCAGTGATCACCAAAACCTGCGCCGGGCGGTTCGTGGCAGCGATCAGCCTCCCGGAAAATCCGGTGACCGTGACCACCATGCCTGCAAGACCTGTGAGCACCTGCGCCCTCGTGTAGAGAACATCGAGTTGGCGCTGAAGAATCTGGACCGCGCGCGAAAGATCGCCATCGACCAGCTTGAGAATTGCCCGGGCTTCTTCCTCCACATTCACACGGCAGTCATAGGCCCCGCAGCGATCGATGGCAAGGAATGGGTTATTGGCTAAAGATCCGCGGTAGGGCGACGCGGCCCTGCGGCGCCGACACCATTGCCGCAGGCGCCAAATCGGTCCGAATACCCGCGCACTCTTGGAGGCCCTGCTTTTTCCCCGCAAATCGTCTTTGCGATTGCATCGGCCTGTCCGCTTTGGTGGAATTTCCACCGATGGCCACTCCCACCAATGTTCTCTCTAGCGGAATCGAAATCACCGGCTCCGTCCGCTTTGCCCATGACATGATCGTCGATGGCAAGATCGAAGGCGAAATCACCTCCGACAAGGGCCGGGTCACGATCGGCGAAAACGCCATCATCAAGGGCGACATCTCCGCCGGCGAAGTGAAGGTCTACGGCAAGATCGAAGGCAAAATCACTTCGCAACGCTGCGAGCTCAAGGACAAGTCGAAGATCAATGGCGACATCAAGTCGAAGGTCTTCACGATGGAAGAAGGTGCCCAGCTTTCCGGCCGCACTGAGATCGGCGGATGATCGATCGCCCGTTGCGTTGAAATCTCAACGCCCTTCCCAGCGCTCTTGCGCGTTTTCGCACGAGCGCGGCTCGAGGTGGGAAATGACCCTGCCATCGGGGCTCAGCAAATCGGCAACCATTGCCTCCAGGCGCGTCGCCTGATCATGCGCCTCGCCGACGCTGAGGTGATCATCAAACACGAGGTGAAACTCCACCCAATGCGTGCGGCCCGAATGACGATGGCGAAAGTTGTGGTACGACAATCCCATCGACGCCACCTCGCGATCGAGCAACTCACGCACGCGACTCTCGATCAGCGGATCCGCCTCGTCGAGCAATCCACCCAGGCTCTCACGAATGAGCCGTATCCCCACGCGCAGGATGTTGCACGCGACCAAAATCGCCACCACCGGATCCCACCACACCCATTCGGTGACATGATACAAACCGAGCCCGATCAACACCGCGACACTTGACCACACATCGGTGAGCACATGCATGCCGTTCGCGCGCACGAGGGGTGATCCGCTTTTTTTACCCACTGCCACCAACGCGAGCCCAAGGATCAGATTAACCCCCGCCGCAAGCGATGTCACCGCCAGACCAAAGCCCAGGTTGCGGATCTCGACGCCGAACAAAAACTGCCGCGCCGCTTCGTAAAAGATCAGCATGGCCGCAGCGGAAATCATTGCCCCCTCGAAGCCCGCCGAAAGAAATGAAACTTTGTCGTGACCAAAGTGATGGGTTTCATCAGCCGGCTTGATCGAGAGCCGCAAGGCCCAGCATGCAAAGGCCACGGCCAAAAAATGCACCACCGACTCGGCCGCATCGGAATAGATCGCCGATGATCCGGTCATCACCGCGCCCGAGACCTTCACCCCCAGCAGCACCAGCGATGCTACGAGGGAAAAATTCATCACGCGCTTCTGCTCCTCGACGCCAGACATGAGGGCAAAGCATGGACGATTCGGCCGACCAGACAAGCAAGAAGCATTTGGATCCGCGTAGGATCGAAATCAAATGCCTTCGCCTTCGTTTCTCGTCTCGATTTTCACCGGCGCTTGCGGCGACGCCAATCCGGGGATCACCCGACGCATCAATTTCTTGAGGCCGCTATCCGCCTCCTCGAGCTCGGCTTCGCCTTGGCGCATGGCATTTTCCCATGCGGCTGCGAATCCCGGCGCTTGTTCGCGCATCGCGCGGATCGCGAGTTCGTGCACCTGCAAGAGCCGCATCTCGGCGCGCCCCGGCTTCTGCGAGAGAGCGGCGTTGTTCACGCGCAGGTTTTCATTCTGCATCCGCAGCAAATCGAGTTCCGACTGCAGCGTCTCGTTGCCGCTCGCGTTGATCTTGAGCTGGGTGTTGAGATGCTTCTGCATGTCCTTGAGTTCGCCCTCGAGGCGCTTGATCTCGCGAGCGAGGTTGCGACGCGCGCTGAAGCCGGATTTCCAAATGAAACCGGCGATCAGAAGACCCAGCAAAAGCCCCCAGACAAAGGGTGTTTGCAGCGCGGTGTTGAGCAGTTCCATGAGCTTGATGCGATTGGTTTCAGCCTGCAGCCACACGGCGGCGCTGCAGGAAAAGATCGATGCCATCGACGAGCGCGAGCCAGCTCGCCTCGATGATGTTTTCGGAAACACCCACTGTGCCCCAGTTGTTTTCGCCATCGGTCGAGACGATCAAGACGCGCGTCTTGGCGGCAGTCGCATCGTGGCTGTCGATGATGCGAACTTTGTAATCGACCAATGAAACTTCGGAGATCTCGGGGAAAAATGGCAGCAGCGCTTTGCGCAGCGCGAGGTCGAGCGCGTTGACCACACCCCTGCCCTCGGCGACCGTGAGCTCAGGCGTGCCATCGACCATCAACTTCACCGTCGCCTCGCAGACCGGCGGATGCCCGTCGCGATACTGGCGGAAACTGGTGTGATATTCGGTCAGGTCGAAGGGCCTCGAGTGATTGCCAAGCTCGCGGCGGATCAGCAATTCAAGCGAGCCACCCGCCGCCTCGAAGGAATAGCCTTCGTTCTCAAGTTCCTTCACGCGCTTGAGCACCGCCGATGCCTCGGCCGAGCCTTTTTCCAGCGGAAGACCCAGCTCGCCGGCCTTGATCAGAATGTTCGATTGGCCGCTCAGCTCCGAAACAAGAATGTTCTGCTCGTTGCCAACACTGGCAGGCTCGATGTGCTCGTAGCTGCGCGCCAACTTCTGCACGGCATTCACATGCATGCCGCCCTTGTGCGCGAAAGCGGTGCGACCGACAAAGGCCGCGCGGGCAAAATGCGGGTTGTTCGACACATCGTCGACGAAGTACGACAAATCTCGTAGTTTCTCCAAGCGCGACACCACCGGCATACCGAGCTTGAGCTGCAAGATCGGGATCACCGAAGTGAGGTTGCAGTTTCCGGTGCGCTCGCCGTAGCCGTTGATCGTTCCCTGCACCTGCGTTGCGCCGGCCTTGACCGCCGCGACGGCGTTGGCCACCGCGAGCTCGCAGTCGTTGTGGGTGTGGATACCGAAAGGAACATCCGGCAAGCGCTCGCGCACCGCCGCGCAGATTTGCACGATCTCATTCGGCAGCGTGCCGCCATTGGTGTCGCACAGCACGAGGCATGCGGCACCACCCTCGGCGGCCGCCTCGAGCGTCGACAAGGCGTGTTCGGGAGAATCTTTATAACCATCGAAGAAATGCTCGGCATCGTACATCACCTCGCGGCCGTGCTTCACCAGATGGGCCACGGTGTCGCGGATCATCGCGCGGTTTTCCTCGACTGTCGTACGCAGCACCTCGGTGACATGCAGCTCCCAGCTCTTGCCAAAAATCGTCACCACCGGCGTCTCCGCCTCGAGCAAAAGCGCCACCTGCGGGTCATCGCCGACCGGCGTGTTCGCGCGCCTCGTCGATCCGAATGCCGCCAGCTTTGCGTGCTTGAGCTTGAGCGATTTCGCCTCGCGGAAAAATTCCACATCCTTCGGGTTCGAACCCGGCCAGCCGCCTTCAATGAAATCGATGCCGAACGCATCAAGCCGCTCGGCAATTCGCAGCTTGTCCAAGACAGACAATTGGAATCCTTCACCCTGGGTGCCGTCACGCAGGGTAGTGTCGTAGAGGTATGCAGGTTTGGCGCTCATTGCCGGGGCGCGGGACTTTAATGGCCGGGAGCCAAATCGGCAAGAATGAACCAAGCCCGGAAAAAACGGCACAAAACCGCGCAAAACACGGGTTTTTCAATCAATGATCCGCCGCATCGGGATCATGTTGGAATACTCAAAGCCCTGCTTTTTGAAGAATTCCTGCGACTCGGCGCTGATCCGGTCGGTCAGCAGCGTGATGCGCTTGAAGTTTTTCTTTTTGGCAAAATCGACGACATAATCGACCAGCATCGCACCATAACCCTGCCCGCGGTGGTCGGGGTGAATGACCACATCTTCGAGCAAAATCACAAAGCCCCCACGCGCGGTGGAAATCGTGAAAAGCAAGTTCACCATGCCAAAGATCCGATCCTTGTTGCGCACCACAAAGATGCGACCGCGACTCGGCTGTTCAAGGATCAACCTCAAGCCCCGCTCCTGCAGCGCACGGTCGGGCGTGAAATCACCCGAGCGGGAAAACAACTCCATCACCAGCTCGGTCAGCGCCGGTAGGTCCTCGATCGTCGCAGGCTCAACCCGCGGAGGATCCTCGACCTCGCCATTTTTTCCCAATGCCATGTTCGTGCTCACAGGGGATTTCACGCACATTTTCGCGCCAAAGGCACGCATTTTCCCACGGCCCCGCGCGCCCGCTTCAATCGGCGCCCGGGCGGAGATCGGGCCGCATGACCCGCGTCCTTTGCTCGGCCTGCTGCTCCTTCCACTGGCGGATTCGCTCGTGATACCCGGAAACCAGCACCTCCGGCACCTTCATCCCGCGAAAATCCAAAGGCTTGGTGTAGCACGGCGCCTCCAACAAATCGGGCTGCGAAAATGACTCGTCTTGCGCCGAACGCTCGTCCCCCAAAGCCCCGGGCAAGAGCCGGATCACCGCATCACACAGCACCGCCGCCGCCAAGGCACCATTGGTGAGAATGTAATCCCCGATGGAAATTTCATCGTCCACCAGCGCCTCGATCACCCGCTGATCCACCCCTTCATAGTGACCGCACAAAATCAACAGATGATCCTCCGCCGCAAGTTCGCGCGCCACCGCCTGCTTGAAAGGCCGACCCTGGGGGGTCATCAAAATCACGCGCGTCTTCGGTCCCTTCAATGCCTCCACCGCCGCAAACAAGGGCTCCGGTCTCAGCACCATCCCCTGCCCGCCACCGCAGGGCGCCTCATCGACACGCCGGTGCTTGTCCTCCGACCAATCCCTCAACTGGTGACCCACCACCTCGACCAAGCCCGCCGCACGCGCACGCTGGATGATCGAATCACTCAATGGTGCCAACGCCACCTCGGGAAAAAGTGTCACGATGTCGATTCGCATGACCCCACCCTAACCGCGACCGATCGCTTGCCAACCATCTTCGCGTGATGAGCGATGTGAATTTTTTAAAATTTCACCCCGCGAGCCTTTCAAAAAAACCCTATTTTTTAAGCGTAAAAAATCATTCGGAGGCTTGACATCGCCGCGCGTTTCCAGCATTTCATGCGCATGGCAACCAAAGCTACCACCGTTAAAGACAAGTACTCGAAGACCCAGATCGTCGACAGCATCGCAACCAGCACCGAGCTCAGCCGCAAGCAAGTGGCATCGGTTCTCGAAGCGCTCACCGGCGTGATCGAAGGTCACATCAAGAAAAACGCAGTCGGAGAATTCGTTCTCCCCGGCCTTCTCAAGGTCACCACCGTTCGCAAGCCTGCCGTCAAGGCACGCAAGGGCATCAACCCCTTCACCAAAGAAGAAGTGATGTTCAAGGCCAAGCCAGCCACCACCGTGGTCCGCATCCGTCCGCTCAAGAAGCTCAAGGACATGGCTCTCTAATTCGCATCGCGGCGCATGCACGGCATGCCCCGATGAACAAAAAAGCCTTTCCGGTCACTCCGGAAAGGCTTTTTCATTTTTGATTCGATGGCTTGAATTTAAGCCTCACCAAGAATTCATCCCGAAATACGAAATCGATTTTTTATTCGAATCATTTCAACCACTGATTTCCTAAATCCTAAATTCTAAATTCGAAACGGTAAAAGAGAAGAAGGCTCACGCAGAGGCACATCTTTTGTGATTTTTCTTTATCTGTGTATTCTGTGCAATCTGTGGTCAAATCCTCTTTGTTTACATTTCAACTTCCGAATTCGGGTTCATCCCATCAGATGAATTCGTTGATCAAATTCTCGAGGAACTCCTGGCGGCCGCTGTGGTTCTTTGGCGGATTGCCTTTTTTGAGGGCGTATTCTTCGAGTGATTTGAAGCTCGCCTTGCCGGACTCGACCTTGGCGCCGATGCCTTTGTCCCATGACGCGTAGCGATCCTTCACGAAGGCATCGAGCCTGCCGTCCTTGCGGATGGCCGCCGCGATCTTGAGGCCGCGGGCGAACGCATCCATGCCGCCGATGTGCGCGTAGAACAGATCGATCGGCTCGAAACTTTCGCGGCGCACCTTGGCGTCGAAGTTGACGCCACCGGTTTTGAAGCCGCCGTATTTGAGCACGCTGAGCATGGTGTAGGTCGTGAGGTAGATGTTGGTCGGAAACTGATCGGTGTCCCAGCCGAGGAGCTCATCGCCGGTATTGGCATCGATCGATCCCAGCGCACCCGCGGCACCGGCGACTTCGAGCTCATGCTGCATCGTGTGACCGGCGAGCGTGGCATGGTTGGTCTCGATGTTGAGCTTGAAGTGCGGCAACAAGCCATGTTCGCGCAGGAAGTTGAGGCAGGCGGCCGAGTCGGAATCATACTGATGCTTGGTCGGCTCCTTGGGCTTGGGCTCGATGTAAAACTGACCTTTGAAGCCGATCTTCTTTTTGTACTCCACGGCCATGCGCAGAAATGCCGCGAGGTGCTCCTGCTCGCGCTTCATGTCGGTGTTGAGCAAAGTCTGATACCCTTCGCGACCACCCCAGAAGGTGTAGCCCTCGCCACCAAGTTTGTGCGTCACCTCCATCGCTTTCTTCACCTGCGCGCAGGCGTGGGCAAACACCTCGGCGTTGCAGGAAGTCGCGGCTCCATGCGCGTAGCGCGGATGCGAAAACAAGTTGGCGGTTCCCCACAGCAGCTTGATGCCGGTGCGCTGCTGTTCTTCCTTAAGCACCTTGGCAATGGCATCGAGGTTGCGGTTCGATTCGGCAAGGTTGCGGCCCTCGGGCGAAATGTCGCGGTCGTGCCAGCAGTAATAAGGCGCACCAAGTTTTTCGATGAACTCAAACGCCACGCGCACGCGCTTCTTGGCATTCTTGAGACTCTCGGTGCCATCGTCCCACGGACGCTGCATCGTCGCCGAGCCAAAGGGGTCGCTGCCATTGCCGCGGAAGGTGTGCCAGTACACAACGGCAAAACGCAGATGCTCGCGCATCGTGCGACCTTCGATGATCTCTTCCGGATTGTAGTGCTTGAAGGCCAGAGGATTCTTCGAGGCCGGTCCTTCGTATGCGATGCGCTTGATGCCTGGGAATGCGGATTTCATATGATCAATGGTTGGGGTGATAAACCACACATTAGAAAGCACGCGTCACTGACGGCAACAATGATGTTGTAGGACAGTCATATTAAATGCTTTTCACCGCATCATTGCCATGTCATGCCCTTTTTGTGCCGAGTCCCAACATGACCGATATCGCCAAGGCGGCGGGCGTTTCCAAAAACACCGTGAGCCTTGCCCTGCGCGGCAGCCCGAAGGTTTCAGCAGCGACGCGGCGGCGGATCGAAAAGGCCGCCAAGTCGCTGGGCTACCGACCCAACCCCACCGTCGCCCACCTCATGGCCGAGTTGCGCCAAAACCGCAGCCAAGGCTACCAATCCACGCTGGCAATCATCAACGCCCACGAACACAAGGACGCCACCACCCGCCACCCAACCGTGCCATCTTATGTGCTCGGCTGCCAACGCCGGGCCCGCCAACTCGGCTACCGCCTCGACGAATTCTGGATGCACGATGCGGACATGTCGGCCACACGCTTCGCTTCGATCTTCCGCGCGCGCAACATCCGCGGCGCGATCATCGTCGGCCTCATGCAACAAAACCGCCTGCGCGCCCACTTCACGCCGCTCTGGGAAGAATTTCCCGCCGTCGTCACCGGCGTGCGCACCCGCGATCCGGCACTCTCCTACACCTGCAGCGATCAGCACGCAGTCGCTCTCGAAGCCTTCGAAAAAGCTATCGCTCTCGGTTACCGCCGGCCCGCACTCGTGCTCGATGGCGTCATCGACAAACTCATCGAAGGCCGCTTCAGCGCCGGATTCCTCACCGGTCAAAGCCGTTTCCTCCCCCACAAAAACCGCACCCAACCCTTCTATCAAGTCGCCGCCGCACGCGAGGACCGCACGCTCTTCCACCAATGGTTCGCGAAATACCAGCCCGATGTGATCTTCACGCTCTACCATGAAGTGAAGCGCTGGCTGCACGAACTCGGACTTCGCGTCCCGCAGGACATCGGCCTCATCCAGTACGAATGGCGACCGGACCACGACTCATGGGCCGGCATGGATCAACGCAACGACCTCGTCGGCGAGGCGGCGATCGACATGCTCATCTCGATGATCCATCACCACGAAGCCGGCGTGCCGAAATACCCGCGCGCCACCATGATCGGCTGCAGTTGGATCGATGGCTCGACCGTGAAACATGCGGCTCCGTGACATCTTCGCCACATTTCGGCGCAGCCAGATGTGACAAGCAATTCACCAGAAACCATTCGCGAGGCACTGCCGCGTTTTGGATGCTCCAACGCGCATCAGGAAACGCCGCGTCATGCAAACTGGAAACCAAGCCACCATTCCCGCACCCGCATATCGCAAAATTCGCAAACACGAAAAACTCAAGCGGCGGCGTAATCCGAAAAGATTTCCGGAAGAAAAATTCGGCAGCAACGCAGTCGACGACATCAGCCACCGCCTTCTCAAGTTTGGCCTCATCGCCGCGCCACTCTTCATCGCCGCCGGTCTGTGGCTCCTTGGCCTTTCACGCAACGAACCCGAATCATTTGCGGACGATTCGCAGCCAATCCAGAGCCCCGACACTCACGCGCAAAGTGCGCCCAAAGCGACATGGGCCGGACTCCAGCCGCGGCAAATCGCAGAAAATTTTCTCCAAGCCACCACCCATGAAGAACGCCTCCAATGGGTGCGCGAATCCGACGACATCGCGGGCATCGTCGGCGACTACTACCGCAACGGCCGCGGTGACTCAGAAACGATGCTGCGCCTCCGCAGCATGGACGACATCGATACCGAAGAAGGACTTCTCGCACGCTTCATGGTCGAGATGAAGGACGGCAGCGAGCGCCTGCTGTTTGTTCCCTACTTCGAGGGCGGCGGGCGCGGCGTCGACTTCAAATCCTTCAGCATCCATTGCAGCCACCCATGGAATGCCATCCTCGACGGCAGCGCCACGAAGGCCGATGAGGTTCGCGTCAACCTAGAACCCGCCAGCTACTACAACTTCGAATTCGCCGATGAAACGAAATGGTTCTGTTTCGCCGCCACCTCACCCAAGCTCGAAGGCTCGCTTCACTTCTACGCCAGCCGCGACGACCCCGCGCTCCAAGCCCTCATCAACTACCCCTTCGCAAGCCCGCTGCGCTTCACCGTCTCGATCGAAAGCAGCGGCCAATCCCACCAACACCGCCAGTGGCGACTGAGCAAAGTGCTCTTTCCCGGTTGGGTCGAACCGACCGCCGCGCCGAAAAATGCCTACCGGCGTGAAGAGTGAAGACTTCAAGAATGCAACGGGAGCTTCAGCGACCCGAAATAGAAGCGAAGCCAGATTGGCATGGCCGCAACTAAGTGGAGGCAATCAAGAATGCATCGAGAGCTTCGGCGACCCACCATAGAAGCGAAGCTAGGCCGGCTCGCCACCTCACGCGTAAAAGTTGTGCCTAGAACATCGTTAACAGAGCGGGCGCTCACGGGTTTTCGTAAAAACCGAAGTAGTTGCGCGCGTTGTGATAGCTGATGTCCTCCACCATTTTTCCGACGAGCGAAAGATCGTTGGGCAGTAGTCCGCGCTCGATGTCATTGCCGAGGATGTTGCAAAGCAAACGGCGGAAGTATTCGTGGCGCGTGTAGGACAGGAACGAACGACTGTCGGTGAGCATGCCGACGAACTGACTGAGAAGGCCGAGTTGCGAGAGGCTCTCGATCTGGCGCGTCATGCCGTCGAGTTGATCGAGGAACCACCATCCGCTGCCGAACTGAATTTTTCCTGCCGTGACGCCATCCTGGAAATTCCCGAGCATCGTCGCGATGAGTTCGTTGTCGCGCGGGTTGAGGTTGTAAATGATCGTCTTGGGCAGGCTGTCCGCGAGGTCGAGCCTGTCGAGATGCTTGGCCAATGCCGCCGCCACGGGCAGGTCGCCGATGGAATCGAAGCCGCAATCCGCGCCGAGCAGTTTTTTCATCCGCGTGTTGTTGTTTCGAATGGCCCCGTAATGAATCTGCATCGTCCAGCCTTTCGCCGCATCCATCACTGCGAGCTCATGAAGCATGTATGATTTGTAGCGCAAGGCCTCATCCGCCGTCACAGCGCCACCGGCCCGCGCCTTGGCAAAGATCGAGGCCGCTTCGCTATCGGTGCAATCCTCGGCCCACACGGTGTCCACCCCGCGGTCGGAAAGTCGGCATCCACGCGAGGCAAAGAAATCATGCCGGTTTTGCAAGGCCTCCATGAGATCAGAAAGCCTGCTGATGCTGATGCCCGAGGCCTTCTCGAGCGCTTCAAGCCATGCGTTGAAAGCGGCGGCTTGATCAATGATGAGCGCTTTGTCCGGACGCCATGTCGGGCGCACTTGAATGTCAAACGACGCATCGACAGCGATGGCGGCATGGTGCTCCAACGAATCCACCGGATCATCAGTGGTGCAGACGACTTCGACCTTGGATTTTTTCATCAGCCCGCGGCATGAAAAGTCCGGCTGCGCGAGAAGCGTGTTGCAGTGGTCGTAAATGCCGCGCGCGGTTTCGGGATTGAGCAAGCGGTCGCTGATCCCAAAGTAGCGCGCGAGTTCGATGTGCGACCAATGGTAAAGCGGATTGCGCAGCAACTTAGGCATGGTGGCAGCGTATTGCTCGAACTTCTCCCAAGGCGTCGCATCGCCGGTGCAGAAGCGCTCGTTGACTCCTGCGGTGCGCATTGCCCGCCATTTGTAGTGGTCACCACCAAGCCAAAGCGTGGCCATGTTGTCCCAACGAATGTCGTCGGCAATCTCCTTGGGTGGCAGATGGCAGTGATAGTCGATGATCGGCAGATCAGCCGCGTGGCGGTGGTAAAGCTCGCGCGCTGCGGTTGTATCGAGAAGGAAGTCCTCGTGGATGAAAGGGCGTGATTTCATAAAAGATCAGCAAAAGAGTGGCTCGATGTGTTTCTTAAGAAGATTGTCGCGAACCCTGCGACCGACGATGTCCCGGTGCGCCTTCAAGGCATCGGTGTAGCGTGCCCCCATGCCGGCGGCAACCTTGAAAGAAACATGGATGAACTGTCGGAACTGAAGGTTGTATTTCGCGCAAGAGGCATCGTGGTTGAGCGCTTCGACAAAATCCCGCGATGTCCAACTGCGAACGGTTTCGATCGATGGCAGCTTTGGGATTTCGATATCAACCACAGGCGCGTAGGGCTTGATGAGTTCTTCGGCATGCGGCAGCGCAGCGGCGTAAATGTCCTTGGCGATCTCCAAGCCCTCACCTCCGGCTTCAGCAAGGCCAGCCACTTCTTCAAGCCAGGTCGTGCCGGCAGTTTTCAAATGCAGCCCGGCATTGTGGCGCCCAACCAGACGGCGGATGATCGGGTAGAGCGAGAATTTGTCGCTTCCGGAATGGACGCTGATTTTCAGCGTCTCGGGCAAACCAAACTCACGAACCGCGTAGGCAAGCACCGCAAGATCGGCGTCGAACTCGCGCTCGAAGGCCACGATGTCGCCCACATAATCGACTCCCTTGTTGAATCTTCCGGTGAACTTCGGCGCGATGGTTTGCGCGGGAATTCCTTCGTCGGCGATCATTGCAAGAATGATCAGTAACTCGGCCGGAGTCTGCGGGGTGTCGGTCTCATCCACCGACACTTCCACCGCAAATGAGTCGGCCGGTTTCGCGGCTGCGATGTGACGATAGATCCGCCCGGCTTCCTGCATTGCCCAGAGAAATTTGCCTGCCGTGCGTTCGAGATCGGCGCGGGTGATTTCCAACGGCGCATCGAGCAGGGGCAATCGATGCGTGCCAACCAGAGCGGAACGCTTTTCGTAAAATGCCGCCATGCTTTCGGGGCTCGCGGGCTTGCCGGAATAATCCGCCACATCGAGCGTGAAGAAATCACTCGCCGCAATGAAGCCATCCACCGTGTGCAAGTTGATGTGATCGGCATCCACAAAGTAAGGCGCAGTCCAATTCAATGCCTTCACTGCCGCATCTGCCTCGGCACGCAGATCCTCGGGCTTGGTGCCGATGAGGGTGTGCTCGCGGTTCGACTTGTTCCAGACCGGATGCAGCGGCACGCCACGCTCTGCGGCGGATTGAACTGCGGAGAGTTGAGCCTCTCCTTGGTGAGCGAAGCGATCGCCCATGCCGATGGTGAATCGTGGTAATTTTTTCATGGAAATGCAGTGCTTGAGACTTGTCGGAGCATGATTTTTTTCTCCTGACCAAGCCGCATTTTGACTGCGATCTGTGTTGAGCAAAACACGAAAGCGCTAGCCATTTGAAAACAAATGGCATAAACTGCTATCATGCCAAATGCTGATTCCAAAGTGACGGTTCACCCTCCCCCGGGACGCCCAAGCTGGGGCGGAGAAGGCAATTTGCCACTCATTTACCTCGGCTGGGGAAGGCGCGATTTCAAACGGCATCCGCTCCCCGTTCACTACGACCGTGGCACGAACTACTTTGTCCTCGTGAGTGGTGAAATTGTTCTGACTGCAGGAAATGACCAACAAACCATTCAGGGGCCTGCTGCGATTTTCATCGATTCCGATTGCCGATTCGGCATCACCCAAGCCCGACGCGAAAATGTTAACATTCTGGTCTGGGTGTGGAAGGCGCGACCCGACTTGCCGGAACTGCGACTCGCCCAAGGAGGCCACCTCACACTGGATCTCAAGGCCTCATCCATCCAGGGACTCAAGGAACTGCACATGCGGTGCCGCAAAGAGATCGCCATGTCCGACATTTCCCTGCCCTTCACCCTCAACGCGCTTCGCCAACTTCTCGAAGTCGAAATCCTGCGGGCCACGCGCGCGTCGGCTGTGACCGGCGACCTGCGATGGGAGCTTGCTCACTCATGGATGATGAACAACCTCTCCATCCACACGCCCGTGCCTGCTTTGTGCGACTACCTAGGCATGTCTCCCAGCGCCTTGCATCGGTTCTTCCGCAGCCAGGTCGGCCAAGCGCCCGGCGCATTTTTTCGCAAGCTCAAATGGCAAGAAGCCCGGCGACTCGTCGATGTCGAAGGCTGGCAAGTCAAAGCCGCGGCCTATCACCTCGGGTACCGGCACCCCAACGACCTCAGCCGCGCGCTCAAAGAAACCAATCAGAAATCATAGCAGAGCCTTCTTGGGAAGAAGAGGCAGAAGAATCAAGAAGCGGCTTGTTAAGGATGCATGACACTCTTGTCGTGCTCTTCTGCAATGATGAAGTGGAAGAGGGTCAGGACCATGTGATTTTGAAAAATGGAATGCATCCTCATCATGGATAAATAAAGCGCTTCAGACCTCAGCCCTTTTGCAGGGCAAAGCCAAGCGACAGGCGCTGCTTCAGCTCGGATGGATTGAACACGATGCGCCGAAGCATTTTGTCCTCGGGAGCGCAGGGCGAGTCGACTTCGTGCAACTCGACCGCGAAGCTCCCGCGCTGTTTGCTCTTGAGGAGCATGCCATCCTTGCCGCCAATGCGAACGCAATCCCCCTCCGCTTCGCAGGGCAAGTAAGTGGTGAACACTTCCAGGAGCGCGCTGGGTGATTGGGAAAACTCGAAGTCGTCAGCTATCTCCAAATCACCACGAACTGTGAGCGTCAGCTTGCGCTCGAAGCGGGTGATCGTTGGGTCCGGATAGGCACGACTCAGATCGATGCGCAGTGATTTCGATCCATCGGCGGCCGCGTGATCGACGGCAAGGCTGGCGCGATACTGCGAGCCATCCTGCTGGAGATGGCCGTTGATGATCGGCACCGGGTGGCCCTGCGAACTGCAGAGGAGATTGTCATAGCGGTTCGGGCCATAGACTTCGGCCGTGTAGACCGGCATGCCGGGATCGCTGATCCATGCGCGGCCGTTGCGGTAATAAACGAAACTGCCCAGGTCGTTGTGATTGTGCGAAGCCGCGTTGTGCAGGGCGGTGGCGGCGAGTTGCACCCTGGATCCATCCGCAAGGGTGGTGGCCGCCTTGGCAAATCCCAGCGAGGGAAGATGCATGTCGGTCACCGGACTTGGTTCGCGCTTGGCGGACTCGAGCCATGCCGGAGAATCCACCGCGAGCAGCAGATCGTGCCAGTTCTGAAGCTTTGGACGCCCATCGGGACCTTTGTCGCAGAAATCAAACAACTGCGGCAGCGGCAGGAATGCGTTCACCATGAGCGCCTCGCAGGCCCGCATGAAGCCACTGTTGGAATCGGCGAAGAGACAACGGTCACTTCCTTCCAACCAGACCGCCAGCGGATAGCGGGCGATGCGTTGCGCAAGCTCCGAGTCCATCAGATT
>JBKDYW010000313.1:0-3417 GCA_046308575.1 Verrucomicrobiota bacterium
GACGCAGCTCGAAATGAACGCCTCCGCCGAGGCCGATCTCGCAGCGGCCCACGCCAAGCTCAACTCGCTGTACAAAAAAGTTCTTTCGACCAACGCCGACAACCAGCAGTTCTGCTCGGATCTCAAGGAAGCCCAACGCGCGTGGCTGAAGTACATGGAGTTTCATGTCAAAACCCTGTTCCCGCTCAAGGAGGGTGAAGATCCAAGATCCATGTACGGATCGATCTACCCACTGGAGCTCGCCACCGCACAAACCGACATGATTAAGGCGCGATGCAAGGAGCTCTCGGAAATGCTCCAAAACTAGCGCAGCCGCCGGGGGCGAAACAAAAATCCAAACATCATCATTCCATGCCAAACACACGCTCCATCGGAAGATCTGAAAAATTTTCGATCTGCACGCAGCGTCGGTGGATGTTGATCCCCCTCGCCCTTCGCCTGCTTTGCATGGTCATCGGCCTGCAAGCACTTGGCATGCAGCAGTTGTTTGCAGCAGATGCGGCGCTCAATGAACCCGCACGCAGCGTGGTGCTGATCGATTCCGCACTGGCCCCCAGCATCCCCAAAGAGGAACTGGCCGGCTCACAAGTCATTCCAATCGACGGCAACGGCGATGTCGTTGCGCAAATCACCAAAGCGCTTGGCACTTTGACAAAGGTCGATGTCCTTCGCGTCATTTCGCACGGCAGCGATGGCAAGCTCTGGTTTGGCAAACAGGCATTCGATGCCACCACCCTTCATGCCCATTCGCCGCAGGTCGCCGCATGGAAAAAATCCCTCTCCGCCGACGCACAAATTCTCCTCTACGGATGCCGCGTCGCGGAAACAGACAAAGGACGATCCTTCGTCAATGAGTTGGCGGCATTGATGCATGCCCGCGTCGCTGCCAGCACTAATGTCACCGGCATGGGTGGTGACACGGATCTCGAATTTAAGCAGGGCCACGTCACGGCGGCGCTGCTCTCGAGCACTTCCGAGTATGAGCGGGCCGGAGTGTCGCTCGACGTCAACACCTCCAACTCGTCGATCACGAGCTGGACCAACAACGGCAACGGCACCGTCACCTTGACGATGAAGTATGACATCAGCGGCTTGTTCTACGTCGCCGGTGGCAACTCTTCGACCACTGGCTACGTCTACATGTACCGCAACGGCACCCAGGTCGCGAGACAGCTAGTGACGATAGACCAGACCTTTACGGAGTACGGCGGCTTGCTCGGAGATTGGGGCATTGGCTCAGTGACTCGAGGTAGCAAAAACCTGTTGTTCACCGCCACATTCCCGCTCTCTCTGGGCAACAACCAGATTTCGGTGAGCCCTCGAGAGGGTTTCCCTACGACATGGTCCGACCCCACTCCACATAACTTGCGGATCGAAGCGCCCTATTTCTATGGTGCCCCGGCTGCGGCGACGGCACATACGGTGGCCGTCGGCAGCAGCTTCGATTACTACTACTATGCAGCGGGCACGGGTCCTGTGTTGTTCACTGCCACCGGCTTGCCCGCAGGATTAACGATGAGCTCGGGCGGCGTCCTCTCCGGATATCCGTGTAGCGGCAGCGCAGGCGTTTATCAGGTGAACATCCGCGCATCCAACGGTTTTGGAACGAAGGATCTGCCCGTCACCTTCACCATCACGAACCAAGCGCCAAGCTTTGCCAGCAGCACACCTGCGGTGCTGACCGGTGGCATCGAGAGCACGCCACTGACGATCACCTACGCATCGCTCGCTGCCGCCGTGGGCGCGACCGACCCAAATAACAGCATCACCGCCATCGCCAATGGATTTGCCCTCGATCCGATCTCGTTTCGCATCGAGTCGGTGCTCGGTGGCACGCTCACCAAAAATGGCAGCGCAGTCACTGCTGGAACGACATCGGTCGGCGCCGGAGAAAGCCTTGTTTGGACACCACCCACTTCGGCCAGCGGCTCTCTCGATGCCTTCACCGTCGTGGCCTACGACGGCGCGCTTTATTCCGCAGCCACGAAGTCAGTGAAAGTCTCGGTCGGCGCGGTCAATGACGCGCCAACGCTCACCCGTTTTTCGGGACCGATCACCAGCGGCAATGAGGACTCCGCGATCCCGATCACCTTCGCCGCCTTGGCCGCCAAGGGCGATCAAGCCGACATCGACAGCGCGGTCACCGGCTTCGTCGTGAAGGAAGTCACCACCGGCACTTTGAAAATCGGCACGAGCGAAGCGACCGCCACGCCGTGGAATGCATCGACCAACAAAGTGATCACCGCGAGCTTGAATGGTTACTGGACGCCTTCCCTCAATGCCAACGGGACACAATCCGCATTCAAAGTGGTCGCGCGCGATGATGGACCTCTGGAGTCCGCGACACCGGTGCAGGCAGTGGTTTCGGTTTCGCCAGTCATCGACGCACCGACACTCACCACGATCGACATCATCTCCGGCCAGACCGAAGGCGCACCGATCGAAATTTCATTCACATCGATCGCCGCCGCGGCTGATGAGGCGGATGTGGATGGCGATGTCATTTCATTTCGTGTTGAAACAATCAGCTCTGGGACTTTGCAAAAATGGAATGGCTCGGCCTGGGCCGCAGTGACGCCCGGAACGACTTTGATTGCTGGCAGCGACAAGGTGCTGTGGACGCCTGCCGATGGCTCCACCGGCCTTCAAAATGCCTTCACGCTCAAAGCATGGGACGGTCAACTCGCCTCCGCAAATGCCGTGCAGCTGAAGGTCGATGCCGCTCGCTGGACCATTCATCCGTGGACCGATGAAGCAAGCACCGGCCTCGATCCCAGGTACCTTTACACGCACGCTTATTCCTTCGGCGCGGCCGGATCATTCACGCTCGGCGGAATTTCCTTCACCGGCATTTCGGGTGGCAACCCGGCGGTGGTCGGAAAATTTTCGACAAGCAACTTTGCCAGCTTTGTCACCAATGATGCCAACGACCTCAACGATGCCAATCGCAGCCTTGCGAACGATTTCGTGCATGGCAGCGGCGGTACTTCCGCGCAAACGATCACGCTATCCGGCCTGAGCCCAGGCGGCCGTTATGTGCTGTCGATGTTTTCGGTTGGAGCTGCAGACACGGCGCGCAACTTCACCTTTCAAAGCACGCTGGGGCAGGTTGCCGTGAACCAAAATTCCTACGGCAACAACCAAGGCATTCGCATCGATTGCAAGTACCTCGCCGATGCCAATGGCTCCGCCACGATCACGATCACTCCCAGTAATGGCAGCTTCAATCTCTACGGGTTCACCAACCGCGAGCATGTGCCCTCGATCGGCATCTATGCGCCGGCGAGCCTGACCTACGACGCGAGCGCCAAATCATTTCAAGCGCACAACATGGCGCAGGGCGCACCCTTTGTTTCCGCCGGCGTCCTGCATTCAGTCGCGCTCAAATCCGATGGCACGGTTGCCGCATGGGGCACC
>JBKDYW010000314.1:0-21197 GCA_046308575.1 Verrucomicrobiota bacterium
TTTCCTGCTCTCATCCAAGAAAACAATCTACGCCTGCAATGTTTCCGAAGAAGAACTCGCCGGCGCGATCGAAAATCCGGACTCACACCCGCAAGTCGCCAAGGTCCGCCGCTATGCCGCCGAACACAGCGGCTCGGAAGCAGTAGTGATCTCCGCGCGCATCGAAGAAGAGCTCAGCGAAATGCCGCCCGAGGAAGCGCTCGAGTTCCTCCGCGAAATGGGCGTCAATGATTCCGGTGTCTCATCTTTGATTCAAGCGGTCTACCATTTGCTCGGCCTTCGCACCTACATCACCACCGGCGTGCAGGAAACCCGCGCATGGACGATTCACGAAGGCGACAAAGCCCCCGCTGCCGCTGGAGTAATCCACACGGATTTCGAACGCGGCTTCATCGCTGCCGAAGTTGTGCACTACGACGACCTCGTCGCGCTCGGTTCGAAAAATGCCGCCAAAGAAGCCGGCAAACTCCGCATCGAAGGCAAGGAATATGTCGTCAAGGACGGCGATGTGATCGAGTTCCGCTTCAATGTGAGCAAGTGACGCCCGCCGCGCGCCGATTCACAGGGGCACCCGCATTCCCGACGCTTCGGCCAAGCGCTTCTGGTTGGCATCGAAGGTGAGAAACACCTCCGACCCGAGGTGAATCGCCGTGGCAACATGCAAAATGTCCGTCATGCGATGGCCGTTTTCTTCGGTGTGCTTTTCACTCAACATGTCCGCAATGCGATGCACATCCGCCCAGTCGGGTGCGGTCATTTCAAACACCCCTTGCGAAAGATCCGACTGCAAAGCACGCAACATCGCCATGCCCTCGGTCTTTGCAAACCCCTTGCTGCGATCCAACGCAAACAACCTCATCTGAAAACGGATCGACTGGCGAAACTCAAGCAAGAGGAGACTGGATACACACAAGCGCGACGGCATGGATTTGTGATAATTGACAGCCTCGTAAGAGTTCCGCTGCAAACGGTAAAGCGAGCACAAAAAGGAAGCATCGGGATAAGCATTCATCCCAGTTGACCCTCAAGTTCAGCATCCCGCATGGCGCGCACTTCCTCGTCGGAAAAAACCCGACCCCCCCAAATTTCATTCAGCCTCGCCATAAAGTCCGGCATGGGCCTCGTCTTTTTACCTGATTTCCTCGCCGCCGACAAATACCCGATCGGCTTGCCGCGTTTCTCGATGCGTATCTCCTCGCCCTCACCGAGCCATGCCTCGACCTTGGAAAAGTTGTTTCTCAAATCCCTGACGGTGACAGTTTTCATGTGGACAAATTATGTCCACATTTTCTGGAGGTCAAATTTTTTCGCCCGAATCAGCCTAGGCGCAGCTTCAACCTTGCGGGCCAAAGCAGGTCCATGGCTTGATTGGGCGCATGGATACCTACCTCGGTCTGCTGCGTGATGTGATGAAAAACGGCGAGCACCGCGCCGACCGCACCGGCACCGGCACGATCTCGGTATTTGGCCGCCAAGTCCGCTACGACCTGCGCGAAGGATTTCCCTGCATCACCACCAAAAAACTTCATCTCCGCTCGATCATCCATGAGCTGCTCTGGTTCCTGCGGGGCGAAACCAACACCCGCTACCTGAAAGAAAATGGCGTCACGATCTGGGACGAATGGGCCGATGCCGATGGTGAGCTCGGCCCGGTCTACGGCAAGCAGTGGCGCTCATGGCCCGCGCCCGATGGTCGCACGATCGACCAGATCCATCTGCTGATCGAAGGGCTCAAAGGCAACCCGCACTCACGCCGCCACATCGTTTCGGCATGGAATGTCGGGCAAATCCACGAAATGGCCCTGCCCCCTTGCCACCTGCTCTTCCAGTTCTATGTCCACGAGCCGCGCGACAATGGCCGTCCTGGCCTGTCCTGCCAGCTCTACCAACGCAGTGCCGACCTCTTCCTCGGCGTCCCTTTCAACATCGCTTCCTACGCGCTGCTCACCCACATGATCGCCCATGTCTGCGACTTCGAAGTTCGCGACTTCGTCCACACCTTCGGCGACCTTCACCTCTACACCAACCACCTCGAACAGGCGGAACTCCAACTCACCCGCGAACCAAAACCGCTGCCGCAAATTTGGATCAACCCCGATGTGAAAGACATCGACGCCTTCACCTTCGATGACATCCGACTCGAAAACTACGAATCACACCCGCACATCAAGGCGCCCGTCGCGGTGTGAAAAGCGCAGGCATTCATCCAACTCAAAACACAGGCCGGTGATCGAAGTCATTTATCAAAAAGGCCTCTACCTGCCGGAGCTCGATCTCTGGCTCGATCCGCGCTCCCCAAAGCCCCGCGCCTTTATCTCCCACGCGCACGCCGACCATGTCGCGCGCCACAGCTCGACGATCTGCTCGGAGGTCACCGCACGACTGCTACGCGATCGCTTCCGCATCTCTACAGAGCGAGTCGAGCCCCAACCGTTTCACTCATCATTCACCGACAAAAATTTCCGCATCTCGCTGCTCCCCGCCGGCCACATCGCCGGCTCTGCCATGATCCACATCACGCGCCTCTCAGATCAAGCCAGCCTGCTTTACACCGGCGATTTCAAAAACCGCTCGAGCCGCACCGCTGAGCCCATCGCATTCGCACAGGCCGACACGCTCATCATGGAAACCACCTTCGGCCTGCCACGCCACCGGTTTCCTGAAACTTCCGAAGTGGAAAATGAAATCCTCACATTCGTTCGCGAAAGTTTCGCCCAAAACAAAACTCCGGTGCTGCTCGGTTACTCGCTTGGCAAATCCCAGGAAGCGCTCGCGCTGATGCACGAACACAACATTCCCACGCTGCTTCACGCGGCCGCCGCAAGCATGACCCGATCCTGCATCGCTGCCGGAACCCCGCATTTGCCCGAGCCGCTCGAGTTCGACGGACGCGCGCCCGAAGGACATGTCATCATTGCCCCACCGCATGTGATGCGCTCAAAAAAACTCCTCGGTCTCAAAGCCAAACGCACCGCGATGCTCAGCGGCTGGGCATTGCAACCCGGCGCAAAATTTCGCTATGGCGTCGATGAGGTCATCCCCTTTTCTGATCACGCCGACCACCCCGGCCTCATGCACTGCGTCGAACGCGTCCGCCCCAAACGCGTCATCACCATCCACGGCTACACCCGCGAGTTCGCCGCCGAACTTCGCGAGCTTGGCATCGAAGCATGGTCCGCGAACGGCAACGACCAACTAGAATTTCATTTCAACCGAAAATCATAAATCCCCTAACCAATGCGACTCACATCCCAACTCGTCACCTGCGCCCCACTCATCACCGTGCTCATGACCTCATGCGCCACGGAAACACCTTCGTCTTCGGGCCGCGACTATTGGGGCCACCGCCCCGGACCGAAAAATTTCAAAACCGTCATCATCGATGCCGGCCACGGCGGCAAGGACTCGGGTGCCATCAGCCCCCATACCTGCCAAAAGGAAAAGGATCTCACCCTCGACATGGCCAAACGCATCAAAGCCGAACTCGGCGGATTCAAAACCATCCTGCTGCGCGACCACGACCACTTCATCGAACTCGATGATCGCGTCACCCTCGCCAACAAGCGCGGCGATGCGGTGCTCATCAGCGTCCATTTCAACAGCGGTCCCTCCCATGTGCGCGGACCCGAAACCTATTTCTGGCGCGTCGACAGCCACGGCCTCGCCACCCGCTTGCAACGCGCCATGAGCGCCGCAAGCCCCGCTGAGGAAAACAACCGCGGCCTAGTACGCCGCCGCCTGCGCCTCACCCGCAACCCGGAAATCCCCTGCGTCCTCATCGAATGCGGCTACCTCAGCAACTCCGGCGACAGCCGTCTCGCTGCCGACCCGGCCTACCGCCAAAAACTCGCAGCCCACATCGCCAAGGCAATCCGCACCCAGTCATCCATCGGTGATTCCGGCACCGGACCGCTGCCCCGCCCGATCAACAGCCCGCCCAGCCGACCTACCGACGCGAAGGAGTGATTTTTCCCGAAATTCCCAGCCCCGCGCCCCACCTCCGCATTAGCTGAAAATTTGAGGAAAATTCGCGTGATTTCCCGATTGACAGCCACCAGCCGGATCCCTAGTTTGCGCCCCCCGCGCGACCTCAATCATGGTCGCAACCACCTCCTTACAAGCACATGAAGACATTTTCCGCCAAGCCCCAAGAAGTCGAGCGCAAGTGGTATGTGATCGACGCCAAGGGCAAAGTCCTCGGCCAGGTTGCTGTCGAAGCCGCCCGCCTCCTCCGCGGCAAGCACAAGCCAACCTTCACCACCCACATCGACACCGGCGACTTCGTGGTCGTCATCAATGCCGATCAAGTCGTGCTCACCGGCGCCAAGGAAAACGCCAAGATCTACACCCGCTTCTCGGGATACGTCGGCGGACAAAAAGTCGAAACCCCGCGCATGGTCCGCGAACGCCGCCCAATCCTTCTCGTCGAGCGCGCCGTCTATGGCATGCTTCCCAAGACCCGCCTCGGCAAAGCCCAATACTCCAAGCTCAAGGTCTACGCCGGTGCCGAACACCCGCACGAAGCACAACAACCCGTCGCATACGCCGTCCGCTAAGCGCATTCTAATTTTTCTCCCACCATGTCCACCACCTCACCAAGCGCCACCGGCCGCCGCAAAACCGCAGTCTCGAGAGTCTGGCTCACCGAAGGCACCGGCCAAATCATTATCAACTCGCGCCCCTTCGAAGACTACCTCCCCACCATCGAACTTCAAAACGCGATCCTCGCCCCTTTCCAAGCGACCTCGCTGACCAACAAGTACGATGTCAATGTGGTCGTCAAAGGCGGTGGCATCCACGCCCAAGCCGTTTCGATCCGCCACGCGATCTCCCGCAGCCTCACCCAGGTCGACCCCGAGAATCGCAAGGTAATCAAGCCGCTCGGTTTCCTCACCCGCGACCCGCGCATGAAGGAACGCAAAAAGTCCGGTCAACCCGGTGCTCGCAAGCGCTTCCAATTCTCCAAGCGCTGATCCCTCCGATCACATTTTTCATCATAAAAACCGCAACCCCATGGGCTGCGGTTTTTTTGTTTCTATGCGCGGAATTCAACACACTTCGGAGCATTACGGTGCGAGCTGGCTTACCGCCAACCTCGCAAACAGCCTGCCGTTTGTTGCGAGACTCGTCGGCAAATACACTCTCACGATATCAACTCCAGGCGCAGCAGCATTCGTTTCTTCAAGCACCACCACACCGGGCAGGCCACTGCTCTCCTCCCAGCCGGAATTAAGATCACGGCTGACCTCAACACTGGCCGCAATGTTCGAGTCACCAGCAACAAGCTGAGCACGACGATAGCTGAACAGCAGATAGGAGTCACTCACACCATCACCATCAGGATCGGAAACCACATTCGACGCGGTCGGAGACAAACCCGCATCAAAACCACCGGCAGAATCTCCGCCAAGGTAAGAGCTAAGCACATTGGCCGACGAACCCGTATCCAAAGACAGGCTACTCACCGTGGGCGAACTTTGTTGCAATAGCGTGAAGGACGAAGTCGCCGCAATGGCAGGCGCGCCATTGTAAATAAACTCACTCGAAGGATCACTCAGCATGCCGGCATAGTTCACCGCCGTCACGGCAAAGTAATAGGTCTTTCCCTGCTCCAAATTGCTCACGGTCGCGCGAGTGTTGCGACCGACATCCACCACCTGATTGTACTGACCCGAAGAAGTTCCGTAGCTCAGGCGATAGGCCGAAATGTCGGTTTCAGGATTGGGATTCCAAGCCAGGTTGAGATTAAAATAAAGCGGCGGCGTTTGGTACGAAACCTCAGTCGATAGATCGCTCTGCATGCCCGCATAATTCACGGCGGCGACCGCAAAATAATAAGTGCGACCAGCTTCGAGATTGGTGACGAGCGTACGCGTGTCGCGCCCCACTTCCTTCACCTGCGTGTACTGGCCGGAACTGGTTCCATAGCTCAGCCGATAGCCGGCAATGTCGGTTTCCGGGTTGGCATTCCATGCCAAGCCAACATCTGCGGCACTGGCAATGCTGGAAAAACCAAATCCCGCCAGCGCCACGATAGCCGCAAGCGCGAAACGCTTTGCCAATACGCGTGATGACGGGATTGATTCAATGACACGACCGAAGGCCCGGCCGACAGTTTGTTTGGGGGTGGATGTTTGGGTAAGCATGATTTGATGCCCCTACCCATCGTTCGCAAAAACACCGAGGCAACATGAGTGATTTCACCAATTAGTGCAAAAAATTCACTCCCGACCCGCTCATTGCACAGCGCGACCATCTCATCTCGCGCCATCGCGTGGATTGCGCCATCTCGCCGAAAACGGATGCTTCACCATACCAATCCCCCCCATGCGAGCCACATCACACATTGCAGAAAAGCCCCGCGTAACCGACGCCACGGAAGAAAAAAAGGCAACGCAAACACTCCTGCTGATCGATGGAGACGCCAACAGCGCCTCACGCATCAGCGAAATGTTTGAAAATCACCATATCGCATGCGTCATATGCTCCAGCCTTGCTGATGCCACCACCATGCTCCAGCAAGAGCAGCCCTTGGATGCCGCATTGGTCGACCTCACCCTGCCCAACGGCGATGGAATCGAAGTCATCCGAATCGCAAGGAAAACTCGGCCCGACCTTCCCTGCATCGTACTCAGCGCGAGAAGCGACACCCCCTCAGTCGTGCTGGCCATGAAAGCCGGGGCGGTCGATTTCCTCACAAAACCCTGCCGGCAATCGACATTGCTCTCAACGGTTTCACGAGCGATCGACGATCAACGCCACAAAACACACACAACCCATGCGACAACTCCACGCAGGAGCCGCTGGCAATCACCCGCCATGCGGCAAGCCATGATCGATGCCCGCGATGCTGCCAAAACAAACTCGCCCGTCATGCTCGTCGGACCTCCTGGCAGCGGAAAGAAATCCATCGCCCAATGGATTCATCGCAAAAGTTCGCGCGCCAACCAATGCTTCATCACCATCGACGCATCCCATGTACCCCAAAACCGCGTCGAACAGGAACTTTTTGGCAAGTCTCTTACGAACCAGAACGGATCCACCCACGCTCATGTGACCCCGAAAATACAAGCCTGCATGGGTGGCACGCTTTACATCGAAAACCTTCAATGCCTTTCGACAAAGGCGCAGGCTGAGTTGCTCGAATGGATCAAACAAAACCAATCCACCTCACCCGAAAAATCCTGTCGTCTCATCACCTCGGTGGTGGCCGACACACAGCACCTCCAACCAAACGCCCGTGTCGGGCAGTTGAGACCCGACCTCTGGTACGCAGCCTCAGTTTACCGCGTCAATGTCCCCGGGCTTGCGCAAAGATCACAGGACATTCCACGCCTGTGCGAAAACATCGTTTCGCATATCTGCGCCACTCATCACCTACGAGTGCCCGGCATCACTCGCAAGGCGATGGAGCTGCTCTGTGATTACCCGTGGCCGGGCAATATTGGCGAGCTGCACAGTGTGCTTGAACACGCCATCACCCACACCGATGACCGCCTCATCGGCCCCAGCGATCTCGCTCACCTCAATATACCCAAAGCAAAACAGTCATCCGAATCCCCAGATCAAGACAGCGGCATCGAAAGTATCGAGGCCCTTACAAGGACCAGCCTCATCAACGCCCTCGAAGCATGCCAAGGCAACCGTCGGCGAGCCGCAAAACGACTCAAAGTGAGCCTGCGAACCGTTTACAACATGATCAACCGCTACGGTCTTCCCAAAAAACAACCCATCAAACGCCCAAAAAATCTGTCGAGCCCCTCGGGCAGGCAAAGCGCACCAAGGTTATAGCCAAACCCAAAAAAAGCGGTGCTGCGAGATAATGGTCGGGGCGGCCAGATTCGAACTGACGACTTCCTGCTCCCAAAGCAGGCGCTCTACCAGGCTGAGCTACGCCCCGTGACGGGTGGGCAGACTAAGTCGCTTACACGCGCGAATCAAGAAATTCCTCGCAAAAGCCAAAGACAAAGCTCCCCAGCTTGACATCGCTTCGGTCTAAAACAAGATTTCAGCACGACAGGGGTGCCCTACGAACGATGGGCCGAGATGTTCCGACGCGCAGAACAGACCCTCCGAACCTGATGCGGATCATGCCGCCGTAGGAAGTCGAGCCAAACACTCCTCCACTCCTAGGCCGTGCCAGTCCGCACGGCTTTTTTTATTCCATCACATCACCCACACATCATGAAAATCACCGAAGACACATCCGGAAGTCACGACGCATCCCGCACTCCCCTGCCAGCTTCGACACGTGTTTATGTGGAGGGCAAAATGCATCCATCGCTTCGGGTGCCGATGCGTGAAATTTCCCTCTCGCCCACCAAGTCATTTAGTGGCCGCGAAGAACCGAACGAGCCTGTTCGCGTGTATGATTGCTCCGGCCCGTGGGGTGACCCCACATTCGATGGCACTGTCGAGCAAGGCCTGCCCGCACTGCGCCGCGAATGGATTTTGCAACGCGGCGATGTCGAAAGCTACGAAGGTCGGCCCGTCAAACCGCAGGACAATGGTTATCTCACGGAAAAGCATGCCGAGTATGCCTCACAGTCGGAGCGCTCAAATCGCTTGCTCGAATTCCCCGGCCTCACCAGTGAACGCCGCCAGCCACTGCGCGCCAAAAACGGCAAGCCCGTCACCCAACTTCACTACGCCAAAGCCGGCATCATCACACCGGAAATGGAATTTGTCGCGATCCGCGAAAACATGCGGCGCGCCAAACTTGCGGATCTCAAGGATGACATCGTCCGCAATCATCCCGACAAGCAGCACAGTGGCTCGTCACAACTTTCCGAAAGCCCCTACACGCCATCGATTTTCTCACGTTTCCCGCAGCGCATTCCGAATGAAATCACCCCAGAGTTCGTTCGCAGCGAAGTTGCCGCTGGCCGTGCGATCATTCCGGTGAATGTCAATCACCCCGAATGCGAACCCATGATCATTGGGCGCAACTTTCTGGTGAAGATCAATGCCAACATCGGCAACAGCGCCGTGGCGTCGAGCATCGAAGAAGAAGTCGAAAAAATGCGTTGGGCCACGAAATGGGGAGCCGACACGGTGATGGATCTTTCGACCGGCAAAAACATCCATGCCACACGCGAATGGATTCTACGCAACTCGCCTGTCCCCATCGGCACCGTGCCGATCTACCAAGCTCTTGAAAAAGTGAATGGCAAGGCCGAGGACCTCACATGGGAACTCTATCGCGACACTCTCATCGAGCAGGCAGAACAAGGTGTCGACTATTTCACCATTCACGCAGGTGTGCTGCTGCGTTTTGTGCCACTCACCGCAAGTCGCATGACGGGCATCGTTTCGCGCGGCGGATCCATCATGGCAAAATGGTGCCTCGCCCATCACAAAGAAAACTTCCTATACACCCACTGGGACGAAATCTGCGACATCTGCGCGGCATACGATGTCTCGTTCTCGATCGGCGACGGGCTTCGTCCCGGATCGGTAGCCGATGCCAATGACAAGGCGCAATTCGGCGAGCTTGAAGTGCAAGGCGAGCTCACCAAACGCGCGTGGGCCAAAGGCTGCCAAGTGATGAACGAAGGTCCCGGCCATGTACCGATGCACATGATTGAGGAAAACATGGCAAAGCAACTTGAGTGGTGCCATGAAGCGCCCTTCTACACGCTTGGACCGCTCACCACCGACATCGCACCGGGCTATGACCACATCACCTCCGGCATCGGTGCAGCGATGATCGGTTGGTATGGCTGCGCGATGCTTTGTTATGTGACCCCCAAAGAGCACCTCGGTTTGCCAAACAAGGACGATGTGAAGGCAGGTGTCATTACCTACAAACTCGCAGCCCATGCGGCCGACCTTGCGAAAGGTCATCCCGGCGCGCAGTACCGCGACAATGCACTCAGCAAGGCTCGATTCGAGTTCCGCTGGGAAGACCAGTTCAACCTCGGCCTCGATCCCGACACCGCCCGTGCTTATCACGATGAAACCCTGCCGCAGGATGGTGCCAAAACAGCGCATTTCTGCTCCATGTGCGGACCACATTTCTGCTCGATGAAGATCACCGAGGATGTGCGCAAATACGCTGCCGAGCAGGGGCTTTCGGAGGAAGATGCACTCAATGCCGGAATGGCCGAAAAAAGCCGCGAGTTTACCGAAAGCGGCAGTGAGATTTACACAAGCCGTTGATCCTACCGCTCAACTTCGAAGCCACACCGACTTGAGATACTTCTCACCGTTGAAGTCGTCCGGCATCGGTGCGTGCTTCACCGCGTAGTTTCGCGACAAGGCTACGAGCAGTTGTTTTTCAAATTCACGCGGCGTCATCTGTCGGAAATTCGTGCAGCAAAGGATCCAGCCATCCGGTGCCAGGACCTTTTCCGCGAGCGCGACAAGCTCACCGAAATTTTCTTCCACGCGAAACACCTTGCCATCCTTGTCGCGAGAGAAAGTCGGCGGATCCAGCACGATGCCATCAAACTTTCTTCCCTGTTTCGCAAATCGCGACAGCCAATGGAAGGTGTCACCCTTGCAATAGTGGTGCTTTTGCGGATCCAAGCCGTTGTGTGAAAAATTGCGCTTCGCCCAATCAAGATAGGGCTGAGAAAGATCCAGTGTGGTCGTCTCCGCGCCTGCTGCAGCCGCAGCCACCGAAAAGGCGCCGGTGTAGGCAAAGGTGTTGAGTACTTTTTTTCCAGGTTCAAGCAAGCGGCGAAGCTCCGCGCGATTGTCACGCTGATCCAAAAAAATCCCCTGCGAGTAGCCTGACTGAAATGAAATTTCAAATTTCAACCCATTCTCACGAATCAGAAATGGCTCATCACAGCGCGGCCCGCAAACCCACGCCGGCGATTCCTTCGCGTGCATGTCGAGCCGCTTGGCATAGACGGCCACATCCTGATCGCGAAGCCATTCGCCCAATGATGGTTGAATCCGATCACTCGTTGATGACAAGAGCCAGCGACCTGCAAAAGTTTCGAGATAAATGTTTGGCAATGAATCACCCGCACCGTCCACCAATCGCACCGCATCGGTATCGGGGCTCAAAATCCCAACCCTGCGGGCGAGCGCCGACTCCAACAGCTCACGCATCGAGTCGCCGGATCGGGAATTCTCTCTCACGGTGCTCACAGGGCTTGGGCCATTTTTTCAAGCCCCTCCATCATCCTCTCGCGCGGACATCCGAAGTTGAAACGCACAAATTCGGGCCATCCGAAAAACGCTCCGTCGGACAGAAACAATCCCGCCTTTTCCTCAAAATGCTTCGCCGGATTTTCCACACCCATGCCGCGCGCATCGATCCACGCCAGATAGGTCGCCTCACCCGCCGCGACTTTCAAAGTCGGACAGCGACGCTCAATAAAATCCACGATCGCATCTCGATTCCCACGAAGGTAATCCACGAGCTCGACCCGCCATGGCTCGCCATGACGATAAGCCGCTTCCGCTGCGTAGTATGAAAGCACATTGATCTCAGCCAGCGTGTGGCCACGCGCTGCGGAAAAACGGCGGCGCAACGAATCATCCGGCACCACTGCAAACGCATATCCAAGCCCCGCGATGTTCCATGTCTTGCTTGGCGACAAAAGCGCGATGACGCGCGATTGGAATTTTTCCGGCAAATTCAGCGCCGAAACATGCGGTGTCGCCTTTTCATCAAATATCAAATCGCAATGGATTTCGTCCGAAACCAAAACCAAATCATGGCGCTCACAAAAATCCGCAAGCCGCTCGATCTCACCACGCGAGAAAACACGACCCAGCGGATTCTGCGGATTGCACAATAGGAATACCCTGAGATCAGGCGTCACCGCGCTTTCCATCGCATCCCAATCAAAGCCCCAGCCCAGATCGGTCATCACATGATCGATGGTGACCAATCTTGCGCCAGAGTCTTGATGCACACCCACGAAGGGAGGATAGACCGGCGTGCAGGTCATCACCGCCCCACCCTTGCAGAAGGCTTTCACCGCCAATGACAAAGCCGGCACCAAGCCACCGAGATGAACAATTTGCTCGAGCGGAATTTCGACACCGCGCCTTTCGCGCAAATACTCGACCACCGCCTCATTGAGACCTGCATGAGGCTGCGCGTATCCAAAGACGCCATGATCCACGCGCCGATGGAGAGCCTGAAGAATTTCCGGTGCAGATGCAAAATCCATGTCTGCCACCCAAAATGGATCCAGCTCGGGCCTGCGGTCGTATTTGATGCAACCTGTGCCTTTTCTTTCGATCCGATGGTCAAATTTTCCACTCATCCGGCCCCTTTTGTCGCTGTTGGCGCCCTTTTGTTCAAGCCCCAGAATTCACACTCGTCGCAGCCGCGGGGCTTGCAGTCGCATCAACCTTCGAGCATGCTCCCGGCGTGACGGATATGACGGAAAACCGCCGCTGGAATGCTTATGTCTGCCCGGCATGCCGTCTGGTTTTCAAATTCCCGGACGGCACCGATGAGCAGGGCGCCTGCTGCCCAGCTTGTCATCAAGTGCTTCAAATACCGGATCACCACTCGTCAGCCATCCTGCCGATTCCGGATGTTTCGACACCGACAAAAGGGCCGAAAAGAATCAGGAAACGCCGCAAACGCAGCCGATCCAATGAAGATCTCTCGTGGGAAAAAGAAAGCAGTCCCAAGCTGGTACGCAAAGGCAAGCGCAAGAGAAAGCCCCCAATCTTTACGATCATAAGCATCATCATCACGGGTGGTCTGCTTGCATGGTTGTTTGTGACGGAAGAAAGAACCAAGAAGCCCAAAAGCAGCGATACGGTCGAAGCGCCGGTCGTCATGCCGCCACCCAAACCTCAAGTGCAGGCCAATCCGACGGAAATCGACACCGAGTTTCTCGAAAGGCATGCGAAATTCATCACCAAAGCGGAAGAACTCGCCGGCAAGTTTTTATCAGCCCAATCCGTTGAGGAACTCAGGCCCCTCGTCCGAAATCCGGAAATCACCGTCCCGCGGATCATGAAAATGCACCCGGATGGCAAGATCGACATGGGCGGACTCCTAACATTCAACCCCGCCGACCAGTTCAGGAAATCAGGCGAATTTGTCTCGGTCACAGTCCGCACGAAAAACTACGACGAGCGCACCATGGTCTTTGCCGAGACCACCGATGGAATTCGCATCGATTGGGAAAGTTGGGTCGGTTGGTGCGAGATGGACTGGGAAGAGTTCATGGCCGCCAAACCGACCACCGGCACGCTGTTCAGGGTCAAGCTCAACAACACCAACTACTACAATTTCAATTTCTCCAACGAAGCAAGGTGGAGGTCTTACACCTTGCTCTCACACGATGAAAAGTACCGCATCTATGGCTATGTCGAGCTGGGCTCTCAAACGGCGATGGACATCGGCGAAGCAGTCGAGCCAGGCGACCGATTTTTTACACTGTCGCTCAAATTTCCCGAAAACGCGGAGTCCAACAACCAGGTCATCATCGATCGCGTCATCAGCAACGGTTGGATCGCACCAACTCCTCCCCCACCATGAAACCAACTTCATACGACAAGGCTCTCGAGCTCAACCTCGACCCCAAAGTCTACGGCACGCTTGCTGAAATTGGCGCCGGCCAGGAAACCGCCAACTGGTTTTTCCGGGCATCGGGCACCGCGGGCCTCGTTGCCAAAACGATCTCGGCTTACGACATGACGATGAGCGACGAGATCTACGGCAAGACCGGTCGCTATGTTTCCGCCGAAAGACTCGCTGCGATGCTGAAACATGAATACGGCATCTTGCTCGATCGCCTCGCACCAAAACGCGGTGCCGACACGACTTTCTTCTCGTTCTGCAACACCGTTCGCGCGCGAGGCTATCGCGATTCCGGTGAATGCCACGGCTGGCTCGGCATCCGCTTTCAAATCAAGCCCGGCGATCCGCCATCGGACGTCGTCATCCACATCAGGTTGCTCGACCAGCGATCGATTGATCAAATGGAGGCTCTGGGCATCGTCGGCCTCAACCTGATTTATGCCGCCTACCGCCACCGCGGTCACCTCAGTGAATTTGCGGAGTCGCTCACCGACAACCTCAACCCCGGTAGGGTCGAGATCGATCTTCTGAAATTCAGCGGCCATGGATACGGCTTCTTCGACAACCGCCTTTGCGCCCTGCAACTCGTGCAAAGCGGTCTCACCGATGCGACAATGTTCATGCCCGATGGCGAGGTCGTCCAACCTTCCGAAGCACTTCATCACAGGCCGGTCCTTTTGCTTCGCGGAAGTTTCAATCCCGTGATGAACATCCATCTTGAGATGCTCAAGGGTGCCCGCCGCCAATTCTCACAATCACTCACACCGGAAGAACAAGGACGCGAAATCGAACTCTGCGAGATTTCGATGCACAACCTCCTGCGCGGACCTGGCGTCGATCCTGTCGACTTCATCGATCGCGCCGATGCCCTCCAAGCGCTTGGCAAAACCGTGCTTGTTTCACGCTGCGCCGAGTTCCACCGCATCGCCGCGTTTCTCAATCGATGCACCGACAGCCCCGTCGGCATCGTCCTCAGCATCGGTCTTCTCAACGAACTCTTCAAAGCCAAGTGGTCCGAAAACCTTGCGGGCGGACTGCTCGAATCGTTCGGCCGACTCTTCAAAAAAGGTGTCACGCTCGAAGTCTATCCGTGGAAAAACCGCAAGACCGGCGAGCTGGTCACGGCGGAAAATTTCCTCGCGCCGGAAAACTGCAAGCACCTTTACAGGCACTTTGTGGAGAATGGTCGCATCAGGGCGATTCCGAGCGAGAACGAAGCGCTGCTTGCTTTCACCGGCCGCGATGTCTCGCGCATGATCCAACAAAACGATCCTCAATGGCGGGATCTCGTTCCCGAAAAAGCATGGAGCATCGCCGAGCGTCAGGCGAAAATCTCCGCATGATCTACCAGCATGAGCGACGACCCATCCACTGCAGAAACATCACAAGCGCCAAGTAGCACCGTGGTGATGCATCAGCTTGTGAAGTATCTCGAATCGGAAAAAGAAAAGGGTCGAAGTCATGTTCTTCTCGATGCGGACGCACGACAAGTTCTGCGCCATCTGGCGAGCCGACCAAGTGCAAAGCAGCGCAGTAACCCGACAGCCCCAAGCACGACTCCGGCTCCATCGATCAAAAAAATCACGGTCGCGCCCGACAAGGCGGAGAGCATCGATCTGCCCGAGCTCGACCCTATTTCTCCATCACTGCCGAAAACCGAACAGCTTGCACAACTCGAACAACAACTGCGCGGATGGCTCACGGGAAATTTCCCGCAGAGCTTGCGCCAGACGCTCGTCTATTCCTCTGGCAGCCCCGATGGACGCGTCATGCTTATCGGCGAAGCACCCGGCCATGAAGAGGAAAAAGCCCTTCGACCTTTCGAAGGCCCCGCCGGCAAGAAACTCGACAAAATTCTCGAAGCCATGGGCCTCAATCGCAACGAAGTCTATGTCACCAACCTGGTGAAGTTCCGTCCCGCCACGCCAAGGCAAACCACCAACAACCGCAAGCCATCACCTGCAGAGGTCGCCGCCTTCATGCCGGTGATCCGCGAGGAGATCCGCATCGTGCGCCCACAATGCATCGTCGCACTCGGTGCCACTCCGCTCGAGGCCTTGCTGCAAACGGATTTGACGGTGTCGTCGATGCGTGGAAGCTGGCATGAGTTCGATGGCATCCCAGTGCGCGTCACCTATCACCCAAGCTACCTCTTGCAATCCGGCGAAAGCCCCGCCGTGAAGCGCATGATCTGGGAAGACATGCTCGCGGTAATTGAAAAACTCGGCATGGAAATATCGGCCAAACAGCGCGGATATTTCCTACCAAATTCCTGACACCTCAAGGCAGCGGCTTTTCTCCAAGGATCCGAATAGCCTTGGGCATCGGCTTACGACGCAGACCGAATTGCCTCACCGCGTGACGCTGCAAATGCGCCACAGCCGCACCGACATCATCGGTGAAGAAAATCAATTCCGGATCATCGGCGCTTATCATTCCCTCGTCCGCCATCTTGTAAACAAAGTCCATCAATGGCTGCCAATAATCCTTGCCCATCAGGATGATCGGAAACCCCTTGAGCTTGCCAGTCTGGATCAATGTCATGGTCTCAAACATTTCGTCCATTGTCCCCGCGCCACCCGGCATCACAATGAAGGCGTAGGAATATTTCACCAAGACCACCTTGCGCGTGAAGAAATGCCGCATGGTCAGCGACCGATGCACATAGGGGTTGAGATGTTGCTCGAAGGGCAACTCGATGTTCACACCAATCGAGCGCCCGCCCACTTCATACGCCCCCTGATTTCCCGCCTGCATGATGCCGGGACCACCGCCGGTCATCACCGTGAAACCCAAGCGGCTCGACTCCTGCCCCATTCGCCGCGCCATTTCATAATAGCGCGATCCGGGAGCCAAGCGCGCCGAACCAAAGATCGTCACACAAGGCCCCACAAAGTGCAGCATGCGAAACGCCCTCAACATGTCGGCACAGATTCGAAAAAGTGTGGTCAGGTCCTTGATTCGCGAACTTGGGCCGGATAGCAGCGTGCGGTCGGGCAGTTCGAGCTCAAACATCTTAAGCGCCTCGATGTCCTTTTCGGTGATCGCCGGGTCCGCCGAATCAGTGCCGGATGATGGGGTTGTTTGGTTCACGCATCAGATCATGATACGAAGATCCCCTCATTGGAATCACGGAATCACAGCACATTTTATGTTTTTGCGCGCATGGATTTTCTCGACTGAGACCGGCAAACAAAGCTATGAATTTCGTCGTCCAAACACCCGCAACATGTCGGAAAAAACACTCTTCGAAAAAATCCGCGACCGTGAAATACCAGCCGACATCGTCCATGAGGACGATCACTGCCTTGCCTTTCGCGACATCTCACCGCAAGCGCCCCAGCACATTTTGGTGGTCCCGAAAAAAGCGATCCCACGCATCGCCGCTGCCAGCGAGGACGACGCCCGCCTGCTTGGCAGTCTCTTGATCGCCGCCGCGGCCGTCGCCGCCAAACATGGCATCGCCGAAAGCGGCTTCCGCCTCGTCATCAACAACGGCCGCGATGGCGGCGAGACCGTCCCCCATCTGCACATTCACCTCTTGGGCGGTCGTCCGCTCGATTGGCCACCCGGTTGATAAATTTCGATGGCCGGGCCGCTCCCTCATTTGCTTGCCGCGATTCTGATTCCCATGAGCACGCTCGCCAAGGAACCCGAGAAATCCCATGTGGTGCTGGTGCACGGATTCATGGACACCGGCTCGGTTTTCAAATCCCTTCAACGCCAACTCGAGAGCAATGGCCACCGCTGCATCGCGCCAAACCTCCGTCCGCGCGATGCTCGCCATGGCATCGAACCGCTCGCCGAAAACCTGCGTCAGGAAATCGAAAGCCAAATCCCGCACCAGCAATCATTCTCACTCATCGGCTTCAGCATGGGCGGACTCGTCGCACGCCATTACTTGCAACAACTCGACGGAGCCAAACGCTGCGAGCGGCTCATCACGATTTCTTCGCCGCATCAAGGCACGCTCATGGCATGGCTCCACCCCAGCAAAGGCGCGCAACAAATGCGGCCCGGCAGCGGTTTTCTCAAGGATCTTGCCGCCACCGAATCCCGCCTCGGCGAAATCCCGGTCATTTCGTACCGCACACCCTTCGACCTGATGATCCTTCCGTCGCGAAGCTCGGAATGGCAACGCGCCACCAACCTCAGCTTCACGGTGTTTCTTCACCCGATGATGCCGAGTGCGAAATCCGTCATCGCCGACATCAAGAAGCGCCTGCGCGAAGACTGACTCCGCGCCAAGCGCCGTGCCATCAATCAACCCTGCGACTTGATGTGGCCAAGGACCTCGACCTTTACCGGCACGACACCACGCTTTACAAATCCAAGTCGCTCGGCCGACCCAATCGTCACATCAATGATGCGGCCGCGAATGTAAGGACCACGGTCAGTGATGGTCACAACCTCGGACTTGCCGTTGACCTGATTGGTCACACGCACTTTGGTGCCCATCGGCAAAGTCTTGTGCGCTGCTGTCGGTGCATGATTGCAAAGTTTCTTACCGCTTGCCGTGCGGGTGCCGCCATTGGTCTTGATCGAGTACCATGAGGCCTTGCCGTGCTGCACCGATTTGACCTGCGGTGTAGCTGCCACGTTTTCCTGCTTGGCATTGCTGGTGGATGCGCAACTGGGAATCAAAAGAATGGCACCGAGCGCTAGGCAAACAGAGTAAAGTTTCCGTGTCATGATCGTCGTTGGTTGATTTGATTTCCGCCGCAAAACCGAAGCGCGCGGGGCGAAACTTGTAAGGGCTTGAAAATGAGGGATCAAGCCAAAACGAACGCACGCGCGAAGCCGTAAAATCCCGATAAAATCTAGGCCTTTACGCCATGTATTTAAGAAAACTTAAGTAAATTTTTGATAATTTCCTCCCCGATTTCGAATTTTCGGGATGTCTGGCATCCACCCCTCATTTCGGTCTGGCTTGCGCCCATCGCGCAGCTTTGATTGGATCCCCAGCCGCGAATGCCTCGAGGCACAAGCCCCCTCATCCTGCGATCTCCATGTTTTTTCTCACCACTGCCATCGACTACACCAACGGCTCGCCTCACATCGGTCACGCCTACGAAAAGATCCTCGCCGATGTCCTCACCCGTTACCGCCGCCTGCGTGGCGACGAGGCCTACTTCCTCACCGGTGTCGATCAGCACGGCCAAAAAGTCCAGCAGACCGCCGAAAAGGAAGGAGTCGACCCGGCAAGCTTCGTGGCGGAGATCACCCAAAGATTCACCAGTCTTTGGGAAACGCTCGGCGTCGAGTTCGACGGATGGGCCGAGACCACCGACGACCGCCACAAAAAATGCGTGCAGGCGATTCTCTCAAATCTCAAGGCCGCCGACCAACTCTACAAAAAATCCCACTCCGGCCACTATTCCGTGCGTCAGGAGCAATTTCTCTCCGACCGCGACCGCGACGAATCCGGAAATTTCGGACCCGAATGGGGCGAGGTGGTAATCATCGAGGAAGAAAACTGGTATTTCAAACTCAGCGAACACACGGCTTGGCTGAAGTCATATCTCGCGCAAACCGAGGACGCGGTGATTCCCGCCTTCCGCAAATCGGAGCTGCTCAACGCGCTCGAACGCAACCCCGGCACCGACCTATGCATTTCGCGTCCCAAGGCCCGCCTTCACTGGGGCATCGAGCTGCCCTTCGACAGCGACTTCGTCACCTATGTCTGGTTCGACGCGCTGATCAACTATGTCTCATTTGCCGGCTACCACGCCGAGGCGGCAGACCATCTTCCCAATTTCCAAAATCTCTGGACCAGCGACGAGCGCCCCGTCCACCTCATCGGCAAGGACATCCTCGTACCAGCACACGGCATCTACTGGCTCTGCATGCTTCACGCGATGGGTTTCCCCGATGCCGAAATGCCGCGCCTGCTCGTCCACGGCTGGTGGAACATCCGCGGCGAAAAAATGAGCAAGTCGCTCGGCAACATTGTCGATCCGAAAGAACTCGCGGAAAAATTCGGAGTCAATGCCCTGCGCTACTACCTCATGCGTGACATCGTCACCGGCAAGGACGCCGACTTCGATCCGTCGCGACTCGTGATGCTCTACAACACCGAGCTCGCCAACGAGTTGGGCAACCTCTGCAACCGCGCGCTCAACATGACCCAGCGATTCACCGCAGGCATTCTGCACCGCGGCGGCATGGCCACCGACGATGACCTTGCGCTGCAAAGCTCACTCATCAGCACCACCGCCGATTACCGCGCCGCGATGGATGAATTCAATGTCGCAGCCGCGCTCGAAGCCATCAGCCGCCATGTCGTTCATTGCAATGGCTACGCCGAACGCATGAAACCGTGGGAGCTCAATAAAGACCCGCAAAAACACGAACGCCTCGCGACCGTGCTCTATCACCTCGCCGAAAGCGTCGCGCACTGCGCAGTCCTGCTCGGTCCGATCCTTCCCACCGCAGTCGACAGCCTCGCGGCCCAACTCAAGCTCCCCCACCTCGCGCAACTCCACCTGCACGACCTACACTGGGGGCTCATCGCCGATGGTCACGAAATCGACAAACCCGCTCCGGTTTTCCCAAGGATCATCGATGCGGAACCTGCCTGAGGCACAGCCGCTTACCAAGACACGACATCGTCAGAGCCTTTCAGCGGCACCACACTGCGCGCATCGCCACCTTTGCCCTTCCGGCCGTCCTTGCCATAGGACCAAAAGACATAGGCCTCATCCTTGGGCTTGGTTTCATGATACTCGGCAAGGCCCCAGGTGTGCAGCCTCCGATCATTGCGACCATCATCGAAATCCACCAACTTGTCCGACGGATTGGTCGATTTGAAACCATTGATCGCTACAATCACATTGCCCCCCCACGGGTCGAGCAACCTGCCATCCGGCCCGATGCCATACTTTCCATCCTGGGCCATTTGAAAAACCATGTAGGACTTCTTCTGCGGGTTGCTTTCCCTCGTTGAGAAAGTCTCACCCTTGTAAGGAAACTCCCGATCCTCGCCAGCCAGAGCCGCAACGAGGAACTGCGTGGAATAATTGCCATCCGGATCACCATAAATCGTGTCCCACCCGCTGTCGCGCTTCGACCTCGGGATCGGCGGTTTCTGGTAGTCGCCCTCAAAAAGCGACATGCCCATTTGGAAATCGCGAAACTGCGAAAGCGCCTTCGACTTGCGCCCGTTTTCCACCATGCGCATGCTCCCAGCCACACCCGCCGCGCAAAGCAGCAAAAACACCGCCATGCCCACCGCCAACTCCATCAGCCTGAACCCCGGACGCTGGTCGGCAATTCGCTTCAAACCTTCAAACATGGCAAAAGGAATAATGTCGGAGAAGTCACCATCGGTTGCAGCGTTTTTCACGCAATCACGCGTACACCCAAATTTTCCCAGCCCCCTGCCCTCATGAGCCAAGCGTCAAAATGGACAGCCCTGCTGGCGACAATCCGCGCGCCCAATATCCCCAGCGTCGCCTGCAATGTCTTCACCGGCATCCTGCTCGCCAGCATCACAGTTCCCATCCAGACCCTACAAGCGATCACCGCCATCGCCTCCGGCATCCTGCTCTACCTCGCCGGCAACCTCCTCAATGATTGGCACGACCGCGACTGGGACGCGCTCCACCGCCCCGAACGCGCGCTACCGCAAAAAATTTTCCAGCCATCAAGCTACCTGACCCTTGCCATTGCCTGCAGCCTTGCCGGC
>JBKDYW010000315.1:0-2341 GCA_046308575.1 Verrucomicrobiota bacterium
GCACTAAGGGCACTGGGATCCCAAATGGTCAGAGGAAATGCGCCAAACGACAGGGCGCCTGATGCGCGGGCGCAGATCGAATTGTTGGTCATAACTCAAGACCAGGCTCAAGAATCATGGAGCGCTGCCCCTGCTCCGTTATTTCTACGTATGCGGTTATTCGGACATGCGACCGTTGAACCGTTGAACTATTGCACTTCAGCGCTCCGGCACACCCAGACGTTGAAGCACGGCCTTTGCTGTGCCTTCGGAGGACGGTGGGTTTTGGCCGGTGATTAGGTTGTCATCGCTTACCACATGCGGTTTGAAGTCAGCTGCCTTGGAGTATTTGCCGCCGTTTTGCTTCAAGATGTCTTCTACAAGAAACGGCACGATTTTCGTAAGACCGACCGCTTCTTCCTCGCTATTGGAAAAGCCGGTGACGGCCTTCCCGCTGACCAGTGGAGTTCCGTCGGCGGCCTTGGTGTGTCGAAAGACGCAAGGCGCATGACACACGGCCGATACCGGTTTCCCTGCCGCATGCATTTTTTCGATCAGAGCGATGGAGTCGCGGTCTTCCGTCAAATCCCACAAAGGCCCGTGACCTCCCGGATAGAACACCGCATCGTAATCATCTGCTGAAATGGCGGACAGCTTGACCGTATTTGCCAGAGCAGCCTGCCCCTCCTTATCATTTTTGAATCGAATTGTGGCCTCGGTTTGTGAGCCCGGTTCATCACTTTTTGGATCCTGAGGAGGCTGCCCGCCTTTTGGAGATGCCAAGGTGATCGCCGCGCCTGCATCCTTGAAAACATAATAGGGAGCAGCAAATTCCTCGAGCCAAAATCCGGTCGCTTTTCCGGTGTCTCCAAGGCTGCCGTGCGATGTCAGGACCATCAGAATCTTGACGGCTCGCTTGTCGACCTGCTTGTTCGGCATTTCCATGCCGGACGCCCAAGGTGTGAAAGATAGCAACAGGGCTGCTGCGATCGACATGACGAAATATTTGCGGTTCATGATGTCGCGAAATTCGCATTTTCTGTCGAAACCGCTACAACAAAATCGCGTTGGTGTGAAAGCCGGAGCTATCAAGCGAACCGAAAAACATCCTTAGCAAGAGGCGGCAGGAAATTGAAGGCTTTGGGCAAAAATGGCACGCGCCACACGGCTATTTGCCGCATTGCGCATGAGCCAGTTTGCAGGCAATTTGGGTTCGTTGACGATGAACGGATGGTTGAGTTGTGGGAGCAAAGGCGAAGGGCGCCTTTGGCTAACCGCGTTTGTGCTGTCTTTGTTGATCAACCTCGGGCTTTTGCTGGTCTTGGGGCTTGGCTTGTTGGAGTCGCATTTGTTGGGTCGGCGAAACGAGGCGATGCGGCCGGTGATGGCTGAGCCGGTGTTGACGATTGTGCCCGAGATCGCGGCCAGCGTGGTGGTGCCCGAGGCCAAAAATGCACCGGCGAAACCACGGTTTGCGCGGACATCTGACGAGCAGCAGGCCAGCGAGTCGGTTAAGAACGCTCCTTTCATCGGCGAAAGATCGACGCGCGCGGCCAGCGATCGCGCCCCAACTCCTTCAGCTCCCGCACAGCCTTCGCAGAAAGGAATCACACCGCGTGACGCGAATGACATCGAGACCACTCAAAGCAAGTATCAGGATGGTGAATTGACCGAACCAAACAAGGCTCGCGAGTCGCAAGAGGCATCCAAGTCCGCCGCTAAGCCAAGCGCATCTGAGAGCGAAAAAAAATCATCGAGCCCGCCCGCCAAATCAGCACCGCAACGCAGCGGTCTCGTGCAGGGTCCGAATCCGGTGGATGTCGGCGTTTCAACTGAGGAAATGAAAAAGCCCATCGCGCCCTATGCCCGGCCGCAAGAAGCGCAGCCCGAAGCGCCGAAGCCCGAGCCGCTCGCCGAGGAAAAACCCAAGGAAATTCCTCAGCCAAAAGAAGAGCCTAAACCCGAGCCGAAAAAGGAGAAAGAGTTTCGCGGCAATCAGCGCAAGACCGCGATGGTCGGTTCGATTTCGCGGAGCGGGCCAAGCTCGCTTGATGTCGCCGATACGCCGCTCGGTCGTTATCAGGCTGCGATCAGTCGCGCGGTCGAGATCGAGTGGCAGCGTAATTGCGTGCGGCATCGGGATTTCATCACGCCGGGATTTTTGACCGTGAGGTTTTTTGTCGAAACCAGCGGCAAGGTGCGCTCCGTGCAATTCGTGGGTGACATGGAGACCGGTGAGGTTCAAAAGGGATTCACCTTGAACGCGATTCGCAACGCCGGAATACCGCCGATGCCTAAGGCCTTGCGCAAGGAATACGACGACGAACCCTTGGAGCTGATGTTCCGATTTTATTTCTGAAAA
>JBKDYW010000316.1:0-8492 GCA_046308575.1 Verrucomicrobiota bacterium
CGCGCTCATCTCCGCACGACGGTCAGGCCCACCAGCCTCACCGGATCCAGGCAGCACCACCCCCGCCCGCGCAAAGGAAAAATAGCCGAGCAGACTTTCGTAGATGCGCATGTTGATCGATAGATCCGCGAGCTGGTTTTGAACCGGATCACGCTTCTTCGCCTCGATCATCTCAAAGCCCTTCACCAGTTCGCCAAGCTTCTCACGACCAGGCTCAAGTTCTTCATAAGAATAACGATCGCGCTTGCCTCGAGGTTTGACGCCGATCGCCTCGAGCGCCGCCGAGTTGTCGACGCGGAAGGTCGGTTGCTTCATTGCAAACTGCGGACGGAAAAGAATGTCGAGCAACCACGCGGTCGGCTTCACGCGGTATTCCTTGCCTTCGGCATCGGCAAGTTTCATCGACCGCGCACCATGAATGCTCAGCATAGCGAATCCGGCATAAGTACCAAACGGCTTGATTCGTCCGCCATCCTGCAAAGGCAGTGTCTCAACCTCGCGCAAGGTTTCCTTCGACCACGGGACATAGCCCTCGACGCTGCGCAGTCCGCCTTTCGGCATCATGTCGACGAGCATGTTGTAAAATGCGGCGCACACTCCGACCGCAATGATCACTGCCGCAATGCGGCGCCCTGCACGCGATGGTTGATCAGACATGGTTCTTCTTGCGGCTGGTGGTTCCGAGGTAGGTGAAAAGCTTGAGAAGGAATGTAACCAACATGCCGAAGGTGACAATATAGAGGCTGTACTCGGGCCACATGTCGGCCGGATTGCGCACAACCTCGAAGACCGAATAAAGCTTCTGCCCCGGACCCGCGCCGGGCGGACCGTAACTCGCTTGGAAAAAGGTCAGCCCCTCATAGCGCATCGGCTCGTTCATCTGAATCGTCACCTTCGATTCATCGCCTTTTTCGATGCGCGTGACATGGCTCACAAATTTCGCAGGCCTGGTTGTTCCCGGGTGAAACTCGGCGTTGAATTCATCTAAGCGCAGCGCGAATGGCATCGGCCACAGGCGTTTGCGCATGTCGACCGTGAAGACGCGGTTCTCATGCTTGATGGTGAACGGATGGAAACTCGCACCCGCAAGAATGAACGGCGTCTGCTTGCTGCCATCACGATTGATGACCCGCGCGTAGCACGCCGCGGTATTGGACTCGGCATTCACTTCCTCCGGCCGCGGCATGAGGTAGTAGCCATCTACCACCAAAGGACTGCCGCTCGGTGCACGCTCAACAACCGATACGGGCAATGCGTTTATCTCGTATCCAGCAATCTCCAGATCAAAGGGCAAGTTCGGGAATCGGAAAATCCGCTGCTTGCCACGCGTGAGATTCGAAATGTCGCGACCGCCGATCACATGAATGTCTGCCGGCTTGCCATCTTTGACCTCAGCGACCTCGACGACATATTCGAAGTAATCTTCCGCCGCGTCATTGGTCTCACCTTCGCCCACCGCCATGTTTCCGCGTTGCGAAAAGTGGTGTGCCACACCGCCTGCGATCAGCATGAAAATAATACCAAGGTGCGAGATCAGGTTGCCGATGTGCTTCCATCCTTTGCGGATGCGAATCACTCCACCGAGCGTGAGATTGATGACCAACACAACGCCGACCCAATAACCACCGGGCAATGGCAAGGGCACCATGCGGCCACCGATTTCGGGCAAAAGAAATGGCGTGCGCCAGTCGAAATACTTTTCCAGCGTTGCATAAAGACCCCTGTCGATTTGTTCCAAGGTCGCGAACCAGGTCAGCAAGCCAAGGATGATCAAGAGGATCGTCGCCAAGCCAAAGCCGGACAAGACATCAAATACCTTGCTAAGCCAGCTTCTCGATTCGCGTTTCGGTGATGGGTCGGATGCAGTCATGCCAGTGATTTCAGCGCGGGCTTTGATCGACAATTTTCAAGCTCTTCACAAAGGCCTCAAGTGTGGCTGCGGCCGCTTTGACCTCCGCCTTCGGCCCCACCATTTTGACCGTGAGAATGCGGTCGCCGGCATCGCACACGACACCTGCCAGCGCGTATCCCGGCTTGGGCCCGGCACCCATGCCCGAGGCATAGGTTCCTTCGGCCTCGACCCACACGCCCTCAAATCCCGCCACAGGAACCTTGCGCATTTCCGCCAAATTTTGCGGGCTGATTTTTCCCACCTCGAACTGTCCCAACCAGCGGTTGATGTTATCCATCACAGTGCCCGATGCGATCGACACCCATGCCTCGCCCAGGCCGCTTTCGCCGAATCGATAATTGAGCTGACGAAACTGCGAGGGGGGCAATTCAAGCCAACCGAGTGGCGTCTCGCCCTTCACCGGGCTCGGCTTTGCATCACGAAAACGCTGATCGCTCGTCGCGTTGAGCATCGCGGGCTTGTCGCGGGTCGAAAGCGCGCGGGTCTGGGTCACCACGACCTCTTTTTTTTCGCTGCACGAGCAGAAAATTATGCCGCAGACGCCAATAACGGGTGCGATACGCATGACGGCGAGGCTGTAAACCCGCATCTGGGACCGCGCAAGCGGAATCGAGCAATTTCACCGCCGGATTTTTTGTGCATGCACTGCCATTCCCGCCCGCCTAGAATCCGCAGCGAAACCCGCCCGCATGACCGCCTTCTCCACCTGCTGGAACAGCTACCGCCACACCGATGGCGAGCCGATGATCGAGGAAATCGTCGACCTCGGCTTCGATCGCATCGAGCTCTCCCACGGCATGACCATTGCCAAACTCCCCGGCATCCGCAAAGCCCACAAACGCGGACTCTTCACCTGCACCGGCATTCACAATTTTTTCCCCTCGCCCGTCGAGGTGATGATCGATTCGCCCGATGCCTATCAGTACACCTCGCACCGCCCGGCCGACCGCCAACGCGCGATGGCGATGACGCTTCAAAGTTTGGAAAGCGCCGCAGAGTTTGAAGCGAAGTACCTCGTCCTGCACATGGGATCGGTCCCAATGAACCGCAAGCGCTGGACCAAAGCACTCACCGCACAGCTTTCGGAAAAGGGCCCGCACGATCCCTCCTTCATCAAACGCAAATTGCAGTTCGTCAAAAAACGCGAAAAGATTTCAGCACTCTACTACCAACGAGCGATCGAATCACTTGGCACCCTCGCCACACGCGCCGCCGAGCTCGGCGTGAAACTCGCCATCGAATCGCGCTCACGCTTCGAGGACATGCCAACTGAGCGCGAAATGATCGCGCTGCAAAACCATTTCGCCGACAATCCATGGATCGGCTACTGGCACGACTTCGGCCATGTGCAGCTCAAGCACAACCTCGGCCTGCTCGATCACGCGCAGTGGCTCGAGACGATTTCACCGCACCTGATCGGCGCCCACGTCCACGATGTGAAATGGCCCGCATCCGACCACCGCCCACCCTTCACCGGCACACTCGATTACGCCGAGCTGTTCAAATTTTTTCCAAAAAACTGCCCGCTCGTTTGGGAAATCAACCCCGGCCACGACGCCGCGAAAATCAAAACCGCCCTCGCAAAATGGCTCGAGCTCCTGCCAGAGCGGGATTGATTGCGATCCATCTTCTTAAGGCTTGCCCTCCTCCCGCAACCCCATGTCATCCAGCGGTTAGGAAATGGGAAAAATGGGGTCAGTGGGAAAAATGGGGTCAGTGTGCAAAAATTGACAAAATGTCCGTCATGTTTGCGCATTCCAAGCATCCTTGAGGAGGTTCTGCAATTCCATAGGCAGCTTAGCATTCGCTTTCGCTCGATCAAACCGGCGCAGTTGCTGGCTCACATTCGCCGCGCTGCGCATCGACAGTTTTTCGGCAATCCACTCCTGCGAAACCGTCGTCCGTTTCCAAAGCAGCTCAGCGAGGGCTAGCTTCCGCAGATCAGATCCCTTCAAAGCGGAGAGATCCTTTGCCATCAGTCCCGCCGCTTTCAGGCCATCAGCCAGCCAGCGCTTCGCTTGTTCCTCACCGTGCGCCGTCACCTGCGGGGTCTTCCGATAAGCTCGCGATGATCTCTTGCGTTCCTTCATCAGCTTTTCCGAAAGCTTGCGCAGCTTCCCGGCGAACTCCTGGCTTCCCCAATACCAACCGCGCCGCAAATGGCTGCATCGGGCATCCACATCCTCTTGAACCACCAGCATCCCACACGTCTTGATCTCCTCCTCCACCGCGCGGCGGTCCAGGCGCTCCACCATCCGCCGCCGTCCGGCCACCGTGTCTGGCAGATCGAAGCGCATCAATCCCTCCTCCGCAGCCAGCCATTTCGGACGCTTTCCGGGTGGCAAGGCCCAGCCGCCCGCCACGCTGCTCCATGGATAGTCCAGCACGCTTTGGCTCTTCTTTGGCACGACCAATCGCGCCCGGACCGGATTGAGGTGGATATAGTCGACGAGCGTCCGGTAGTGATAGAAGTCGGCTCCCTCCACCAGCACCGCCTTGTAGCGGTCGCCAAACAGTCGGCCCCATGCCATGTGCCGGACATTGTAGCGGCGGGTGACGGTGTTCTGCAACCAGCTCATTCCGGCGACCAGGTTGGCCTCGGGCGTTTGGATGAAAAGGTGATAGTGATTGCCCATCAGCACCCAGGCATGAACCCGCCAGCCGGTCATCGCGCAGGCCTCGGAAAGGGTGGCGAGGAAAAAACAGCGGTCGTCGTCATCATGGAAAATCGTCTCACGTCGGTTGCCACGCGCCATCACGTGGTAAAAGGCGCCGGGAAATTCGATACGCAGGCTCCGTGGCATGCTGCAAAGATAGGATAGAGGTGAATTCTGTCAAGATTTGCACACTGACCCCATTTTTCACGCTTTCCGATGAGGAACTTCCGCAGGTGTTGGAAGCCACTTCGTGGTATTCGAACCGCGATATCGACTTCCTCATCCGCGAGATCAAAAGCGTGCGCCGCGAGCGCCCGGAGGCGTGCACCATGGATGTCCTCCAAACCTGGTCCGCCTCCAAGGGCATCGTCGGCAAACGCGCCGCCCAATCCATCATCGCCGCCTCGACCAGCAGTTATCCATCCCTCGTCCCCGACCGCTACAAGGCCGCCGATATGGACGACTATCTCCGGCAGGCCAGAATGATTCTCCAAGCCTGAGGAATGGACTCCTGCTGCTAGACGGAGCGACTCCGCAACCGGTGCGGAAGATGACCTTCGAGGGCTTGCCGCACTTCGTGGTCAAGCAGCGCCAGCTGGCCCCCAAGGGATTCACCTGGTTACGAGGCGGCGGCATTCCGCGAAGGGGAGGATACCAAAAGTGAAAATTTGACAGTTGACGCCTTTCGAAATTCGCCGGGATCAATCACCGCCGAGCATGCGGCCGATGCCGCCGAGGACGGAGCCTTCGCCGGTGGCACTGCCGCCTGCGGACGGGGCGTTGGCCAGGATGCGGTCGGCGAGACGGGAGAACGGCAGGCTTTGCAGCCAGACGGTGCCGTGGCCGGTGAGGGTGGTGAGGAAGAGTCCCTCTCCGCCGAAGAACATGCTCTTCAGGTTGCCCGCGCGCTGGATGTCATAGCTGACGCCATTGGTGAAGGCGACGAGGCAGCCGGTGTCCACGCGCAGGGTCTCGCCCTTGAGTTCCTTCTTGATGATGGTGCCGCCCGCGTGGATGAAGGCCAAGCCATCGCCCTGCAACTTCTGAAGGATGAAGCCCTCACCGCCGAAGAGACCGGCTCCGAAGCGCTTTTGAAAAGCGATGCCGACAGCGGTGCCGTAGGCGGCGCAGAGAAAGGCGTCTTTTTCGCACAGGATTTGGCCACCGTAGTCACTGAGTTTGAGCGGGATGATCTTGCCTGGATAGGGTGCGGCAAAGGCCACACGCTTCTTGCCAGCGTGAGCGCGATTGGTGAAGTGAGTCATGAAGATGGACTCGCCCGTGAGCATGCGCTTGCCCACGTTTTTGAGCACGTTCATGAGACCGCCTGCATTGGGATTGGAGCCGTCGCCCATCTTGGTCTCGAAGTTAATACCATCCTCCATATAGTTCATGCCGCCGGCTTCAGCGATGACCGTCTCACCGGGATCGAGTTCGATCTCCACGATCTGCATTTCATTGCCATGGATCTCGTAATCGACGTCATGGGAGCGCATTGGCATGGCGGGCGGACCTCCAGCGGGCAGGGACGGTGGCTGGGCACCGGCGGGGTTTTGGAAAAGGATGGGCAGTATCTGGGAGGCAGGTGCCCACCCCTCCTGTCCCTCCGTCCAGACAAGGGTGGCGGGGCGAATGGCACCGCCATCGGCCAGGGATTGCAATTGCTCTTCAGTGACTTGATGTTGTTGGTTTTCGGAATCGATGTAGAACCAGGCTTTCATGGGAAGGGATTATAATGGTTGGTTTCGACAGGACTTCTGGATGAACAGAACGAGTGGGGAGTGTGGGGTGGATTGGGTCGGACTGCTTTTACAAAGATTGGCGGGATGTGCAATAGCGAAGGGGGCCGACGGCAGTTATAGGGGGGGGATTCGCCTGGCGGATCCAAAGTCAGAAGCTGCTTGCGCCTTTTGAAACCATTCCTTTGCTGTGGTGATGTTCTTCTCCACGCCGGTGCCGGCCTGATAGTTGTGGGCGATCTGGATCATTGCGTAGCCATGACCTTGGGCAGCGGCCTTCTGCTCAAAACCAATTTCCTTGCAGCCGGACTCCTGGCAGCCGATATTCGAAACGGTTCTTCCAAAATCGAGCCGAGCCTGATCCCACCGAAAACTGCCGACCTTCCCCATGCCGCCAAGTCCGAACGATCTCATTCAGACGCTGGTCGACAGCGGAATCCTGTCCAAGGATGACGCCAGCCAGTTCGCCCCGTCCGACAGTGGGAGTGGCGAAAACGCTCGTCGGGAGCCGATGGAGTCATCGTCCGACGCACTGGAGAGGCTCAAACAACTCGGCCGCTTGTCCGATTTCCAGATCGAGGTGTTGGAACAGGATGGACCAGGTGGGATTCTGCTAGGTGACTACATTCTGACCGATCGGCTCGGGGTTGGCGGAATGGGGGAAGTCTTTCTCGCGGTGCACCGGGTGATGCGGCGGCAAGTCGCCATCAAGCGGCTCAAGACCGGCTCGGTCAATGTTCCGGGTCTGGCCGATCGGTTTATGCGTGAGGTGAATGCTAGGAAATTGCTTTTTCACCTAAGGCGGAGAATACACTGGGGAGCCGGTCTGAGAAGGGGAAAAGGGGGTTGCCGATCGGGCGAAAAACTGAGCCTGAATTTTTAGGATTAGTCCCGGCCAGATATTCCATGAGGTTGGATGTCCCGTCGCCATCTGCATCAGCAGTTGAAGTCGGAGTCTGCCCGCTAAAATACTGATCTTCCCACCAATCGGGCATGGTGTTGGAATTGTAATCAGGACTGGGAACAACCGCAGTCACATCCACCTGTCTCTGGATTTTAGCGGTGTTGCCCGCTCGGTCTACCACAGCGTATTCAATCGTCTGCATGCCAGCTCGCGATGGGTCGACTGATATGGTTACCACCACCTTGGCTGAGATGTTTCCATCCACCCCATCAATCGCCGTTGCTCCTGGGTCAGTGAAAACAGCACCTTGGGTCAACGACATGATGGATGCACCCGTTAATGTCAGCACAGGCGGAGTAGTGTCTTGCTCACCAAAGAGGACGAAACTGGAAAGCCCACGGTAAACAGGATTACTCCATCGTCCCGCCGCGTTCTTGAATCGTATCCCGAGACGGTGATTTCCGCCCGACAAATCTGAAAGTGACAGGCTCTGCGTCGAAAAGGTGGCATCATTGCCACTTGTCGAAATGGAGATGGGAGTGCCTGAACCCTTGCCGGGATCAAGATCCCAAAAATACTCGGCCGCGATGATCTTCCTGCCATCCGATCCTAAAGTACCGTCCGCTGTTCGCGTGACTTGCAAGCCCTCGGAACTCAACGGGAATTCCACGCTAGAACCTGCCATCTTGGCTGTGAGGGTGAAAGCCTCGGCCGACATGGGGCCGATAGTGAATCGACTATTGATGTACGCGTTGCCCTCCAGCGCTGCGCGTATTCTTCTCACAAAACCAGCGTTCGTTTCACCAGTGCGCCGGGTGTAGATAAGGGAGAGTCCACCTGCATTCAGGGTGACTTGATTCCCGGCAAACGCTCCCAAGGAAAGAGACCAACCCGTGAAGGCTGGGGCCTGATCAGCCGAGTTTGTACTCGCCTCAACCATCGCCGCGGTTTCGGTTACGACTCCAGAGGAAAGAATCGTAAACCTACGAAGTGAGGGATTGCTCCATCGACTCTCATCATCCCTCACACGAATCCCCACAGTATAAGTTCCTTGCGGCCGACCACTGAGCGCAAGCGAAACCTGCTCAAACCCGCTTCCGAGCGACTGGTTATCATCCAGAGCAATCGAAATTCCGTTGAATGCTAGGAAATTGCTTTTTCACCTAAGGCGGAGAATACACTGGGGAGCCGGTCTGAGAAGGGGAAAAGGGGGTTGCGGGGGAAAAGGGGAGATTTTTTGCTAAAAGCTGTAATGATGAAAATCTAAAAAGCTGAAATTC
>JBKDYW010000317.1:0-3246 GCA_046308575.1 Verrucomicrobiota bacterium
TCTTTCATGATGGCAGTCCCTAGCATCTCCCACCATTGGACTTTGGTCCAATAAGCGCGCCTTACGCCTTTGCGGATTCGAAACCGGCGGCCACGCAGAGCCTCACGAGGTCGGCGACCGAGGCGGCCTGCATTTTTTCCATGACCCTTGCCCGGTGGACTTTCACGGTTTTTTCGACGATGCCGAGTTGGGCGGCGATTTGTTTGTTGAGGGTGCCGGAGATCACCCATGCCATGACCTCGCGTTCGCGCTCGGTGAGGCTGGCGATGCGATCGTGGATTGAGCCGGTCTGCGTGAGTTCGCGGATTTGCGCGCGGTGTTTTTCGAGTGCCTCTTCGATCGATTTGAGGAGGTCGTCGTGGTCGAAGGGTTTGGCGAGAAAAGTGACGGCACCATTTTTGATCGCTTGGACGGTGGCGGGGATGGTGGCGTTGCCGCTGATGAACACGATCGGGCAAGCGGCGGGAATGGTGGCGAGGTGTTTTTGCACTTCGAGTCCGTTCATGCCGGGCAGGTGGAGGTCGAGCAGCAGGCAGGCGGGTTGGATCGGCGCGTGTGCGATGGCGTCGAGGAAATGATCGGCGGAGGAAAAGGTGACGGGTTTGTAAGCGGCTTGGCGCACCAGGCGCGAGAGGCTGCGCAGGACCGAGTGGTCATCGTCGACGATGAAGACCGTGGGGGTAGTGTCGCTCATGGCTTGTTGGGATTGCTTGGCGTTTCAGCCTTTTCTGAAAGCGCGTCGGCGCTTTGCATGCGGAGTTCAAACATCGCGCCGCCGTGCGGGTGGTTGGTGGCGTGGAGTTGGGCGCCGAAGTGTTCGGCGATGCTTTTGCTGATCGGCAGGCCAAGGCCGAGGCCGCCGGGTTTGGTTGAGAAAAACGGATCGAAAAGTTGCGGCATGATGTCGGCTGCGATGCCGGGGCCGGAGTCGTGGATGGTGATCGCGACATGATTGCCATCGCGAGCGGTGCTGACTTTCAACTGCGCGCCGCGCGGATTTTGTTTCATGGCATCGAGGCTGTTCATCACGAGGTTGATGAGCACCTGTTGGAGTTCCACGCGGTTAAAATGCGTGTGGGGCAGCGGTTCTTCGAGGTCGAGTTCGATCGTCACGCCGCGTGATGAGATCTCGCCTTGGAGCATGGCAAGGACTTGGTGGATGGTTGGGTTGACTGGGAGCGGGTGGGGGTCTGGCGGCTGATCTTTTTTGAGCATCGCGCGCATGCCGTGGATGATGCCGCCGGCGCGTTTTGCATCGTTGGCGATGTCGTCGAGGATGGCGTGGATTTCGACGAGATCCGGTTCGCCTTTGTTCATGCTGCGGCTGCCGACTTGTGCGTTGCTGAGGATGGCGGCGAGCGGTTGATTGACTTCGTGGGCGAGTGCGCCGGCCATTTCGCCGAGCACGCTGACGCGTGAGAGGTGGGCGAGTTCGAGTTGGTTGGTGCGAAGTTGTTGTGCGAGGCGATCGGATCTCAGCACCTCACGGCTGAGTTCGTAACCCATGGCGAGGATCATGCAAAAAAACGGCAGGCTCGTGTGGAGCGGAATTTTCAGCACTCCTGCGGCGACGAGGCCGGCAAGGATGGCGGCGAGTGCGATGAAAATCGTGAGGCTGCCGCCGAGTGTGATCGCGCGTCTGCGTGCGTCGTGGGTGCCCGAGTGCCACATGCGCCATGCGGCGTTGATGATGTAGGCGAGCATCACGAGCGAGGCAAGTTGGCCGAGGATGACCCATGGGTTTGCTTGCCATGTGCCGACAATGTTGACCGATTGGCCGAGGACTTCGATTTGCTGGAGGCTATCGACCGACTTGAAGTGGAGGTTGGCTCCGGTGGTGAAGTTGGCGATCACTGCTGCGACGCGCAGGCCGAGGGCGAGTTGCAAAAGCCAGCGCAGGCCGGTGCCGAAATGGCTGTGCACAAAGCCGAGCATGCCGCCGCAGACGATGAGGAAAATCAGGTGCGCCCAACGAACGGTGTTGGCGTATTCTGCGGCAGAGGCCGCCTTCATCGTCAGCAGCTCGCATGCGATCAGCCCGATCACGCCGACGGTGGTGACGGAGAACCACAGGTTTTCCCACGCATGTTTTCTGCCGCACCAGACGACGAACTGGGTGAGGCCAAGAATGAGGCAAGCACCGGCGGCCGCCGACCAAATCACCGTGATCCAGTCCATGGCCGAGGATGGGAGGAATGAATCAGCGCGTCAAACATCCTCTATGCCGCGCGCGATCCGCCGATCAACGCAGCAGGGCGAGGATCGTCTGCCAGCCTCGGATGTCTGACAACATGCATCTGTTATGGGCGACCGCATGCCTTCCAAAATTCTTCCTCGGAGAGACCCTTGACCTTGCCGGACCTCAGTTCTTCCAGACGCTCCAAAACCTCCCCGTCACTGACGTAATGCGGTTCGGGGTCTAGATCTTCCAGCAGCGACGATACAAGTTCAGTCCGCTCTGGGAGATCGAGCTTCGATGCCTCCTTGAGTAAGGCTGTGACTTGTGTCATGGTCGTAGGATAGCTGATTTTTGGGGCAATGCCAGCGGGTTATTTCTTGCCTGAAGCGGTACCGAAAAACGGAGCCACTGCGTGACGCGCGAATGGGGGGCAGCGCAGCAGGGCGAGGATCGGTTGTGATCCCAGAAAGGCGGTGTGCCCCGCGTTGGTGAAACGCCGGGCCTCGGTAAGCAACCAGTGGATTACCGAACGCCTAGCAATGGGCCATCCTGCGTCGATGAGCCAACATGTGAACCGGATGCCCAAGGAGCCCAAAGCTGCAAGACAACTGAAGAAGCATGAACAGGCACTTAAATCCAAGAACTGACCCTGGTTATGAATAGGGACTAGGAGCTGGGAGATAGTGGCTCGGGATTTTATTCCCCGCAGAGGCGCAGGGATGCGGAAGATACCGCGCATGCGCCCCCCCCTGAGCCACGGCTTCTCGGGAGGGACGTGGCGTGAATGCTGTTAGACTGTTAGGGTCTTATTGCAATAGAATGACACGTCGTTCAAAATACGTTCAGTAAAATAGAACATGCCTATATTCCGAAGTGGCCAAGTTGAAATCGAGTTGCTTAAAAAACTCGCTTCGCCCGAGGAGCTGGTGACCGCCGTTCACTTTTTGGTCCAAGCAAAGTGTAAGGATGCACATCGACATAGGTCTACGAGAGCGGGTTGACAAGAAGCTTTTTAGATGTCGTCAAAGATTAGCGCATAAGCTCTTAGCAAGCGGTGAGCGCCCGGC
>JBKDYW010000318.1:0-2105 GCA_046308575.1 Verrucomicrobiota bacterium
GCAACCGCGATCTCCCGGGACGGAGCATCCGGCGCCTCTTGATACGATGGTTCGCGCGGCTTCCGGCTGGTTGTCCGCGCGGCTATCGTGGCTTTCCGAATCGCGCGATGTTTCGCGCAAAACTCCGCGTGCCGCTGCGCAGGCTTCATGCGTCGTGATGAGCGAGGCCAATGAGCCAAGTGAAGCGCAGGGCAAGGGTGGGTATCACCTGCCGGTGTTGCCGACAGAGATCGCCGAGTGGATGAATGCCAAGCCTGGCGATTTCATTATCGATGCGACGCTGGGCGGTGGTGGTCACAGCGAGATGTTTCTCAAGGCCGGTGCCGAAGTGTTGGGTGTCGATCGCGATCCCGAAGCACTCGAGCACACGCGTGCAAAGTTGGCCGAATACGGATCGCGCTTTTCGACTTGGGAGGGAAATTTTTCCAACTTGCTCGAGATCCCAGCGATCAAGGCCGGACGCAAGGCGGATGGCTTGCTGCTGGATTTGGGGGTTTCATCGCGTCAGTTGGATTCCGCCGCGCGTGGATTTTCATTCATGCGCGAAGGTCCGCTCGACATGCGGATGGGTCCATCGAGTCCGCGCACCGCAGCGGAGTTGGTGAATCAATCGAGCGAGGCCGAGCTCACGCGCATATTGTTTGAGTTTGGCGAAGAACCGAAAGCGCGGCGCATCGCAGCGGCCATTGTGAAACAACGCGAAGTGAAACCTTTCGCCACCACACTCGAGCTCGCGTCGTGCATCGAGGCGGCAGTCGGTCGCCAAGGTCGCATCCACCCCGCGACGCGCGCGTTTCAAGCGATCCGCATGGCGGTCAACGAAGAGCTCGAATCACTCGCTACCGCGCTGGCTGCCGTGCCGCAGGTGCTCAAGCCGGGCGGCAGGCTCTTGGTGATCACTTTCCACAGCCTTGAGGATCGAATGGTGAAACGCTATTTGCGTCATCGTTCGACGCCGATGATTGACGAGCCGGGTTGGCCCGCGCCGCGTCCGAATCCCGACCTTCAGTTTGAACTCCTCGCACGCAAGGCCATCGCGCCCGGCGCTGCGGAGATATCCACCAACCCGCGGTCGCGCAGTTCAAAGCTGCGAGTCGCCCGCCTTCTGGAAACAACGCCATGAACCGTCGCCGCAACGAAACACGCACGCCCGTCTCGGTATTTGCCACCCTCATTCTTGCCGCCGCCCTCATCGCCGGCGGCGGTGTGCTCCACGCCTATTACAAAAACCGTCAGGTGCAAGTTAGCCGCGAACTCGATGCGATCGAGCGTAACATTGAGCAATACCGCCTCGACATGCGCACATCACAAATGCGCATGGACCAATTGCTCAACCGCTTCGTGATCCGCAAACAACTTTCCGAAAACGGATCCGACCTCATTCCAATTTCCAGCGCGGTTGTCGAAGAGGTCAATCCTGCTCCCGCCGACCCGCGCGCCGTCGCGTCCGCCGCACCCTGATTCGTGACTTCCCCGTTCCAAGCCCGCTGCATCGCCCTTCTAACGATCCTTGTGATCGGGTTGAGTGTGCTCTCGTGGCGGCTGGTGCAGATTCAGCTGGTCGATCGCCAGCGTTATGCGGAGAGCTCGCGCAAGGCGTTTCACCGCATCGAAAAACTTCCGGCGGTGCGTGGCATGATTGTCGATAGCCGCGAGGAACCGATCGCCAAGAGCATTCCTGTTTCGACGCTTTTCCTTGATCGCAAGCATCTCGATGACCCGAAGCAGGCGAGTTATGGTCTTGCCTGCAAGGAGCTGAGCGCGACTGAAGGCTGGGATCGATTGGACTCGGCCGCGCGGCGGAGGCAAATTGTCAGCCTGCGCGGGGAAATCCTTGAGCGCGACACCGGCGAGGAAATCGTGCGCAAGCATCGGGAATACGCCGTGAGCGTGTTGGCGAGGCCGCTTGGCATGAAGCGCGCGGAATTGATGGACAAGATCCAGAAAAACAAAGGCTATTGGTTTCCGCTCGCCAAGGATCTGCCGGAAGACATCGCCGATGGACTCCGCGAAACCATCGACCGCAACTGTTTGCAGGGATTCGAATTTCAAAATTCCATCAAACGCTGGTACACCTCGTCGAACCTTGCGACGCACCTGATCGG
>JBKDYW010000319.1:0-6262 GCA_046308575.1 Verrucomicrobiota bacterium
GTCGACATCATTGGTGATTTCACCCGCAGCGGATGGTGGCACACGGCTGGAGATAATCTGAGCATCATCTCACCCGAGTCGCTTGATATTTCGATGCGCGTGACTTTGCGGATGATCGATATGCGTCTGGGAAAATGATGGGCCGCATCGCCCTATCGTTGCGAGGCCTTCCAGCATTCGAGGAAGCCGGATGCGAAATCTTCGGGGCGGGCCTTGATCCATGCTTCGAGCACGGAAAGAGGAAGCCACATGGCGGATTCGATTTCCGCAGCGGGAAAGCGGATGTTGCCTTGGTGTTCGTAGCGGTAGAGGCGGATGTGTTCCCAGCCGGTGGCGGCGGAGGGTTTGAGGCGCGCGATTTCGGTGGGTGGGCATTTTGCTTCGATGCCCATTTCCTCGGCTAGCTCGCGAACGGCCGCCGTTTCGTAAGCTTCGCCGGCATCGAGATGTCCCGAGACGCTCGAGTCCCACACGCCCGGATGAGCATCCTTGAGCATCGAGCGTTGCTGCAGCAAGACATCGCCGCGCTTGTTGAAGACCAAGACATGCACCGCGCGGTGCAACAAACCTTGCGCGTGCACTTCGCTACGCGTGGCTTGGCTGGTGACCTCATCATGTTCATCGACGACATCAAAAATCTCGCCCGACTTCTGAGGCAGGTCTTTGAGCGGATGGGTGTCGCAGGCGCGGGTGAGCGCGATCCACTTGGTGAGATCGAGTTCTTCCGCGCGAGCGGTGGTGGGGACGCCAAGCTTCTGTGAAATTTTTTCCCAATCGACACCGTCTGGCAGTTGTTTTTTCAACTGCTTGCGGCGTTGGGCGAACCCGCGGCGCAGCAATTCATCGAAGAGCCGTCGATCGAATGCGGGAAGACCTTCCGTCCGTGGGCGCATGATCGCCACAGTCGAGTCAATCGCAGGACGCGGGTGAAACGCCTCAGGTGGCACGGTGCGTTGCGGTTCGACGATCCAGTCGACCTGCGTGCGAAGGGAAAGCATGCCATAGTCTTTCGATCCGGGAGTCGCCGCGAGGCGGTCGATCACTTCCTTTTGCAGCATGATCACCGCGCGTTGAAACGGGTGTGGTCGGCTGAGCAAATTTTTGAGGATCGCACCACCGCATGAATACGGGAGGTTGCCGAGAAACTTGAGCGGCCGATGGGGGAAAAGTTGCCGCACATCGAAGCGCGCGCCATCGGCGTGGTGGACCTCGACCGAGGCCTCACCGGCAAAGCGGTCTTTGAGAAAGGCTGCGAGGCGGGCATCGAATTCGATGAGGATCACGCGCTTTGCCACGCCGACGATGTGCTCGGTGAGAGCGCCGGTGCCTGGGCCGACTTCGACGACGGTGTCGTTTTCCGCGAGATCGAGCTGCGAGACGATCCATCGCGCCATGTTCGGATCGATAAGGAAATTCTGCCCCATCTGTTTGCTGGGCAGCACATTGAAGCGATCGAGCGCTTCCTTGATTTCCTTGCCGGTCATGTGCGCATTTCCTGAGGCATGGGCGGGTGATTTGCAACATCATCCCACGCCCGGTGCATCATCCGAGCAATTCCATCAGGTGGCCGAAGACATCCGAGTTGCGAATGATACCGGAAAAACGCGACGACTGAGGGCCAATCGCCGAGAGCAGGGTCGGGTCGGAGGTATGCGTGGTGCCGGTCCAACCGATGCCGGTGTGGTTGCCGGCAAACTGCCCGAGCAGGCCTTCGGGTTTCTCTAGTTGGTGGTTCCACTCAACGACATTCTCTTTGTGCAGGATTGCGATGAGTGCTTCGGCTTCGGATTTTTTGAGGTCGAATCCAAGGTGTTCGGCGACCAGCGCGCTGATGGTTTCGGCATCACCGTTGGGCTTGGCATTCCATTCGCCAAAGACGCGTTCGTGCGATGCCTTGAAGCGCGCGATGTTTTGAAAGTGCTGGTTGGATTCCTTGTAGCCATCGCCCATGCCATTGAGTCCGGGATTGGAATTTCCATGATCGCTGGTGACCACCACGAGAATGTCGTCGTGCTTGGCGGTCATTGTGAGCACGGCGGCGACTGCGTCGTCGAAAGCGATTTGATCGCCAAGCAAGGCGCCGATGTCATTCAAATGAGCGGCATGGTCAATGCGAGCGCCTTCGACTTGCAGCAGGAATGGTTTGTCCCCGGCGAGAAAACGGCCGAGCGCTGCTTGGGTCATATCTACAAGGCTCGGCACCGATGCGGCAAGCGAGGCATCATGATCGCGGTCGATGGAAAAGGGCAGGTGGCCCTTGGTAAAGGTGCCGAGAATTTTCGCACTTTTTGCCGCAAGCAACTGGTCGCGATCGGAAACTACTTCGTAGCCGGAATTTTTGAAATCGCCCGCGAGGTCTCGTTGGTCTCCTCGTTGTTTGGCATCAAAGAATCCCGAGCCACCGCCGAGGATGATGTCGACGCGCTCAAGGTACTGCGGCGCGATGAGTTGCTCGTCGCTGCGTGATTCGATCGATGCGGCGAAGCCCGCGGGTGTGGCATGCGTGACGGTCGCGGTGGTGACCAAACCGATCGCCGCATTTTTTTTGCGCAAGAGGGCGGCGATGGGTGTGATTTCCTTGCCGTCCGGTTTCACATTGATCGAACCGTTATTGACGCGTTGTCCGCCACCCCATGCGGATGAGGCCGCTGCCGAGTCGGTGACAAGCGAGTTGGCCGATGCGTTGTCCATCAGCCCGCGCGTGGCGGATGGAGTGTTGAGCAATTGCCACCACTGCGTCGTGCGTTGACGCGTGAGCTGTGAGTAGGCCTCGGCGAGGCTCAGGACACCGGGGCTCATGCCATCGGAAACCATGAAGACTACTCCGCGGACTTTTTTAGCAGGCGTCTTTTTTTCTTCTGCGGCAGCGCGTGTGCCAGAAAGAAATGATGCCGCGCTGACGAATCCGGCGGATTTGAGCCAGCTCCTGCGGTCGATGGATGAGGTGTTGAAATCCTTCATTTTCATGTGCAACCCATAAGCCATCGCGGGTGTGGTTCAAGCGTTATGAAGTTTCAGCGTTTTTGCAACATGCGCAGGACCGGCGGCAGAGCCTGCTCCCATGCGTGTGCGCTGGCGCAGCGGGCGATGGCCTCGTTGTCTTCGGATGATGAAAACGCGCGCTGATCGCGGATGCGCTTCGAGCTTCTGGCGATCGCGCTGAGTTCGGGTGGAAGTGCAAGAATTCCCAACACGGCGGAGAGCGCGACGGCGGCGATGAAAATCGCAATAGCTCCGAGCACTGGGATTTTTCCGGCGATCACCGCGAGCACCGCCACGACTGCGCCGAGTGGTGGCACGGCGATGCCAAAGCGGCGTGAATGCTCGCGCGAGTTGGCGGATTTCGGGTCGCTCTCCCGCCACTCGTGAAGGGCTTTGCGGCGAAGCTGATTTCCAAATTCCGACGCTGTTTCATCAGCGCGATGAATAAGATTTTCATCACCGGGTGCGGGTTTCCAGAGCTTGAGGTCGCAGCGGCACATGCGCTTGCCGTATGATGCGAGGACGCGTGTGCCGAACCACCAGCGCGCGATCAATGCCAGTGCGAGTGGTAGAAGCGAAAAGAACAGCAAGAGGCGGAACATGGAAATGGATTGGAATTTTTATTTCATCACCGCGCAGTGAATCACTTCGCGGGTTTGTAATCGCGCGGGTTGTCGGGCCATGGATGTCTCGGGTAGCGGCCGGCGACTTCTTTTTTCATCTGCGCGTAGCCGCTTGACCAGAAACCTTTCAGGTCCTTGGTCATCTGCCATGGTTTTTGCCCCGGTGTGAGAATGTGCACCAGCAATGGCAGGCGGCCGTTGAGGATGGTGGGAGTTTCCCAAACGCCAAAAAGATGTGAGATGCGAACGGAAATGAAAGGGTCGCGACCGGCCTCATAGGTGATTTTTGCCGATTGCGCGTTGGCGAGCGTGATGCGCTCCGGGCAATATGCATCGAGTGCCGCACGCTGGCTGTGATTGAGCCACTCGCGCAGCACCGGCCAAACTGGGGCGTCTTTGATATCCTTGTAGGCTAGTGCGCCATGGCAGATTTGCGCGATCGCATCGGCGCGGTCTTCATCCGACCACCCGGGCATGCCGAGCTCTGGCATATGCTGACCGAGTAACTGCAATCGCGCGGTCCATTGCTCGACCTGGTGATCCCAATTTTTGAGCGTGAGCTCATCTTCCAGGACATGCTTTGCAAGCAATGCCGCGGCTTGATCGGTGTTCACGCCGTGATCGCTTTCCTTTGATTCGAGAGCGAGATCGCGAAAGTGGGTTTCCTCGCGCGAAATGACTCGGCGGCGCGTGTCGTCCCATGCGACACCTTTGCTGCTGGAAATTTCATCGGGAAAAAGTTCTGCGAGCCAGGCCGGATCGATCGCTGTCGCACGGCGCAGGTGGACAATGACTTCGCGCGCCTCGACTTCGGTGATTTCCGCAGCAACGAATGCGGCGGCATTTTTTGTGCAGGATTCCTCGTCGAGTTTTCCGCGTCGATTGCCGATCAGGCGGCAGGCAAGCGTGCCTTGGTTGAAGCGGATCGCAAGTTGGTCGCTGAAGCTTGCAAGCATCGCTTTGCCGATCGCCTCGTGATGAGCCGTGAAATCGATGGCTTGGAAAGTCCAACCGTGACTCTCGGCGATCGAACGCAGGCGGTCGAAGCCTTGCGCGGTCTCTCTCGCGCCACGCGCAAGGATGCCGACCTGCCCGCAGCGCTGCGGATCGAAGTTCATTGCGGCGGCCGATTCGAATGCACGCCATTCACCCGCGAAGTCGGAGTGATCATCGGCGAAGATGAAGTCCTTGCGGCCGACACCGCCGCGTTTGTTGGTGAAAACACCTTCGCCCTGCACGGCGGCGGCGATGAAGGCAGTCTCGGCGACGCATCCATGTTCGTGACCGGCCAGCATGAGTCGCGAGAATCGCGGCTCGAGTGGCAAGGCCGCCATTTTTTTTCCTTCGTCGGTGAGCGCGCCTGTTTCATCGAGCGCGCCGAGGTCGTGAAGCAGATGCTCGGCTCGAACGAGTGCCTCTTCGGTGGGCGCGTCGAACCAACGGAAATCACGAATTTCATGCACGCCCGCGGCTTTGAGCATGAGTACCGCTTCGGCGAGATCGACGCGACGAACTTCGGGTGATTCGAATTCTGCGCGGCGCGCGTGATCGGGTTCGCTCCACAGGCGGAACGCACGACCAGGAGCGGTGCGACCGGCGCGACCCGCGCGTTGCTCGGCGGCGGCGCGTGAGATTTTTTTCACAAGCAGTGTGTTGATACCACGGCGCGGTTCAAACGATGCGATGCGCGCGAGGCCGGAATCGATCACCGTGCGAACGCCGTCGATGGTAAGCGATGTTTCGGCGACATTCGTGGCGACGATAATTTTTGGTTTGTCACCGGGGCGTATCGCCGCTTCCTGCGCGACTGGTGGCAAGGTGCTGTAAAGCGGAAACACATCCCAGCCGCGTGTTGTCGATCCCTGCTCGAGCAACTCGATGGTTTTGCGAATCTCGTGAGTGCCCGGCAAAAACATCAGGATATTTCCCACATCGCTCATCGACATCGCTTCGCGACACACGCTGACCATCCTTTCCCAGATCGGAATCTCACGCGGCGGGCCACCACGGTGGTCATGGGTAGTAACTTTTTCCGGACGATAAAAAACCTCGACCGGATAGGTGCGGCCACCGGCTTCGAGCGTGACAGCGGGCGCGAGAAAATCGGCCAAGCCTGCTGTTTCAAGCGTGGCCGACATCACCACCACTCGCAAATCCGGGCGCGGACCATCCTGCAGATTGAGACAGCGTGCGAGCGCGACATCGACCGCGAGACGGCGCTCATGGAATTCATCGAATATCACCGCGCCAATGCCATCAAGCTGCGGATCATCCTGGATCCAGCGCTGGAACACGCCGTCGGTGAGGTAGAGAATTTTCGTTTCATTTCCATACTTCGAATCGAAGCGCACCGCATGACCAACCTCGCGCCCAACACTCGTGCCACGTTGTTTCGCCACCCATCCAGCAAGCAGTCGCGCTGCCATGCGTCGAGGCTCAACGACGAGAATCATGCCCTCCACACCTGCATCAAGCAGCATGCCGGGCACTTCCGTCGACTTGCCGGAACCGGTCGGAGCTTTCAGCAGCACCCGCGCGCGATCGCTGGAAGTGACAGCGGCACGCAAGGCGTTGGCAATTTCAAAAACAGGCAAAGACACGCACGAGGATGTGAATGGAAATGCGGCATCGGGAAAGCGCAAAGAGGGAGCAATGTT